>JANXXL010000127.1 GCA_025350625.1 Bryobacterales bacterium | reverse complement strand
CCGTCGCGGAATTGGGGAGCGGCAGCGGCCAGAAAACCCGTGGGCTTCTGGAAGCGCTATGCGTCCGCGATCCCACTTCGTACTACCCTATCGAGATCTCGCCCGCCGCGTTGGCCATGTGCAAGCGCGAAGTCGCCGACATCCAGGCCATCAGCATCCTCGGCCTGGAGCGTGATTACCTGGATGGTCTCGCAGAGGTCGCTGCCCAGCGCCGCGAGGGAAAACCGCTGCTGGTTCTATTCCTAGGGAGCACGATCGGGAACTTCGATCCGCCTGCCGCCGCGAGTTTTCTCGATGAATTGCGCGGGCTGCTCCAGCCTGGCGACTCGCTGCTTTTGGGCACCGATCTCGAAAAACCGGTTCCGGTACTGCTCGAAGCTTATGACGATCCGATAGGCGTCACCGCAGCCTTCAACTTAAATCTGCTGGGCCGTATCAATCGTGAACTCGATGGCCACTTCGACCTCTCCAAGTTCGACCACGTCGCCCGTTTCGACGCCACCGCGCGCCGCGTGGAAATGCACCTGCGCTCCAACCGGAAGCAAAGAGTTGCTATCGAAAAAGCCGATATGTCCGTAACCTTCGAGGAAGGCGAGACGATCTGGACTGAGAGCAGCCACAAGTACTCGCTCGCCGAAGTACTCCGCATGGCCCAAGCGAGCAGGTTCCGTTGCGAGGCGCAATGGGTCGATGAAGAATGGCCCTTCGCCGAAAACTTGTGGATCGCCGAGTGAACTTAGCGGGCCGCGCTGGTCACGGCGCCAGCAGATGCTGAGGACAAGCCCTTATAGTTCCAGCGCATCACGCGGTGACCCCCGGCCACTTCGCCGATGTAGATGTTCCCCTTCGAATCCGAAGCAGTGCTGTGGATGTGGAAAAACTCGCCGAATCCGTGGCCGCCATGTCCCCCGAAGAAGCCTACCTCCTCCAGGGTGTCGCGGTTCACGATGTGCACTTTGCTGTTGCTGCCGTCGGGCACGAAGAAAAACTGCTGCTGTTTGTCGGGCGAAAACGTGATATCGAACGCCGTGCCTTCGGCACCGGAGGTTTTGCGCCCGATGAAGGTTTCCTTGACGAAGGTCCCGTCCAGTTTGAAAACCTGAACGCGGTTGTTCACGCGGTCGCCTACATAGACCAAACCATCGTTAGAAACGCGAATGCCATGGACCAGGTTGAACTGCGGCGAGCCTTGCCCTTCGAAAACGCGAGTGCGCGGCGCGCTGTCGTCGGGCTTATTTCCATACGCGCCCCAGTGGCGCTTGTAAGCGCCGGTATCCGCGTCGTAGACCACCACGCGCCGGTTCCCATAGCCATCCGCGATGAAGACTTCATTAGTGCGCGGATAGACCACCACGCCGGCGGGGCGGCCCATGTTGTCGGGGTCATTGCTGCCGCCGCTTTTGCCGTGATGTCCGATCTGGAGGATGAATTTTCCGCTCTTGGTGAATTTCAGAATCTGCGCGTCTTTATCGCCGTTTCCTGTGATCCACACGTTGTCTTTGGAATCGACAAAGATTCCGTGCTCATTGTCGGGCCATTCGTAGCCGGGATTGCTTCCGGCTTTTGCGGGTCCGCCCCACGCTTGCACCAGATTGCCCGCTTGATCGTACTCGAGCACCGAGGGCGCTGGAATGCAGCAGTCCCCTTTGCCCGATTGCAGGTAGAGGTCATGCTCGTCTAAAGTTCGGGGACGGTGGAGCACCCAAATATGATCGTGGGAATCGACTGCGGTGCCCGAGACCTGGCCTAGCATCCAGTTGTTAGGAAGCGGTTTGGGCCATGCGCCATCCGGCTCGAATTTGGGCAGCTGCGCGGCTGATGCCGCGACACCCGCCAATAGGATCGCAATCCCGGGCAGCAGGTTTCGCATATTAATCCAGCGGCTCCAGCTTCACGATGGAAGCACCGTGATTGCTGCCCACCCATAATGCCGGCGTCGCTCCGCGATCGTCTACGAACACCCGGCGGATGTTGGTCGACTTTGGCAGTAGATACTCGTCCATTTTGCCGGTCTTGGGATCGAGGCGGATCACGCGGTCAGTAGTCATGGAACCGGTCCAGACATGTCCGGTTTTATCCATGGTCGCGTCGTAGGGAGCGCTCCACGGAGTGGGCGCTTCCCACTCCTGGAACTTCTCAGTCTTGGTGTCGAACATGCCGATGCGGTTGCCGCGATACTCGCCGAACCAGATGCGGCCTTGCGCATCCATCTGTCCCCGGCGCGGCGCGGAATCCTTGGTGGGAGTCGGCCACAGCGAAATCTTACCGGTCTTGGCGTCCAGACGCCCGATGTGTTCTTGCGCGAAATCCGTGAAGTAGGCGTTGTTTTGCGCGTCGGGAATCACATCGTAAATATTGTGGTTCTCGCCTTCCTTCGAATTCTTGAAGGGCGCGAAGGTTTCGGTTTGGCCGGTCGCAATGTCGTAGCGGTGAATCACCGCGAAGCCATTATTCTGGGACCAAAATTTACCATCCACGTGGCTGCTCTGCGGAGCCGCCATGTTGATTTGCGTCATGTCTTTGTTGTACTCGGCTGGGGGAAGATAGATCTGAAACTTTTCGGCCTTCCGGTCAAACTTCGCGACTGCGGCCTGGTAGGTCATGCCGAACCATAGATTCCCGTCGCGATCGGACTCGAGTCCCAGTTCACCCGTCGGCCAGCCCTGCTTCTGGATCGGAATGTTGTATTCGGTGATCTTACCGGTCAGCGGATCCATTTTGCCCACCGACTGTTCGCCAAAACTCGAATACCATACGTTGCCGTCTAAATCCATCATCACGTCGTGCGGTTCGATGGTGCGACGAGGCAGATCGTACTCAGTGATAATCACCTTGGTGCTGCTGCCCTTGGGCCGAGGCAGCGTCTTGAAGTCATAAGGCCAGGTCGCCCCAGTGCTCAGATTATGAGCGGCCAGGAAATCGGCTTGCCGCTGCCTGGTTTTGTCTAACTCTTCTCCGCGCACTTCGAGCATCCGCATCGCCATACGCTTTTGCGGGTGATACTGGAACGACTGATTCGCGTAGCTACCCATCCGCTCCATTACCTTCAAAAATTCAGCCGCGTCGTGCTTGGATCGCAAAATGCGCTCCACCGTGTGGCACTGCACGCAATTCAGCATGAACCCTTTTTGCTTATCGGCCGTGGGAATACTCAGAATCCATTCCGCATTAGTGATCTGCGCCGCCAAATTCGATGCTTTGTGCAGCTTCAGATTCACTTCCGCAGCGGCCTTGGCCGGCGTCACCTCGACGGCGCCCGGATCGTCCAGGTCATAACCCACTGCGCGGGTGCGTAGCGTGTACGAACCGGCTTCGAGACGATTCCGCGGGAAGCTATAACGGCCGTTCTGATCGCTTGCCACTGTGATGGTGATGGTGCCACCGGTTTTCTTGGCGCTCACCATCACGCCCTCCATGGGCCCTTCCTCGGTGGAACTCACCAAGCCGGTGAGGGCCGTCGAGCTGGGCGTCTGGCTAACGAGCGATCCGGGTCCCGCGAGGAACCAAGCGGCAGTTAGACTCGCGGTCCCGATGAACAACAGGGTTCTTGCGCGCATTTTGTCTCCTATTTTTCTGGTGAATCGCCGGGGGCCCCGGTGTTCGAAGAACCGAGGAACAGCTTCTTGCCGTCCGGGAACGTTACGTCGCGGCCATTGGCCCTATTGGTCCCGTCCTTCGACTGATAGCCGTCGACGTAGATCTCCATCCCCGCCGTCACCGAACTCTTGTTGACGCCGCGGCGCAGCAGCGTATTGGGACTGCCGCACTCGACCATCCAGTTGGTCACCTTGCCATCCGATTCCTTAACGTCCATGTGAATCCAGGCATGCGGATTAATCCATTCCATCTTGGTCACGGTGCCGCGCAGCTTCACCGGCTTATTGCCGTCGAACTCCGCCGTGAACGCATGATGCGCCCATGCCGGGACCCCTAGCAGCAGCGCAGAACCAATCGCCAACCCGATTATTTTCGATCGCATAATAAACTCCTTTCAGTAATTTGAACCGCTTCTGGTTTGTCGTTTACTTCCTACCGCTCTCGGCGAGCTTCTTTTCCTGAAGCCGCGCTCCGGCGAGAATTCCGGGGACTGCATAATTCCCCTCGTGGCACGCATACTCATAGATCGGTCCGTCGGACTTCACCATCGGAATCGAGGCCGTCCACGGTTTCGCAAATGTCGCCGGATCGTCCACGGTAAATTCGTAAGTGAGCGTATCCGCGGCCGTGCGGGTAAAGCGCTCGATCAAGTGCATTTTCTCGGTGGCACCGCGAAAGTGCGATTTACCGTTGAAGTTGGTGGTTTCGACCACCAGCGTATTGCCCTCCCAATGCCCGCGCGAGTCGCCTCTCCAGAGGCGCACGCTGTCCGGCAAATGGGGCCGTCCGTCGGTGGGAATAACCCGCACGTCGTGGATCATTTCGACCACGATCGCGACATAGCCGGGCCCCTGGAAAATCTGATAATTGTCATTGTAGGGGCCGGGAAGCATGGGGGGGCCGGCGGTGGCCCATACCAGACAGCGGTCCTGCAAGGTCAGGTTTTCAGGACCATCCGCGGGATGAGCCCGCGTGTAATCGACCGCCGCTGCCAGTCGCTTCTGCGCGGCCTCGTTATACGGGATCTTGCCCTCGGGCGGATCGACGATTAACGAAGTGCGCAGCGTTCCCACCACCTTGGTTCCACGGTCAAACCACGCCTGGTTATAAGCGCCCGCGACGTCCGTCGCCCCATCGGGACCGCGCTCATCCCGATTGTTCTGAAGCGCCGTCAACTTTTCAAAAGCAGCGGCTTCGGCTGGGGTGAAAAATGCCTTCCCGGCTAGCGAGGGGGGGCGCTCGAGAGCCGTAATTGTGGCGTTATTCCAGATGCCCTGGAGATCGGGCTGGCCATCGGCGGTTCGCGGTGGAGTGTATCCAGTGGCTTTTGCAGGCTTGGTTTGCCCCTGCGCCAAGGCTGCGGCCAGACACGCGACGATCAACCATTGCGAATTCATCAACATCTCCTACGGCTTCGCCGGCGGCTTACGATACTTCCCGTACATCAATTCTTCCACAAACTCGACGCACTTGAATTCCATCAGTTGGACGTTCTTTTCCAGGCGCCGGTAGATGGGCATGCTGATCTTCCACGGACGGGTAAAGACATTCTTGTCCTCTATGGTGGCCTCATACATCAGCGTATCAGTCCCGCGAAGGGTGTATCGTTCGACTACGTGCAAGGCATCGCTATGGAAGTCGCCTGCGCGGTCAAACCAGGATTGATCGTTCAGGCCGGTCACGTCCACCACCAGCGTATCGCCTTCCCAATGGCCTACCGATTGTCCCATCCAGCTATCGATTGGGCTGGGGCCGGGGTCCTTCATATAAATGGTTCGCACCGCGTTGGCGTATTCGTAGCTGATCAGAATATATTGCGGGGTTTGCACGATCTGGAAGGGAAACGGCATGTAGGTGGCGCGCGGGACACCCGGCAGATAGCACTTCACTTCGGGATCTAGCTCCAGGCGCTTGGCAAAGTTCTGTTTCTTGGTCGCGAGCGCCTCCGGTTTATACGGAATCTCTTCACCCTCGACCACGCCTTGCCCGGCAGGCATGGCGCCGATCGCACCCAGCGGCACCATCGGACCCGCGGCGGCCGCGTGCCCCAAGAGATCCCAGTTGGCAGTGGTCAGAACCTGCCAGATGCCGTTGAGGTTGGGTTTGCCGTCTGCTGTTCTCGGACCGCGGGCGGCAGTCGCTTGAGCGGCCGCCGGCAGCCCCGTCAGCGACAACATTCCCGACACCGCCACAGCGACGGTGAGCCATTTTCTAAATAACGGTAACAAGCAAACCCTCCAGGGACACCGCGTGAATGCCGCCCCATGGGCAGCGAACTAATCGTACAATCGGGCGATTTCGAAGTCAACCGGACCGGCTTCCCGGACTCCTTCCCGGCGGTAGGAAGTGTCGGACATAGTAACCCTGCTCGAAGTCGACGCACGGCAGTTAGAAAGAGCAGCGTAACGGCGTGATATTGTTCTAGCAGCAGTTCCTCAGTCTCGTTACTATAGGTTCCAATTACTATGGGTTCCAACCGGAAACGGACGCTAATTGAGTACGCACTGGTGATAGTTGGTAGCCTGATCCTAGTTATAAGCGCGTATCTGGCCGTCAGTTACGACGTGCCGCGTGATTCGTACACCAAGTGGCTCGGCTTTGTGATCTCTACCCTCGGCGGATTTGCAATAATCATCAAGGAATCTCGGCGCTACTGGCATACAAAGAGATTTTGGATTTTCCTTGGAGGCGTGTTTTTGCTTCATGCCATGGGCTTTTGGATATTCCTGCGGCAAGTCCAGTTTCGCTGGGGATTCGCGTCGTTTCTTGTGATCTTCCTCTTTGAGGTGCCGTTACTGACGAAACTCGTTGGATGGTTACAACGTCATCTTGGGAAATCGCAAAGGTTCACCTAAATTCAAAGTAGCCCACTCCGGCTTCCAAGCCGTCTAATGCAGAATCGACTTGGGCAGCATTGCGTGTATCCCTTTAGTGTCATCGACCAGTTGGGTAACGTGGAGATCCACTGCCAATGAGCACAGGATATAGGCGTCGTCGCGGGACAATCCTTTTTCGGAGACCAGAAAATCGATCATCTCGCGCGTGGCTATTCGAGCGGCTTCATCCAGGTCGGGATGGAGACCCATGGTGATGAAATGGGTCGGGGTCTCCGCGCGGGGCCAGCGGATCGGTTTTCCCTTGTGGACGAATATCTGTACCGTGCCTCGCAGCGAAGTCTCGACCGCTGTCACCGTCACTTCGCCGTCTCCCTGCAAGGCGTGCCCGTCGCCGATCGAAATCAATGCGCCTGGCACGTGGACTGGTAAGTAGAGCGACGAGCCGGCTACTAGTTCTTTATTGTCGAGATTACCGGCGTGCGCGCCCGGAGGCCCGCTCGAAATACGCCGCATCATCAAGGGCGGAGCCACCCCAATGGAACCCCAAAACGGCGCCAACTTGAGCGTCACGCCCGGTCCAAATGCCGCGGTGCCGGCTTGGGGATCGAGGCGAATCAGCTTGAATCGCGCGTAAGGAAAGTCGTCGGGGAGCGTGCCGCTGCCGGGCCGGAATCCCGTCACGCCGTAGGGATGCAGGAATTCGAAACTCTGGATACGCACTTCTACGGTGTCCCCTGGCTCGGCACCTTCCACGTAAATGGGGCCGGTGAGCGGATGCGCTCCGGGACCACGATCGGTCACGGCGCTTTCGACCCGTTTTAGCGCATCAGGAATCTCGGAGTCTGTAACCCCAACCATTTTCAGGCGTTCCAAGCCACCCGCCAGCATGGTTTCGATTCGAACCGTGTCTCCGGAAGCGATTTTCAGCGCCGGCTTTAGGCGTGCGTCGTAATAGCCCCAATGGACGTTGGCTGGAATGAGCCTTAACTCGTGGGTTTCCGCATTTATCGAGACGACGGTCGCCAAAAGAACGCCGGTTGTTGCAAGTGGGGATAATCTTATCATCCTGATTCGCTCCTTGACGAAATTTGTATAGATTTACCTTAATCCTAGTGCTAGGATTGAGTAAACATGCCCCAGCTTTTCATGAAGGGCATTGCACTCGCGGGGTGGGTCTCGGAGGAACACCCCGTTTGAGTTCCGTCCTGGGGTTCCGCCTATTTTGGGGGATCGGAAAAGGTAATCGTCTGGACGGCCCGGCGGTTGTTATTCGGGGACAATCCCACCAGCAGCAATTCCTGCGGCGACGTGGCCTTGTATTCAAAATCGAACGTCTCGCCCACGGCGATTAGCTGTTCCGCACGCTGCATCGGCGTGCCCTTCACGTTCGCAGCATCTTTGGCTAAGAGGCGCCATTCCACAGGGCCGTTGGCGTTTTGCAGCGACACCCGGAGATTGTTGACCGACGGTGTGATGTTGATAAACCGGAAACGATAGGTGACGCCCGTGCATAGCTCCATTGTGTCAGGCTGCGGCGAGCCGTTGATCAGAGTCATGGCTGCGCCGAACGGTTCGTTCGGACCCTGGCTGAACATAAAGCTCTTGTCGGTGGCGGGATCGTAGTTCTGCCCCGGCGGTATCACGATCAGCGCTCCGTGAATCCCGCCGGTCAGTTGCGCAGCGTCGTGCCAGTGGGTGTGATACATGAATGTTCCGGCGCGCGGCGGGGCCATTTTGACGGTGAAGGTTTGTCCAGGTTCCACGGCCGGGGTCTTTTTGTCGCCGACGCCGCCCCATCCCGGGACGCCGTCGTAATAGCTTTCAAGCTCGATGCCGTGCCAGTGGATGCTGGTGGCCTCCTTGAGCTTGTTGACGATGGAAATTTCCACCGGCTGATTCTGCGTCAGGACCAGCACCGGACCCGTGAGCGCGGGACTCTTCTGCACCTTTGCTTTGGCGGAATGGGACTCCAGATCGCGCAAGGAGAGCTCGAAAAATCTCGAATCTTCCTGCCGCTCGGCGATTGCGAGTTCCAACCGGCGTTCGGGCTTCCAACCGTTCTCGGTATCTTTGGTGGAGCGGCCCGTCACGGTGATCCCCATGATCATGCCGCCCATGCCTTCGTAATCCGAATCCATTCCGTGCATGTGGGCGTGGTTATCGAGCACGTCTACATCGCTCGGGTCGAGGGCGATCGGCAGCCGCATATGTGGAATCCGGTGGCAATGGTATAACCAACGGCCGGGTTCTTTCGGAACCCACGTCATCTCGAAAGTCTCACCGATTTCCGCGGAATGCGTGAACTCGACGGGTTCTTCTCCCGGAGCGAAGACTTTGTAGTTCTCTCCGTCGCCCGCGCCATTCAGCTCGAAGTGAAATCCGTGCAGGTGCATGGGATGGCTGAGATCGGACACATTGATCACACGCCAGTGGACCTTCTCGCCCACTTCATAGTTCAGCCGCTCTGTGTAGGGCCAGGACTTGCCGTTGATAGCCGTGCGCGTCGGTCCGTTCCAGCGTTCCAGAACGAAGATGCGATCCCGGCCGGTTGCGCCCGGCGGGTCCACCACGAAAGCTCCACCCAGCAAAGAGTCGACCACGCGGCGGTCGTCGCGCTGCCCGTCGGGAGTCCGCGCCCAATAGGAATAGGTGCCCGCGACTCCGGCGATAAAATGTATGTGCTCGGTCGCGCCTGGGGCCACGTTAATCACATCGCCGTCGTTCCCTGGACGTTGATGCAATCCGTGCAGAGTAGCCGGAACGCTGAGAGTGCTGTGCAGAGCGATATCGATGGTGGTGCCCTGCGGAACGCGAATGGTAGGACTCGGAATCTGCAGGGACTTGCCTGGCTCGCCAAACGCGTACACGGGAATGGTCTCGCCAGTCTCGCCTTCCGGATGCCAATCGCCCTTGCGTAACTCGAGTTGGAGGGTCAGCACGCCGTTGCGCAGGCTGCCCGCGGGAGTTCGATTGTCGTTTACCGCGATCACGGGAAGCTCTTGGGCAACCAGCGTCGATACCGCCAATACCGCTACAACCGCGAACAGAAGCGCTCGCCGGGCAAAATTCGAGGTCATTGCGGATTCTCCTTTTCCTACGCAGGCTCCGCCGTGGATACGGCCCATCAGCGGTCACCAGCCTCTGCACCTATAACAACTTGGTTTTACTCCACTTTGAAAGCGTATGCAAGCCCTACCCCCCAGCCACCGGTACTAAACCTGCCGCCGCTCATTTTGCCGGAGTGATCGACTCGACATGGATGGTCTTGGTCTTAGCGTCCAGCGTGCCTTTGACCGTCACCTTTTTTCCGGCGAACTTTTCCGGCGTTTGCTGATCGGTCAGTGTGTAAGCCGACTTCCCGTCATAGAGCATATAGGACGCATCGTGCGCCATAACGCAAGCAATGGTGCACTCGGCATCCGTCGGTCCCATTCTCATTGTGGAATGGTTGGCAAGTGAGCACATGCTGTCGGTGATGACGCCGGTGAATGTGCGCGATCCCGGCGCTGCGGTCAGCGCCGCCATTGCCAAGAGATTCAAGATCAGAGGCTTCATACCTGCTCGACCGCGAGCGCGCGATCTATTTCCGGCGCAGTCGCAACGGCCAGCGCGCCAAGAGCCATCAATGTCGTGTGTTTCATTCGATGTCCCCCGTTAGCCTATACTTTCCTCGCGTCGCGACGCCAGACTGAAAACACCCGGAAATATTGGCGAAATTCGAATACGGTAATCTGGCGATTGATACAGTATATACCGGCTCGCTGATAGTCTTTCGGCAGGGCTAACGCCACGTTCGAGTGCAATCCGGGCACGTTCCTTCTCACTCGTTTTCCCGGGGTCTGGTGCCAGCGAAAAACCGCCCGAGAACCGCGGAACCCAGCCACCACACGCCGGCCACGATCACCAGTATCATCATCCAGCGCAGCGTGCTCGCCAGAAAGGCGGCGTTGATCTCGGGCCAATTGAACCGGAATTGGCGCAGCCGTTCCCACCGTTCTGTCATCCAGTGCCAGGACGTGTGCGCCACCAGGGCCGAGAGTAGGATGGTCCCCAGCCGCTCCGTCACTGCGTAGCGGAACAGCAATTCCAGCGCCGGGACCATCAGCATCAGAACCAGTAACTGCCCCAGTTCAACGCCGATATTGAAAGACAGCAAAGACGTCAGCAAGTGTTCTCCTGCAAACTGCATTGTTTGTTTCAGCGCAAAGGAAAAGCCGAATCCATGCACCAATCCGAAGCCGAACGCCACCATCCATCGCTTCTTAAGCCGCTTCCCGAGGTTTGGCTCGGCTCCGGCGGCCGCGATGATGTTCTCAAACGCCATGTAGACAATGGAAACGGCAATCAGGGTCTCGATCAGCGGCGGGAACCACAGCGCGTCGGGACCCAGGTTATATGCCGACGCGATCAGCGTAATCGAGTGCGCCACAGTGAACGCTGTTACTACTGGGATCAGTACCCGAAAACGGCGCAGCGGAATCACCAGGCACAGCAGGAACAGCAGGTGGTCGGTGCCATCGAGGATGTGCAGGAATCCTTCGCGCACGAACAGCAGAGCAGCTTGATGCCAGCGTGGATCCAGGCGAACCAGACCGGGATTGCTCTCGAACTCAAAGGCGCGGACCACATACTTGCCGCTCTCCTGCTGCGCCAGGAAGCGCAGGCCCGTCACCACGCGCAAACCCAATCGGCCGAGACCGGAGTCAATAGAAAATTGCGAGCGTTCCGATTGAATTGGATACTCGAACAGCACATCCAGCATGGTCTGGTTCCATACCACTTGGGTATCGAGCGGCAGTTTTGCGCTATTTACGTGCGCCAGGGCCTCGTCATAACTTGCAAACGATTTGTCGGATTCGAGCGACACCGTCGTCGCTACCACGCGGGGTCTCGGCAGCCGGGCGTCGTTTTCGTACACCGCGATGGCGTCGGCGATCCAGAGAGTGGCGGCATCCGGCAGCAACGGGCCGGTTCGCGCCAAATCCAGAAAGCCTGCGGCGGTCTGTGGAAACTCGATGTCGCGCATGGCCTTCATGGGCGCACGTATCAGCAGCCGCAGCCGCTGGCCCTCGGGCTTAAGGAACGCTTGAATGGTCACGTCATTGGGAATATCGTGAGCCACGGCGCCTGCCGACGCCGCCAGCGCCAACATCGTCAGACCCAGGGTTTTACTGCTGTGCATGCAAGCCGGCTTCGTATGGTAGCTTACATCGCGCAGCCGGATCGTGTATAGTGGCTGAGATCCCAACCGTGGAGGACTCAATGAAACGAAATCTACTGATAGGCAGCGCCTTTGTCGCAACCATTGTGGTGCTGGGGGTGGGCTCCAGCGTGCTCGGGCGCAAGGCGCAAGCCTCCGGTATCGAGGCACCGCGTTTTGAAGTGGATCCCATGTGGCCCAAGCCGCTACCCAACCACTGGGTGGTGGGGAATACCATAGGCGTGTCGGTCGACGCGAGCGATCATGTGTGGATTATTCATCGCGCCGGATCGCTCGAACCCAAGGAAATTTACGCCAGCACGACGCCCCCTGGAGCGAGCTGCTGTTTGCCTGCGCCGCCGGTTCTCGAATTCGATCAGGAAGGCAATTTGATCGGACACTGGGGCGGCCCAGGGCAAGGCTACGATTGGCCGGAATCGAATCACGGAATCACCGTGGATTATAAGGGCAACGTTTGGATTGGCGGCAACGGCCGCGGCCCGCAGCCCAAGGGACTGCCGCCAGTTGAGGGCCAGGTGGCCCCGGCTGCTCCCTTCAAGGACAACGAAATCCTCAAGTTTACGCAGGACGGAAAGTTCCTGATGCAGATCGGCAAGCCGGGACAGAGCAAAGGCAGCAACGATCTGCAGAACCTCAAAGGCCCGGCCAAGATGTTCATCGACCGCAAGACTAATGAGCTGTATGTCGCCGACGGTTACGGCAACAAACGCGTGATTGTGTTCGACGCCGATTCCGGAAAGTACAAACGCCACTGGGGCGCTTACGGGCACAAACCGGACGACACCAATCTCGGCAATTACAATCCGGACGCGCCTATCGCGCAACAGTTTCGCAGCCCTGTGCATTGCGCCGAACTCTCGAACGACAACCTGTTATATGTTTGCGACCGCGTGAACGACCGGATTCAGGTGTTCAAACCAGACGGGACTTTCGTCAAAGAAATGATCGTTGCGAAGCGCACCTTGGGCGATGGCTCGGTGTGGGATATCGCTTTCTCGAAGGACCCGCAGCAGAAATACATTTATCTTTCCGATGGCGCGAACGAAAAGGTCTACATCATGTTGCGCGATACGCTTGAGATCCTCACCAGTTTTGGCGACGGCGGCCGCCAGCCGGGACAGTTCTACGCGGTCCACAGCATCGCGACGGATTCGAAAGGCAACGTCTACACCACCGAAACCTACCGCGGCCAGCGGCTGCAAAGGTTCAACTACAAAGGTATGGGAACTGTGGCCAAGATGGACCAGGGCGTACTCTGGCCCGCCAAAAAATAGACTGGCCGGAGGGTTTCCATGCGAATCATTTCGCTCGCGGCACTTGCGCTCGGGTTGTCGCTGCCTGTGGCGGCGCAGCACACGCCGCGCGGCGCTGCCACCGACGTAACGAAATCCGAAATCGAAGCCACCGCGCGGAAAACTGCGACGGCCCCGGTTAGCGATCAAGCCATACGCGTCATCAGCATCAACAATAAGTACAACGTAGGCGTGGGCGTGGTGCATCGCGCCAAGACCGCCGGGCGGGACGTGGGCGGCGGCATCGAACACAGCCAGATCACGGAGGTTTATCACGTGATTGAAGGCAACGGCACTCTGGTCACCGGAGGGCCGATGACGGACCTTAAAGAGGAGCCTGCGGATACCCCGGTGGTAAAGGTGCTCAACGGTCCCAGCACCCGTGGCGGCCCGCTGCAAGGCGGCGTCAGCCGTAAACTCGGTCCAGGTGACGTCGTCGTGATTCCGCCAAATACGCCGCACTGGTTCAGCGAAATCACTAGCGACCAGATCGTATACCTGGTGATCCGCGTCGATCCTCACAAGGTGCTGCCCGCCGGATACGGAGCCAAGTAGCCGCGGCGATTTTAGGCGATGTGCGCGCCTTGCGTGTCGACGTAAACCGAATATAACGACTGGCTGCCGGCGATAAACAACCGATTACGCTTGGTCCCGCCGAAGCACACATTGGCGCAAATCTCCGGCATGCGGATCATTCCGATCGGCTCGCCATTCGGAGCGATCACTTGCACGCCCGGAAGCGCGCCCGCCCAGATATTGCCGTCGATGTCGCAGCGAATCCCGTCCGCCGCAGTGAACTGTCCAGTCACCGGAACGTTCAGTTGGACGAATCGCTTGCCGTTGCGAAGCGTCTTGCCATCGAGGTCGAATACCCAGATCTGCCGCGCGGTGCCAGTGTCAGCCACGTATAGTTTTTTGTAGTCCGGCGAGAAGCAAATGCCATTGGGCCCGTCCGTCTCGTCGAACACTTTGTCGAGCTGGCCGGTTTTCGGATCGGCGCGGTATACCGCCGGCTTCACTTCGGAGTCGGCCTTAAAACCTTCATAGTTGCCCCGAATGCCGTAGGTAGGATCCGTGAACCAGATACCGCCGTCGGGATGCACCACGATGTCGTTCGGCGAATTCAGACGCTTGCCTTGAAACTTGTCGGCGATCAGCGTGACCGCACCCGAGTGCTCGTAGCGCGCCACGCGCCGCCCCGCGTGTTCGCAGGAAAGCTGGCGTCCCTCGTAATCGAAAGTGTTGCCGTTGCTATAGCCCGACGGGTTGCGGAACACGCTCACGTGGCCGTCTTCCTCGATCAGGCGCATCTGCACGTTGTTGGGGATGTCGCTCCAGATCAGATATCGCCCTTCGCCGTTCCACGCCGGGCCTTCCGCCCACGAAGTTCCGGTGTGCAGCCGCTTGATCGGGGTATTGAAGACGATGTAGCGCTTGAAGCGGTTATCGAGAGCTACGATGTCGGGGTCGGGGTAATGCACCGGCGCGCTTCCCGACCAATCGCGCGGCGTAGGAACCGGCGACACCGGGGCGGGCTGTTGCGCGGGCGCAGTTACAGGCAGAAGCGCTGCTCCACCTAGCGCGGAAATAAGAAACGCTCTACGATCCACAAAGTCAGTCATACCCGTTAGATATACCGCAGGCCACGCTTGGACGCTACTGACTGTAATTTTGGCACTTTATTTTACGTTTTCCATATGACAACGCCGTTGACAACGCAATTTCACCGGCGTAAGGCATAAAAATCGAGAGGTTGATTATGGCTCGTTGCGGTTATTGCGCGGCAGAGACCGAGTTGTACGTAAGTCAAACACCCATCTGCCTTACCTGCTCTGAGCAACGGGAGCAAACGCGCAAGCCGCCGCCGAGAGATCAGCAGATTCGGACGGTCCTGGTGGCTGGCCTGGTAGAAGCAAGTGCGCGGAGCAGCGCAGCTTCTCAAGCCTTCAACAACGTAATGAATCAGCTCCCAAGCGGACTTCCTCGTCCCGATGGCTCTCAACAAATCCATAACGCATCCGCAGATTTAGCAGCCGCCCGCAAAGAACTAATGAGGGCTGATAACCGCCTCAATGACTACCTGGGCCGAGGCATCGTCCCGGAAAATTTGACGCCAACGGGTTAATCCGCTGCCGGCTCCCCCCAGCTAAGAGATAATTGACGGGATGATATGCCGGAGCAGCGTGACCGCAGCGGCGTTCGCATTCGTCCTGGCACTGATCCTGGCCGGATGCCATAAGGACGAAAAGGCGGGCGTCCCGGAAATTTTCCGCGTAAAGTTCGAGACTTCGCAAGGCGATTTCATCGTCGAGGCCACGCGGGCCTGGGCGCCGCGCGGGGTGGATCGCTTCTACGAACTGCTGCGGATGCGCTACTTCAATGAAAACCGTTTCTATCGCGTAGTGGCGGGCTTCATCGCCCAGTTCGGCGTTCACAAGGATTATGATGTCCATGATCGCTGGCGTAAGTATTTCATCCTCGACGATCCTCCCAAGGAAAAGAACCTGCGCGGCACGCTGGCCTTCGCGCAGTCCGATGCGAACACGCGGGCCACGGAAATCTTCATCAATCTGGGGGATAATGCCGGTCTCGACGCCCAGGGGTTCGCGCCCTTTGCCAAGGTGGTCGAGGGCATGGGTGTGGTGGACAAGCTTTATTCGGGCTATGGTGAGATGATGCCTGAAGGAAAGTTTATCGATCCCAACCGGGTCGAGAATGGAACCAATGCGTATTTGGAACCGCACTTTCCGAAGTTGGATTACATAAAGCGAACCGTGTTGCTGAATTAGGAGATTCTTATGACCGATCCACGACCGATCACGCGCCGCGGCATCCTTAAAGCTGCCGGCGCAGCCGTTGTCGCCGCCGCAATCCCTGACCGGGTCTTCGCCGCGGAACTCACGGCGAGTCCTCTCATGACCACGCTCAGCAACTATATGGCTGAGGCCGCCCGCCGCCCGCTGCCTGCGGCGGTGGTCGAAAAGACCAAGCATATTATTCTCGACACTATCGCCGCGATGGTTTCGGGGTCCGAATTGCCTCCCGGAAAATTCGCCATACAATTCGCGCGCGCCTACAAGGGCGACAAGGTCTCGACAGTAGTGGCATCGAATGTGTTGTGCGGCCCTATCGAAGCGGCTATGTGCAACGGCATGCTGGCGCATTCCGACGAAACCGACGACACGCATCCGCCTTCGCAATCGCATCCCGGAGCATCGGTGGTGCCCTCGGCACTGGCCGTCGGCGAACAGTTCGGCAATGACGGCACTCGCTTTCTGCGCGCGGTAGCGCTGGGCTACGACATTGGCCCGCGAGTGACCATTACCATGGGCAAGCTGCAATACATGGTGGCCACGCATCGCAGCACGCACGCGCTCTCGGGCACCTTCGGATCGGCGGCTGCGGCTGCCTGCGCCGCGGGACTCACCGCGCAGCAGATGCGCTGGGTGCTTTCCTACACCGCGCAGCAGGCGGGAGGTTTGGCCTCCTGGCAGCGCGACACCGACCACATCGAAAAATCGTTCGACTTCGGCGGCATGCCGGCGCGAAACGGAGTTACCTCCGCTCTGCTGGTGCAGGCGGGCGGCACCGGCGTTGACGACATTCTTTCGGGGGCCGACAATTTCCTCGACGCCTTCGTCCCTAAGAACGGCGCGGAATTGCTGATCGAGAAACTGGGCGAGCGTTATGAGGTCACGCGAACTAATTTCAAAAAGTGGACCGTAGGCGCGCCCATTCAAGCACCGCTCGATGCCATGGAGAATCTGCTGAAGCGCAGCCCCTTCGAAGCGAATCAGGTGAAGGAGGTCAAAGTGCGCGTGGCGGCCGATGAAGCGACCATTGTCGACAACCGCACCATCCCGGACATCTGCCTGCAGCATCTGGTCGCGGTCATGGTGGTCGACAAGACTGTCACTTTCAGGAGCGCACATGACGTCGCCCGAATGAAAGATCCGGCGGTGCTGCGGGAGCGCGCGAAGGTGAACCTGGTCCACGATGAATCACTCGAGCGCCTGATGCCGAAGCGCGTCACTATCGTCGAAGTGACGCTTACCGATGGTAAGGTTTTGACCGAACGAGTGGAGGCAGTGCGCGGCACGGCCGACAATCCCATGACGCGCGACGAGGTCACGGCCAAGGCACGCGAGCTGATGACGCCGGTGCTGGGCGCGGCCCCCACCGCCAAACTGATGGAGCGGATCTTCGATCTGGAGAACGTCAAGAACCTTCGCGACCTGCGCCCGTTATTACAGAGAGCCTGACTCGTCCGCATCCCGTTCCGTGAAGAGCAGACGCCGGATGCTGCGCAGATCGTTCAATGCGCGGCGGCTTTTGTGCATCTGCGCGGCCAGTTGCGTGAGTTTGTATAGCGCAAGATTCAGTGCATCCACCTGGCGTTTTGCATGGGCCGCTTCGGCCTGCCGCAGATGATCGCGAATATCGTCGGCCGCTTCCTGGATGCTTTCCTCCAAAAGCGCAACGAACTCGTGCGCGCTCTCAATGGAATCGAAGGGCTTGGTGGGTTCCGCGCTCATAAAATGGGCTACGTTCCTTAAGGGTACCGCGATCCCTATAGCGCGGCGCGGGCTTTTGTGGCGGATGTCATTTAAATTGACAGGCCATATTGCCGGGCATATACTTCTCTTCGAAGCGGAACGGAAAACCAGGAATTCCGTCCAAGATCTATTCTTGTGGAGGGCTGTCTATGAAGGGGCAATGGGCACTTGGAACAGCGGTACTCGCTCTCGCACTTGGCGGATCTTGGCTGGGCGCTCAGAATCAGAGGGTAGTAGTCATTCACGCCGCTCAATTGTTCGACGGCACGTCGGACCGGCTGGCGAGCAATCAAGTGATTGTGATCCAGGGCGAGCGGATCGCCGAGGTGGGACCGGCTGGCGGCGTCAAGATACCGCCCGGCGCGCAGGAAATCGATCTGGGGCCGGGCACGGTGTTACCGGGCTTGATTGAGGGTCACAACCACATGTTTAAAGTGGGGGATCACGAAGGCACGGGTTCGGACGCCAACCCGCCTGCTGTCCCGGTACCCGGAACGGCGTTTTCCGCTCCATACGCCACGATCCTGGCGGCGGTGAATGCGAAGTTAGACCTCATGTCGGGTTTTACCACGGCGCGCGATCTTACCAGCGGCGGAACGGCGGACGTCGACCTTCGCAACGCAATCAATGAAGGCCTGATCCCCGGCCCACGGATGCGGGTTGCCACGGAAGGTATGCGCGGATCGATCGATGGACCTCGTTACTTCCACCTGGTCGACTCACCCTGGGAAGGGCGCAAGCAAGTGCGAGTGCAGCTCAAGAACGGAGCTGATTTCATCAAAGTCTACGCCTCTGGAGCGGAAAACTTTCGCGCTCCGACTATGACCCTCGAAGAAGAAAGGGCGATAGTCGACGAAGCCCACCGGCAAGGCGTCCGAGTGGCTTGCACTGCACACGCCGGTGTGGCCGTGCGGCAGTCTATTGAATCGGGATGCGATTCGCTGGAACTGGTGACTGATATCGATGAGGAATCAGTCCGAATGATGACGCAAAAAGGCATATTCATCACGTTTGGGCTCACTACGACCAAGAACAATAAATCCAAGACGATTCCCTTTGCCGAGCTCTCAAAGGCGAGCTTTCAGAGGGCCCTCAACGCCGGCACCAAGATTGCTTTTGCGGTAAACGCGAACGGCGCACACGGCAAGCAGCGAGGCCCTTATCACGGAGAAGAAGCCGTCGAGTTTGAACTGATGACCGAATACGGGATGACGCCGCTGCAAGCGATTCGTTCGGCCACTTCCGTAGGCGCCGCGAACATTGGCTGGGCGGACCGAGTAGGGGCCATCGAGAAAGGCAAGTTTGCGGATATCATCGGAGTTTCGGGCGATCCCTCGAAGGACGTCACTGAACTCGAGCGGGTCAAATTTGTCATGAAGGGCGGGCAGGTTTTCCGGAACGACCTCCCGGGCTCTCCGAACCTAACTCGAAGATGAAATCGATTTAGGCCCACCGGGTGAGCGGTTGCATCCCGGGAACGATACCTTAGGTCAATTACATGGACTTAGTCAAGAACCTTGGCTACTACTGTCAATATTCATGACGCGAAGACCCACTTCTCTAAGCTGCTGGCAAGGGTGAGCATGGGCGAGGAGATCATCATCGCGAAGGCCGGTAAGCCGGTGGCGCGTCTGGGACCGATCGAGTCCAAAGCGGTGAAGAAGCGCGTTCCCGGAATTGACCGGGGAAAAATTTGGATCTCCGAGGACTTCGATCTCATGACGGAGCGCGAGCTTGCAGAATGGTATCGGGTGGACGCCAGGCTCAAGTGAAACTGCTGCTCGACATCCACACCTTTCTATGGTGGAACGAAGCGAGTCCTCGCCTGTGAAAAAAGGCTTTGCTCTTGTTGGCCGACCCCCGCGAATACCTTGTTACTTAGCGTAGTGAGCGCTTGGGAATTAGCGCTCAACATGCAAACTGGGAAGCTGCGTTTAGCGGAATCGCCAAGCGTATATATTCCCACCCGTATGGCGCACTATGCAATGGAGGCGCTCCCGGTGAAACTTGCCCACGCAGTAGCCGTCGAGTCGCTGCAACTTCATCACCGCGATCCGTTTGACCGGATGCTGATCGCCCAGGCAACCATCGAAGGAGTATCGATTCTGACGGCTGATCCCGCATTTCGGCGCTATGCGGTCAAGGTTCTCTGGTAGTGGATAAGAGGAAAAGCCCTCGCCAACCCATCGTCATACAAGTAGGATATGTCATACTGAACTAAAATCATGCTTTCGTTGCGTCTGGATCCCGATATTGAGCGACGGTTGGACCGATTGGCCCAACGAACCGGCCGGACTAAAAGCTATTACGCTCGCGAACTCATCGAAAGCAATCTGGAAGATCTGGAAGATCGCTATTTAGCGGAAGCGCGCCTCGAAAAACGGCTTCCTTCCCTCACCAGTCGCCAGGTACGAAAAGAACTGGGCCTCGAAAGCTAGCTAGTGGCCTGGGAGATCGAGTACCATCCGGAAGCCCTGAAGGACTTGCGCAAACTCGATCACGCGATCCAACGCGAGATTCTCGATTACATGGAGCGGCGTATCGTAGCCGCCGCCAATCCGCGTAAGTTCGGCAAGCCTCTTCGCGGTACCAAGTTCGGGTTGTGGCGTTACAGGTTGCGGGATTATCGCATCGTCTGTGAACTTCAAGGTAAGCGGCTTGTGGTGTTGGTGGTTTCAATCGGTCATCGCAGTACTATCTATGAGGATTGACGGATTCGGGCAGCTATCCATGGCGCGAGCGCCAGCACCACCATACCGATCGAAAGCAACCCGCCGCGGGTGAGGTCGTAATCGGCCAATAGCGCGTTCCACGGGCGTCCCAGTGAGCGCCCGAGCGTGAATTCGAAGGCCAGCGTCAATGCCAGCCACATGGCTCCGATCACGAGAAGCTCGCGTAGGGAACTCGGGCGGATCCAATCAATCAAGAGAACGGCTATGCCCAGGATCAGCGCCGAGCCGATGAACACGCCGAGCTGACGGGCGCGCAGATCGCCGACCATGGGGACCAGCAATAAGTTCCGCAGCACTCCATGAATGGTTTCGACGGCCATCATCAGCAGCCACACCAGCAGCGCGCGTCCGATCATCAGTAGCGCGCCAATTTGGTGATCCGGCCACCGCTACGATAGATGGAGAGCACTCCGTTGGCGATGTCAAAAGTGCCTTCCAGTGCGGGTCGCCTGCCGATTTCCCCCACCAGTCTTCCATTCGTGACGGAGTAGCGGCCGGCTTGGGTGGTGAACAAGATGACCAGCAGAGACCTGCCAGCCGGGTAGAAAACCATTTGAACCGGCATCCGGTGTCCGTCCATCTCCCGCGAGCCCAGCCACTCGCCGAGCAGGCGGCCCCGCGGATCGGCGGCGCCGCGTCGCTTGTATTCTTCGGCGTGGCCTTGCATGCTCATCAGCATCACGTCGTTACTTGGCCAAGCAACCGTCGATTTCATTTCGGGGCCGGTGGTTGTCTCGGGAGGAAAGATCAGTTGGTCCCCTTCCACGCGGTAGGGCATGTCGACGATAGCGCCCGGACTGAAATCGAAGGTGCCGTCGGCGCGGAATTGGTACACCGCCCCGATGCCGCCCTTAGAGGTTTCGATCGAACGCCAGCGTCCTACCAGCCTGGGCGATGGCGGCTGTGCCATCGCCGATGACAAGGTCAAAAGGATCAGCAGAAGCATTCGCATGGGCATAAATCGATGTCGCGCCTCCATCAGTTTACGCCCTGTTGTACACTATGGGTGTCAGTGGAGGTGGGTCTTCTCGAGTCGCCTGCTCCGCATCACAGGCAACCGGCTGTCAACGCCTGATCGTATGCTCCGCGCCGCGGAGAGGGGATTTCGCGGCCTTACTGAGCTGGTTTTCCCCCTGGTTTTTCCCGACGAGTGCCGAGTCTGCGGCGAAGCTCTGCGCGAGGTCTCCCGAGTTCCGGTGTGCGCGCGGTGCCTGTGCGATCCACAGCCGCTGAGGGCCGAGTTTTTCTGCGTGACCTGCCGCACGCCTTTCCTGAATCGTTTTCCCCTGGACGAAAGCGGCCGTTGCCCGCTCTGCCGCCTGGGCCTGACGGGGTTTGATGCGGTGTATTCGTATGGCTCCTATGAAGGCTCGCTTCGCAAGCTGATTCATCTGTTTAAGTACGACAAGATTTATAGCCTGGCCTGGCCGCTGGCGGGTTTGCTCGCGCGTGTGATTCCGCGCGAAGAACGCTTTGATGTGATTGTGCCGATGCCGCTCCACTGGCGGCGGCAATGGGAGCGGGGATTCAACCAATCCGAACACCTGGCGGGCGTGATTGCGAAAAAGTGGGGCGTGCCGATGCAGCGGGCCGTCCGCCGCGTGAAATCCACTGCGCCACAAGCAGGATTGACGAACGCCAAGCGGCGTGCCAATGTAGGCGGAGCGTTCGCCATCAAAAGGAATGTCCGGCTGGACCGTGCGCGGGTATTGCTGGTGGACGATGTCCTGACCACTGGCGCTACGGCTGCGGCGTGCGCTCGCGTGCTGAAACGCGCCGGCGCGGCGCATGTGGCGCTGCTGGCGCTGGCGCGAACCGACCGGCGGGTGGCGCTGCAAAGTTTCGAGATGGCGGACGCGGCTGCGGTCGCGGGGGCAGGGGGAGTAACGTGATCGCAAACTATCACCAGGAACGCTTGCATCGTCCGGTCCTGGTTCTGAATTCGAGTTACGAGCCGATCAATGTGTGCGCGGCGCGGCGGGCGCTAGTGCTGGTGCTGAAAGGCGTGGCTGCTACCGAGGAACACTCCAGTACGCACGTACATTCGGCGCGCCAGGCGGTGCCGGTGCCTAGCGTAATCCGCTTGCTCGAATACCGCCGCATTCCCATGCAGGCGCGGTCGTTGTCGCGTAAGAACATCCTGATGCGCGACCGTTACACCTGCCAGTACTGCCATCGGACCTTCAGCACGAATGAGCTTACGCTGGACCATGTGATCCCGCGCTCGCGTGCGGGCGAAACCACGTGGGAGAATCTGGTGGCCTGCTGCCACCCCTGCAACAATCGCAAGGGCAGCCGCACGCCGGAAGAAGCGGGCATGCGTCTGGCGCGAGCGCCGCGTCCCTTTAGCCTGCACACCAGCCGGCACTTGATGCGCTTGCTCGGCAAGAGCGACGACCAATGGCGCAAGTACTTGTTCTATTAACGGCGCGCTATTTACGGCAGGTGAACACTAGCGCCGGGGGAAGATTCAAAAGCACTCGACCGACGCTTACCTGGCCGAAAAATCTTCGCAAGAATCGCGCCTCGTTAAACCCGCCCAGACGTAATTTCGCAATCTCGAAATGTCCCGCGTATTGATATTGAGTCATGGTGCCGTGGGAAGCCAGGCAGGCGCTGATCTGGCGCATGATTTGCATCCGGGTCCTGTGCTCCATGCCGGTTAATCCTAAAGAGGAAACCACGGCATCCGCCGATTGGATATCGTGCCGCGCCAGCAGCGGCAGCAAATCGGTGGCGCTTCCGCCGAGAGCAATCAAGCGGGGATCGTGACAGGTGGCGCGCAGATGATCGATAAACGTGGGATTAATATCAATGGCGAAGAGCGTGGCGTCCGGCCGCAGGCGCTTTAGGATTTCATTGGTGACGGCGCCGGTGCCGGGTCCCAGTTCGACCACGGTGCGGGCGCGCCGGAAATCTATCGGGCGGGTAAGGGCGTTGGCCAGATAGCGCGAACTGGGGAACATGGACGCGGTCGGTCCCCAGGAGCGCATCGATTCCTGAAAGAAAAGCCGGTAGGCATTGGGAATGTCAGGCGTGGATACGCGCGTCAAATGCCTGGAGGCGCGATTCTTGTAAGGCTCGTAATGGCTCAGGACCCGGTGCTTCATGCTGGAAAAATTCAGCTCGTTCAAAATGGCCTCTTTCCGGTTTCTATAAGGACTCACTGCCTACTAATACGTCTGTCCGCTCTAGCGCCCGCTGCGGCGCGGCGCCGGCGTGCTCGGGAATCTCAATTCCGGTACTGGTTCCCTCGCCCGGCCGGCTATCGATCCACATCTTATAATCTTCTCCGAAAAGAACCTTTAAGCGCTCGTTCACGTTGCTGACCCCGATCCCTTGCTCGAACAGACCTGCCAGCTTTTTTTCCGGGATGCCGACGCCGTCGTCTTCGACCAGAATTTGCAAGCGGCCATCGAGCAGGCGGCTGCGCACGTGAATCGTGCCGCCGTCGACTTTGCTCGAAAGCCCGTGGCGTATGCTGTTTTCGACCAGCGGCTGCAGCATCATGCTGGGAACCAGCAGGTCCAGCGTTGCAGGATCGATGTCCCTGACGAAGCGCAGCTTTTCGCCGAAGCGCACCATCTCAATGGCCAGATAAGCGTCGATAAAAGAAAGTTCCTCGCGCAGCGGCGTAAGATTTTCCTGCTGGCGCAGCAGCCGGCGGAGGATTTTCGAGAGCTTATAGATCACCTGCCGCGCTTCTTCTGGGTCCTGCCGGATGAGCGAGGCCACGGAGTTTAGCGTGTTAAACAGAAAGTGGGGATTGATCTGGCGGCTGAGAGCGGCGAGCCGGGCTTCGTTAAGGCTCAATTGCTGCAGCTCCAGTTTCCTCTCATAACGCTTACTGTTCCAAATCTTGATGGGCAGCATCACAGAGAGCAGCGTAGTGGCATAGACGGCCACCACCAGCCAGGGACCTTCGCCGGCCCATTTGTCTTGGAGGGCGAAGACGCCTTTGCTGGGGAAAAGCCTCGCCATGGTGGAACGCAGAAATTCGGCGAGCAGAATCATCAGCACGCACACCAGGCTGAATGCCGCGGGGCGCAAATCGCGCTTACGCAGCAAGCGGAACAGAGCCTGATCGGGGAATGTCAGTTTCCAAATGGCTTCTTTGTCGGGTTCGACATCGCGTAAAAGACCGCCCAGCACACCCGCAGCTGCGAACAAGGTCATCGACATCAGCTCACCGTTGAACATTGCGGGGATGGAGATCAGTACTCCAGCTAAAAGCCCAGTGACGTAGCCGCCGAGCATGCCCATCACCAGACTGCCTTCGAGCCCGAGATCGACCGCCTGGTAGGAACTGCCAGTGACCACACGCGCCGCCACGCCCGAAGCGAAAATCGCAGCGCTGACGAGCGCCATTTGGACGCGATGCATCAGCGTACGTTCTTCCCGCATCAGCATCTGGGTGAAGCGCGCGCTGCGGGTCAACACGCTCGCGAGCGAGGCGGCCACAGCCAGTTTCACCATCAAGATCACTAGGTGCTGTTGGAGCATGCGCGGTCTTGGGCTCTGGCGTCATTATAATGGAGTGAGCCACCCCGGTCCCTTTTGGGGCGGACCCCCCTTCTAGCGTGCCAGTGACCTTCGAGTTACGAAAAATCGCCGAAGCCGACTTTCCCAGCCGCTTCGGGCACTTTCGAATTTTGGGCTTCCAGGGCGTCGAGGGTCCGGAATCCGAGGATGCAGTGGTCCTGCAAATGGGCGATATTCAGACGCCCGAGCCGGTGCTGGTGCGCATCCATTCGCAGTGTATGACTGGCGACGTGTTTCATAGCCTGCGTTGCGATTGCCGCGCGCAACTCGAGTTAGCCATTGAAAGCATTTCCAAAGAAGGCCGTGGTTTGCTGATTTATGAACAACAAGAGGGCCGCGGCATCGGCCTGCTGAATAAACTGCGCGCCTACGAATTGCAGGACCAGGGAGCAGACACGGTCGAGGCCAACGAGCAACTGGGATTTGAAGCGGACCTGCGAGGCTACGAGATGCCGGCTGCCATTCTCAACTTTTTAGGTGTGCGCGCGGTGCGGCTCATGTCTAATAATCCCGAGAAGATTGCAGCCTTGGAGCAGGCGGGAGTGCGCGTGACGGAACGGATCCCCAGCATCGTCGACCCCATCAGTTCGACCGAGAACTATTTGCGGACCAAGCGTGAAAAGCTGGGGCACCTGCTGGATTGAGGTTGTGAAATTCGCGTCCTGCCGCCGACTGCGGCATGATAGATAGAAACAAGTGATCCACCTCCGCGGCGTTTCCAAACAATTTGAAGGCAAGCGTAAAGTGACGGCGCTCGAGCGGCTGGACCTGCATATCGCGCGCGGCGAAATGGTGTCGATTGTCGGCCCGTCGGGATCGGGGAAATCAACGCTGTTGAATTTGATAGGCGGCCTGGACCGGCCGAGTGAAGGCGAGATTGAGATCGATGGCGAAATATTATCCGCGCTCAATGATGACGGGCTCACCAGGGTGCGCCGCGACAAGATCGGTTTCATTTTCCAGTTCTTCAATCTGCTGCCTACGCTGACCAGTCTCGAAAATGTTTCGCTGCCGCTCCATCTGCGCGGCTGGCCCCGTAAGAAAATCGACGAACGCGCTAGGGAGCTGCTGGAGTTGGTGCAACTGACGAAGCGCCTGGAGCACTTGCCCGATGAACTGTCCGGCGGCGAGCGCCAGAGGGTAGCCATCGCCCGCGCGCTGAGTATTTTCCCGCCCATCCTTTTAGGTGACGAACCCACCGGCAATCTCGACACCCACACCGGCAAGGAGATCCTGAAGCTGATGCATGACTTGCACGATCGCCTGGGCGCGACGGTGGTGATCGTAACTCACGATCTCACGGTTGCCGAAAGCTGCCCGCGCACCATCAGCCTGCGTGACGGCAATATCGTCGGCGATGTCCGCCGCCAGCCTGTGGATCAGGACGCGTCGCCAGCATGAGACTCTTGCAGCTCATCAGTTGGCCTTACGCGCGTAAACATTTGCTGCGCTGGGTGCTGACGATGGCGGGTATTGTTCTCGGCGTGGGCGTGTTCGTCGGCATGCACACCGCGAACCAGAGCGTATCCGCAGCTTTCCGCGAAACCATCGATAGGATTGCGGGGACCACCCAGCTTCAAGTTACTGCTGGAGAGCCGGGTTTCGAAGAAGCGGTGCTGGAAAAGGTGCAGAACCTGCCCGACGTGCGAGCCGCGGCGCCGGTGATCGAAGCGACGGTCTCGACTAGCCAAGGTAATTTGCTGATACTCGGCGTGGACATGCTGGGCGACCGCAGCCTGCGGACCTACGATCTCGAAGGCACCGACGATGCCGTCGACGACCCCTTGGTATTCCTGGCTCAGACCGATTCGCTGATTGTCACGAAGTCCTTCGCGGATAAGAACGGCCTGAAAGCCGGGAGCCGCATGCCCATGCGGACCATGCAAGGCGATCTGGTCTTCACCGTGCGCGGCATCATGAAGCCCGGAGGTCTGGCGAGCGCGTTCGGCGGCGACTTGGCCATCATGGACATCTATGCCGCTCAGAAGTTTTTCGGGCGCGGAAGGAAGTTCGACCGCATCGACCTGACGCTCAAAGACGACGTAACGCTGGCTCAAGGCGCCGCGAAGTTGCGCGCTCTTTTGGGTCCCGGTTACGAAGTGGACCCACCCAGCTCGCGCGGCGAACAGTTCGAGCAGACCTCGCGGGTTTATTCGCTGGCGTCGAGCATCACCAGCATATTCGCCCTGTTCATCGGAATGTTCATCATCTATAACACCTTCGCGATTGCGGTGACGCAGCGCCGCTCCGAGATCGGAATTCTGCGCGCGCTGGGAGCGACACGTTCACAGATCCGCACGCTGTTCCTCGCGGAGAGCATGATCGCGGGGACGTTTGGATCGATGCTTGGCGTGTTGTTCGGCATCGCTTTGGCGCGGGCGATGGCGGGCTATATCGGCGGCATTCTGACGGACGTTTACGGAGTCGCCCAGCGTGCCGATGGCCTGGAGATCAATCCCATGCTGCTGCTTGGAGCGCTGGGGATGGGCATCGTGACCAGTTTGTTCGCGGCCGTGATTCCCGCGCGCGCGGCGGCTTCCGTCGATCCCGTGAAAGCATTGCAGAAGGGCCGCACTCAGGCGCTGGGCGAAGGCGAGAGCCGGGCCCGGCGTTGGGCCGCGTTGGCGTGCGCTGTTGCGTCCGGTGTCACACTGATCTTCAGCCGCAACACAGTAATCTTCTATGCGGGTTTTTTGCTGAGCGGGATCACCGCCGTGCTACTTGCGCCGAGTCTTTCGCTATGGCTTTCGCGCGCGATTCGGCCGGTGCTGGCGTGGATGCTGCCAGTGGAGGGGACGCTTGCTGCAGACAGCCTGATTCAAGGGCCGCGGCGCACTTCGGGGACCGTAGCCGCCTTAATGTTGTCGCTGGCGCTGGTGATTTCGCTGGGCGGCCTGGCGCGTTCAAGCTATGATTCTTTGTCCGAATGGATGCGGCTCGCCCTCAACCCCGACTTGTTCGTCACCACGGCGCAGAACCTTACGGCGCGCAACTTCGTGTTTCCGGCATCGCTCGGCGATGGACTGCGCGCACTTCCCGGCATTGCGGAAGTAGAGTTCGTGCGCAGCGTACGCGTCACGGTGAAGGGCGGTCCTGTGATGCTGGTGGCTTTTAACGTCGCCTCGGCCGAGCGCCGCGCAAAACTGCCTCCCGTCGAAGGCGATCAGGCCGACATGTACCGGCGCACGGACCGCGGCGAAGCTGTAATGGCTTCCGAAAATTTTGTGCGTCTGCATGGCGCGAAGCTGGGTGAAATCCTCGAAATCCCCGCTCCGGGCGGTACCTTGCGGCTGCCCATAGCCGGCGTCGTACGCGATTTTTCAGATCAGCAAGGCAGCCTGTTGATCTCGCGCGACCTCTACACACGCGCGTGGCACGACGATTCAGTCAACGTTTTCCGCGTGTATCTGGCGAGCGGCGCGAAGGAGGCGGAGGTCCGCCAGCGCATCCTGGACACCTTCGGGCGGCAGCAGCGGCTGTTCGTACTCACCAATAAAGATGTCCGCGCTTACGTGACTCGCCTGACGGATCAGTGGTTCGGCCTCACCTATGTGCAGATCGCCGTGGCGGTGCTGGTGGCCGTGCTGGGCATCGTAAACGCGCTTACGGTTTCGATCACCGACCGCAGGCGTGAGTTGGGCGTGCTTCAGGCCGTGGGAGGATTACGCCGGCAGGTTCGGCACACCGTGTGGATAGAGGCGGCCGCGATCGGGTTCATCGGATTCGCACTGGGCCTGCTACTGGGAGCGGGTGAGTTGTACTACGCGATCGAGATTGCGCGGCGCGACCTGGTGGGCATCGACGTCCGGTATGCGTTTCCGTTCACCACGGCGCTGGCATTAGCCCCGGTGATTCTGGGGGCGGCGTTTCTTGCGGCGCTGGGGCCCGCGGAGAGCGCCGTGCGAGGGTCCCTGGTGGAGGCTTTGGAGTATGAGTAGGCTTATCGCGATCCTGCTACTCACGGCGTTCGTCGCTGGCGCGCAGGAACCGCGTCAGATCATGGAAGAAGTCCAGCGCCGGCAGCGGTCTGAGACGCAACACTACGAAGGAACGCTGGAGGTGATCGGCAACGGCAACCGCATCGCCACCAAGCGCTGGCTGTTCGACCGCCTGGGCGCCTTCGGCAACAGTAAAGGCATATTGCGATTCACCGCTCCAGCCGAAGTTAAGGGCGTGGGACTTCTCATCGTGAATCATCCGGATCGCGCCAGCGACCAGTGGCTGTGGCGCCCTAATATCGGGCGCGAACAACGTATCGCGCTGCAGGACCGCTCGACGCGCTTCTTCGGAACCGACTTCAGCTTCGAGGATCTGGAAGAGCGCGACATCGCACAATTCGACTACAAGTACCTCGGAGATGAAAAAGATACCTGGAAGCTGCAATCCACGCCGCGTAAGTCATCGCAATACACCTACGGCTACTTGTGGGTGAAGAAAGACAACTACGTCGTCGTCAGGGTGGAATCGTACAACAAGAAGGGCTTGGTTCGCGCGATCGACTACCGCGATTTCGAGCAGGCGAAAGGCATCTGGACGGCGCGCACCATCGAGGTCCTGGATGTGCCTCGCAAGAGCCGGACCACGCTTAAGTACGACAAGCTGGAATATAACCTGCCGATGAAGGATGCGGACTTCACGGTGGACGCTTTGCGGCGGGGACTATGACGGGACTGCTGCTGCTGGCGCTGCTAGCGCAAGACCTTCCGCAAAGTGGCACGAGTTTCGAGCAGCGCGGCTACATCGAAAACCGTGCGCTGTTTTATCCTCAAACGGCGCCGAATGATAGCGCGCGGGTTGTCGATCAGGCGGCGATCCGCTGGGAGGCGTCCTATAAATTTGCGCCCTGGCTGAAATTGAACACTACGCTCGACGCCCGCGCCGATACGCACCGCCAAGTGGAACGGGATGCGCGCCTGGACGTCGATGACCGCTCTATCCAACGCCCGGCACTCTCCCTGCGCGAACTCAATGCGACCATTCACAAGGGCAAAATAACGGCTCAACTCGGGCGGCAGATCATTCGTTGGGGCAAGACCGATATTCTTACTCCCACTGACCGGTTCGCGCCCAAGGATTACTTAAGCAGTGTCGTCGACAGCGATTTTTTGGGTGTAACCGCGGTGCGGTTGACCATTGCCGGCGCGCGGGATTCGCTCGATGCCGTATACCAACCTTGGTTCACGCCCAGCCGTACTCCGCTGCTGAATCAGCGCTGGACGGTTCTTCCCCCGGAATTGGATGGTGTCACCGTCGTCGACGCCGGCGCGCGCTACCCCGGACGCGGCCAGTATGGCTTGCGATGGAATCATAATAGTTCCGGTTACGAGTACTCGCTCTCCTATTTCGACGGGCTTAACAATCTTCCTTTGTTCGATGCCAATTTCGATCCTGCAACGTCGACCGCACGCGCGCAACGCTTCTATCCCAACATGCGCATGTATGGCGCCGATGCGGCGATTCCTTTGCCGTGGGTAACGGTCAAAGGTGAGGCTGGCTACTTCACCACCACTACGCCGGGGGCGCAGGATTATTTCCTTTACGTCATTCAACTGGAGCGGCAGATAAAGGAATGGTCGCTGGTGGGCGGTTACGCAGGCACTGGCGGCCCCGGTAACCGGCTGAGTTTTACGCCCGACCGCGGTTTCGCGAAATCGTTTGTCGGCCGCGCCGCACTCACCATCGATGTGAACCGCAGCCTGACGCTCGAAACGGCGGTCCGCTCGGCAGGGTCGTTTGTGCGCCTCGAATATTCGCAGACCATCGGCCAGCACTGGCGCATAACGCCCGGCATCGCCTGGATTCGCGGCGACATGCTGGATTTTCTGGGCCAGTACCACCGCAATTCGTATGCAACGTTCGCGGTCCGCTATAGTTTTTAGATAGGTGAGAGTTCTCTTCGCCCTCGCGTTCACGGCCCGCGTATTCGCCCAGGACTTCAGCCACATAGAGGTCCAGCGCGTGGTAAAAGACCTGCATTTTGCGGAAGGGCCGGTGTGGTCTTACGAAGGATTTTTGTTATTCAGCGACACGGTGGTGGACAAACTGCATAAACTCACGCCGGGCGCAGGAGATGCGGTTTACGCTGAACGGGCCGGGGGTGTGATCGGCAACGCTTATGACATGGAGGGCCGCCTGTACACCTGCGAATTTCGCGAGCGCCGCGTTACCCGCACGTTAAAGAACGGCAAAATCGAGGTGCTTGCATCCCGCTTCGAGGGCAAGCGATTCAATGCTCCCAACGATATTGTGGTGCGTCGCGACGGTCACGTTTATTTCACTGACCCTGCGTTCGGCGCCCAGCAGGACACACGGGAACTGGATTTCTACGGCGTTTATCACGTCACCCCCAAAGGCGAGCTGGAGTTGGTGGCGAAGTGGAAAACGCGCCCCAATGGAATCGCACTTTCGCCGAATGGGCGGACCCTCTACGTGTCAGACTCGGATGAGCGTAGCGTGCGCGGGTACGACCTTGACGGCAAGGGAATCGCGTCCAAGGAGCGCATCGTGGTGGACAAAATATCCGGTGTCCCCGACGGCCTGCGCACCGATGAAAAAGGAAATCTGTACGTAGCGGCGAAGCGGGTCTATGTTTACGCATTGTCGAATAATGGACCAGCGAAATTGCTGGGTGAAATCCCGGTCGGCGAGACGCCATCGAATATTGCCTTCGGCGATCCGGATATGCAAACGCTTTACATCACCGCGCGTACTTCGGTATATCGCGTCCGGCTGGGCGTGAAGGGAGCGTTACCGTATTAGCCGCCAATATCCGGAACATCCGCTGCTGGGCGTGGGCGCAATCATTTTCGACGGCGATTCCGCGCTGCTGGTGGAGCGCGCGGGCGAGCCGCTGAAAGGCTGGTGGTCCATCCCCGGAGGCTTGCTTGAAACCGGCGAAAAACTGGAAGACGCCGTCCGCCGCGAGGTCCGTGAGGAGACGGGCCTGGTGATAGAAATCGTTTTCCGTTTCGATATTTTCGAACGGATTATGCGCGACCAAGAGGGTCGCGCCGAATATCATTATGTTCTGGTGGATTACGTCTGCAAAGTGACAGGCGGCGAACTCGTTCCCGGCGATGATGTGAGCCGGGTCGAATGGGTACCCTGCGCGAAGCTGCGCGAATACAGAGTGACTTCAGGAACCATCGAAGCGGTAGAGCGAGCGTACTCTCATGAACTCAGAACCCGTTCTTGAGTTTGAAGCGTTGCGGTCGCTCGTTGGGCGTTACGTGCGCAGCGCCCTGGGGCGGGGCGAACTGGAGCGCATTGCGCCATCGAGCGACCGCAGCGCCATCGAAACCGCGCTGGCGGAAACCGCCGAAGGAATTGAATATCTGCGAGCCGCATCGCAGCCGCAGAGCGCGACGCGGGGCGCGGCCATTCGCGTTAACTTCGCGGATATCGCCGACACCGGTAGCGCGGTCGCCCGGCTCCGCATCGAGGGAGCGACGCTCGAAGCGCAGGAGATCTTCGAGCTCACGCGGCTGCTGGATCTGGCCGCAGAAGCGCGTGGAGTTCTGACGGCGGCGGGCCAGCGGTTTCCCCGACTGGCTGCTCACGGCGGTGCGATTGCCGATCTGCGGGAGCTGGCGCGTGAGTTGAGCGGCAAGATCCTGCCCGGCGGCATGCTGGCGGATCACGCCAGTGTCGCGCTAGGACGCTTGCGTCGCGAGATCGAAAAACAGAGGCAGGCGATTCAGCATTCGCTCGAACGCTTTCTGCGCGCGCATCACGCCGACGGCACTCTGCAGGAAGATTTCGTCACCATCCGCAACGATCGTTTCGTGGTCCCGGTAGTGACAGGACGCGAGCGGCGCGTCGACGGCGTGATTCATGGAGCGAGCGGCAGCGGTCACACGCTGTTTGTAGAACCGCTTGAAACCATCGGACTCAACAATGAGCTAGTACGGCTCACCGAAGAAGAAGCGCGCGAAGTGCACCGCATCCTGCGCGAGTTCACCGATCGTCTGCGTGTGCACGGTACCGAAATTGCGTCCACCACCCAGACCTTGGCACGCCTGGAACTGATCTTCGCGAAGGCCGAGTTTGCGCATGACTTTCGCTGCGTGGTGCCGCGCATCAGTCCCGATAGTAGCCGCCGCCTCATCCTGCGCGAGGCCCGTCATCCGCTCCTCGAAGACATCTTGCGTAAACTGCGAAAGTCCGTGGTGCCGGTTACATTCGATCTCGACCACGAGCAGCGCACGCTCCTGATCAGTGGTCCCAACACCGGCGGCAAGACGGTGACGCTCAAGACCGCCGGTCTGTTGGCCCTGATGGCCCACGCGGGCCTGCCCGTCCCAGCTACCGAAGCGGAATTTCCGCTGTTCGACGAAGTACTGGCGGATATCGGGGACCATCAGTCCCTTCAGGAGAGTCTCAGCACCTTCTCGGCCCACATCGTTGCGATCCGCTCGATGCTCGAACGTGCCACCCCGGAATCGCTGGTGCTGATCGACGAGCTGGGCCGTGCGACCGACCCGGAGGAAGGAGGCGCGTTGGGCGTTGCTGTGCTCGATGCCTTCCGCGCGCGTGGTGGATTCACCCTGGCCTCGACGCATCTGCTGGCGCTCAAGCTTTACGGAGCGTCGACCGCCGGCGTCCGCAACGGCTCTATGGGCTTCGACGACGCTACTCTCGAACCCACCTATATATTGCGCCTGGGCGCGCCGGGAAAGTCCGCGGGCCTCGATATCGCCAGCCGGCTCGGTCTTGATCCCGCGCTGATTCAGGACGCCCGCGCTCGCATGACAACCACCGAACGCGACGTCGCGCAACTGCTGAGTCAGATGCACCAGCGCATGGATACGCTGGAGGCGGACCGGCGCGAAGTTGCGGACCGGGAATGCGCGCTCGCCGCCCGTGAGCAGTCCCTCGAACAGAACTGGGAGAAGAAATATGCCGCAAAGATTCGCGAAGTCGAGCACCGCGCGGCAGAACTTTCCGCGGAATTTGAAAAACAGGCTCAGGAAACCATCGGCGATCTCAGCCAGAAGGCCCGCATCAAGATCGCCAAGACACGCCGCGAATTTCAGGAGGCGGTGGAGTCGGCCATCGACAGAACCCCAGCTAAGACTGGCGTGGGAGCGTCGGAACCGCCGCGACTGAAGCTCACCGAAGGCGCGCGCGTGCGTCTTAAGAACATTCGCCAGCCCGCCACCGTGCGGCGCATCCTTGCCAATGGATTGCTCGAAGTAGATGCTGGTTTTCTGCGGATGCAAGTGGCCGCGGCCGATGTGGAGGAGGTGCTGCCGCCTATGGGCGCTCCCGCCGCTCGTCCACCGATTTCCTTCCGTCAGGACGCGAGTTTCGATGGGTCTTTCCGCGAGATTAATCTCATCGGCCAGCGCGCCGAGGAAGCCTGCGCGCAAGTAGATAAGCTGCTCGATAGCGCGGCCCTCGCCGACGTGGATCGCATCCGTATCATTCACGGCCACGGCATGGGAATTTTGAAAAAAGCCATCGCAGAACTGCTTGCGCGCCACCCGCATGTTGAGAAATTCTACGTTGCACCGCCCGAAGAGGGCGGCAGCGGGGCTACCATCGTAGAGCTGAAAACATGAACCGCGAGTGGGTTCGGAAATACTGCCTGTCACTCCCCCACGCCACCGAACAAGTACTGTGGAAAATAGATCTGGTCTTCAAGATCGGCGGGAAGATGTTCGCCACCCTGGTGCTGGAGCCGGGCCCGGTTTGCGTAGCCTTCAAGTGCTCGCCCGAAGTTTTCGAGGAACTGATTGAGCGGCCCGGAATCATTCCCGCGCCCTATAGTGCACGTGCGAAATGGGTCGCCCTCGAAACGTTCGATGCGATGCAGCGGAAAGAACTCCAGGCGCACTTAAAGCAAGCTTATGACCTGATTTTTGCAAAACTGCCCAAGAAAACCCAGCGCGAGATGGGTTAAGCGGCCTTGGCCGGCGTAGCTCGAGCCGCGAGTGCCTGCTGCCTCTGCCAAGCCAGCTTGCCCTGATATTCTTCCCACAGGGTAGTGAAACCCGCCCAGTAGTAGCCGCCTACAAACAGTAACTGGAAGGGCACAGCCAGATAGTTGTAGGATTCAATCGCGAAGACCGTCATTCCCAGAAAGTACGTGCCGAAGGCAAGCTCCGCGTAAGGCAGCCAGCCGCTGCGCCGGCGGTATTGGATGTTCTCCAGCTTCACCTTCTGCGTGCCCCCAATCGCATATTTGGGTGTGCGCGCAAAACTGGTTTGATAGCCGATCAGGGCTTCGAGCACGGAACGGGTGTTAATGATAGTCAATGCGACACCCGCCGCCATGAGCGCGGGCAGAAAAAAGAAAGCCCGCTTCCACGTCTTGGGAAAAATCTCCCGGTGCGCCACCACATAGAACGCGGAAATCGACCAGAACGACGCGATGATTAGCGGCAGGTCGATGGTCAGCATCTGGAACCATCCCATGTAAAAGCGCACGATCATCACCGGCAGCATCAGCGCGCTCACGACGATCATCAAGGGATAAGAGATGTTCGGCGTAAGGTGGAAGAACGCCTCGGCCTTCACCTTCCAGGGAACGTCAGACTTGAGAATCGCCGGCAGCAGCTTGATCGCCACCTGGGTTAGGCCCTTGGCCCACCGCGATTGCTGCACCTGGAATCCGTAGGTTTCGACCGGTAACTCAGATAAGCACTCGATCGAAGGCACATAGACAAATTTCCAGCCCTTCAATTGAGCGCGATAGCTCAGATCGGAATCCTCAGTGAGCGTGTCGTGCTGCCAGCCGCCCGCGTCGTCGATCATCGAACGCCGCAATATTCCGGCGGTCCCGTTAAAGTTGAAGAATCGTCCGCCGCCTGAACGCGCCACGTGCTCCAGCACGAAGTGACCGTCGAGCAGCATTGCCTGCACTTCAGTAAGCAGGTTATAGTGCCGGTTCAAATACCCCCAGCGCGTTTGCACCATGCCCACCTTGGGATCGGCAAAGAAATCCACCGTTCGCCGCAGGAAGTCGACGGGCGGAATGAAATCGGCGTCGAAGATCGCCACGATCTCGCCCGTGGCGGTCTTCAACCCGTTTTGCAGCGCTCCGGCCTTGTAGCCGTGGCGATGGGTGCGGTGAATGTATTCGATAGGCAGCCCCGCGGCCTGATATTCGGCAACCAGGCCCCTGGTAAAGGGGTCGGTCTCATCGGTAGAGTCATCGAGCACCTGAATCTGCAGCAACTCGTGCGGATAATCGATCTTGCTGGTTTCTTCAAGTAGCCGCTCGACCACGTATTGTTCATTATAAAGCGGCAATTGAATCGTCACCCGCGGCAACTGCCCGAATTTTTGAGGCGCCTCCACCGGCATCTGTTTGCGGTACTTCAGGTATCCGCGAATCATGTGATAACGGTGAATCCCGTATAAGGAAAGCACCGCGAGCACCGCGAAATAGGGGATCAGGATAGCGTAATCGAAAGGTTGCAGCCGGTAAATATCGGTAAATGTGTCATCCAAAAGGGCGTTGACCAGCCTGCCGGCGCCTGAGAATAAACCACTGGCCAGCAGGAGTGCAGGAGGACTTAGCAGAGTCGGCATGAAGTGTTCGATGCGACCCTTTTATTATAAAGCTTTTGGATGGTCAAAAGGAGTTACCCTCGTTCCCTTAGATCAATCCAGTTCTACTTATGTTTCCCTAGGGCCTGTCACTAGGGTTTCAAGCTTACTGTTTCGCCAACTGATAACTGCCGATGATTCAGATGATTCAGAGATGCAGATAAATCAATCGACGGAGGGCAAATGCAATCAGGATTAGCGCAAGCCAAACTGCGAATCAGGGAGACTCTGGACGCCCACCCGGAGTTGACGATCATTTTGGACGCCACCGGCAATCCTTCCTCGCGCTTGCGAGGGCGTTTCCTCGCGCAAGAAGGCGATTTCATCAGGGTGCAGGTTTCCGCCGCCCTGGGTCATGGCCTGCTAGTGAGTATCGCCGGCGAGATCGACACCGGTTCCGGCCGCGAACCCTTGCTGGGCAAATACCGCGTGGCCTCTTCTAAGATCGCCGGGATCGGAAAATACCAGGTGGAACTGACAGCGGCGCCGGTAACGGAAGAAACCTCGCCACAAACAACTCCATCGGACGAGCCGGATTACTATCAGGTGCTGCAGGTCAGCCGTGCCGCGGATGTAGACACCATTCGCCGTATCTTTCATGTGCTGGCCCAACGCTACCACCCCGACAACCGCGAAACCGGAAATCAGGATAGGTTCCGTCAGGTGGTGGAAGCGCATTCCGTCCTGTCCGATTCTGAAAAACGCGCCGCTCATGACGTTTTCCTTGCGGGTGAGGATAAAGTCCGCTACAAGATCTTCGACTCCTTGCAGAGTACGGAAGGTGTGCAGGCTGAAATCCGCAAGCGCCAGGGCATCCTGCGCTTGTTATACGCCAAGCGCCTCACCGATACCCAGCAGCCGAGCATGCGCGGACGGGACTTCGTCGAAATGCTGGCCTGTCCGCTGGAGCACCTGGAGTTCGCTCTATGGATGCTCCGCGAACAGCGGCTCATTTACCGTTCGGACAGCAACCACTTTGAGATTACGGTGCAGGGCGTGGAAGCATTCGAGGCCGACCAGAAAGACTACGGCAAAAAAGCATTGATTGCACTGCCCGCTCCCGCGCAATCCGCTTGACTGGTGGGGTCGGCAGACCCGGCCCGCTAAATCCAAGTAAGCTGAGGAATGGGTACTACCCCCTCCCTCCAGGAAGGCTTCGCGAAGTGGACCTCCGCCTTCGACTACCTGCGAAACCTGTTTTGCAACATGCTTCTCGAAGAAGGAGAACGCGAGCTCGCTGCTTTTCTCCAAAGCTGTTTCAACAGCAGTTCTTCCGACCAGTCGCCCCCTGCACCCGCGGCACTCTCCTCCCGCTTCTGCCAGGCACTCTCCATCGCCTTTCAACTTCTCGACGTGGTGGAGGAAAATACCGCGAACCAAGTCCGGCGGCGGACTGATGATCCGCGCCGGCGCGAGGGTGAACCGGGCTTCTGGCTGTGGAACCTAAACGATCTGCGCCAGCGTGGATTCAGCGAGGATGAAGTGCGCCGCGCGATCGAACGCGTATCGGCCGAGCCAGTCCTTACCGCCCATCCTACCGAGGCCAAACGCGCCACCGTGCTCGAGCATCACCGCACGATTTATCTCCTGCTGGTCGAACGCGAAAACCGCCATTTCACAGAAGTGGAACAAGCCATCTTTGAACGCCGCTTAAAAGCCGCCCTGGAGCGCCTGTGGCGCACCGGCGAGATCCGGCATGAGCGCCCCGATATCGAAAGTGAAGTGGCCGGTGTGTTGCACTACCTGCGCACTGTTTTCCCCGAAGCGGTAGAGTTGCTCGACCTGAGATTTCAGCATTGCTGGCGCGCCGTGTTTGCGACGGAGCCGCCGCCGCTGCCTTCACTCGCTGTCGGAAGCTGGGCAGGCGGCGATCGCGACGGTCACCCCTTCGTGACCCCCGCCGTCACTGCCGAAACCTTGCGGTTGCTCCGCAAAGATGCACTGGCCGTGGTGCGCGAGCGCCTGCAACAGTTGGGCGCGCGTTTGAGCATGGCGGAAGCGAATGCCCCGGTGCCGCATGTTCTGGAGGATCGTATCGGCCAACTGGCGGGGAAGTTGGGCGATGCGACCGCCCGTCCGGCTCTGGCGAGAAATCCCGGGGAGCCCTGGCGGCAATTGGTGAATCTGATGATTGCACGGCTGGACAATGCGGAAGCGGCCTCCCCTGCAGAGCTTCTTGCGGACCTCTCGGTGCTGGAAGAATCCTTGAGCCAGGCCGGTGCGCGAAACGTTGCCGCCATCGACGTGCGGCCCGCAGCAGCTGTAGTGCGTTCATTCGGGTTCCACCTGGCGACGCTCGACGTGCGCCAGAACAGCTCCTATCACGATCGGGCGATCGGCGGCCTGCTCGAAGCCGCCGGATTTCCGCGCACGGATTATGCGAATTGGAGCGAGCCCGAGAAGCTGGAGTTTCTGAATCGCGAACTGGCCACCTTGCGTCCCTTCACTGCTCCCCACACGCCGCTCGCGGGTGAAGCCCTGCACATGACCAGCTTGTTTCGCGTGCTGCGCGAACATCTGGACCGGCATGGTCCGGCGGGCCTCGGCCCCATCATTGTCAGCATGACCAGAAGTGTCGCCGACCTGTTAGGCGTTTACCTGCTTGCGCGCGAAGCCGGTTTATTGGTGGTTACCCCCGGGGGCCTGGCCAGCGAGCTGCCGGTGGTCCCTCTGTTTGAAACCATTCGCGATTTGGAGCATAGCGACACCGTGATGGACGCATTCCTGAAACATCCCATAACCCGCCACACGCTTGCCCGATCGAGTCTCAGCCAAGGCGAAGACACTCCGGCAGCAATGATCATGCTGGGTTACAGCGACAGCAACAAGGATGGCGGCGTATTCGCCAGCCAATGGGCTCTCTATCAAGCGGAGCGCCGCTTGTCCCAAGTAGCTCAGGCGAACCACGTCCGCCTGACTTTTTTCCACGGCCGTGGCGGGACCGTCGGCCGCGGCGCCGGTCCCACGCATTTCTTCCTCGAAGCGCTGCCCCCCGGTTCGCTGACGGGGCGGATGCGCATCACCGAACAGGGAGAAGTGATCTCGCAGAAATACGCCAACCGCCTGACCGCTACCTATCACCTGGAACGGCTGTTGGCCGGCGTGACTCGCACCTCGCTGATTCACGAAAAGCTGTTGCAGGCCGGCTCGGCCGCCATCGCGCCCCATCCCCTTGAGTCCGTCTGGTCTAAGGTCGCGGCGCGCAGCTATACCGCGTATCGTTCGCTGGTAGAAACGGAAGGCTTCGTTGACTTTTTCCGCGCGGCCACGCCCATTGACGCCGTGGAGCAAACTCAGCTTGGATCGCGACCCTCCCGCCGCAGCGGGGCCGCATCGCTGGATGATCTGCGCGCCATTCCCTGGGTTTTCAGTTGGAGCGAGGCGCGGTTCCATCTGCCCGGCTGGTACGGCGCCGGCACGGCTCTCGACGCACTGCGCCAGGAATCCCCGGAAGAATGGCGGTCATTGTGCGCCCAGGCGTCCCGTTGGCCCATGCTCACGTATCTGCTGCATAACGTCGAAGCCAGCCTGATGATGGCCAGCCCGGAGGTCATGCAGCTTTACGCATCGCTCGTGACCGACGCAGGCTTGCGCGCCACATTTATGGATCTCATCTTGCGGGAATACTACTTAGCCGTCGAGCAGCTTGCCGAAATATTCGGCGCGCCAGCCGGGAAGCGGCGCCGCCGCCTGGCATTGGCTATCGAGCTTCGCAAGGAAGCGCTGTGGCAGTTGCATCGCGAACAGGTGCGTCTGCTGGCCGAATGGCGCAACGGTTCTCATGAGGAGACGCTGCCGGCGCTGCTTCTCACCGTAAACGCCATCGGCATGGGCCAAAAAATGACCGGCTGAAAACCTGCCATTTAGACTTTCGATTTTCGGAACCTCTGCGTCATCCGCGCCGATATTCGCCGCATCAGTGCACCCGGCATGCCTCGCATAAAGCCTGCGATGATCTTATAGCGCCACCCTGGAACTACGATCACCTGGCCGCGGTCGAAGCCCCTCAGCGATTCCCTCACCACGAACTCCGCGGTCAGCCATAACTGTTTTGGAATGGGACTGCGATCCATGCCGATGCGGTCGTGAAACTCCGAATAAGTGAATCCGGGGCACAATGCCTGCACCTTGACCGGGGACTTCGCAACCGCCAACTCGATCGCAAGGCCATTCGTAAAACTGGTCATCCAGGCCTTGGTAGCGCAATAGCTGACGTTCGAAGGCGACTGCTCGAACCCGGCCACGGACGACACGTTAATGATGCCGCAACGCCCATCGGCATCCGCCCGGGCCGCCAGATTCTCCAGCGCCGCGTGCGAGAGCGTTAACGTCGTCAGCACGTGCAGCCGGTGCATCCGATCCTGCAATTCCAAGCCAACTTGATGAAATAATCCCACTGCTCCGAACCCCGCGTTGTTCACCAGCAGTCCAAAGTCCGGAGTATTGCGGATACGCTCGGCCACGCGGCCGCGACCCTCGTCGGTCACCAAATCTGTCGCCATCGATTCGACGGATACGCCCTCAGCGCGCGAGATTTCATTCGCCAGCGCCTGCAACCGGTCCTCGCGCCGCGCTACCAGCAGGAGATCGTAGCCTCGAACCGCCAACTGACGAGCGAACGCTTCGCCGATCCCGCTCGACGCGCCCGTCACCACCGCCAGCAATCGGTTACTCATTGGACTCTCGATGAATCAGGAACAGCGCCAGCACGGCTAGCTTCAGCGCAGGCAGCTTCAAAAACAGCGACCCGACCCGAGCCCTATTTATCTCCGCCGGATAGATTATCCATCGATTTTGCCAGGGTGCATGCGCCCAGCGGCGACAATGCCAGCATAATGATCTGAAAGGGAAAGTACGATAGAAGCCCATTGGCGGCCACCGGAAGCGCGCAGATATCCGCTTCCTCTGCATCCGGTTACGGAAAGTGAGCCCCAACCCGGAGATAATGCGCCGCATATATTTTCAGGTTAGCCAACCGAGTACGGAGCGCGCACCGGCGCGAACTCGCTAAGATGGAGAATTCAGCTTAATATATGAATGTTTCGATCATTGGAACGGGATATGTAGGACTCACCACCGGAGCCTGCCTGGCTTTTCTCGGCCATAAGGTAACTTGCATCGACGCCGACGAGCGTAAAGTCAAGGCGTTGCAAGCAGGCAAGATTCCATTTTATGAGCCGCATTTGCCGGAACTGGTGGCCGGAGCCCGGCATAATCTCTCCTTCACCACAGAGTATGCCCAATCCATTCCCACTTCGCAGGTGATTTTTATCGCTGTGGGCACGCCGCCCGGACAAAACGGCGCTCCCGACCTGAAATATCTGGAAGCCGCCGCTCGCGGCATCGGCGAGTATCTATCGGGCGATTTCGTGGTGGTGGTGAACAAGTCCACCGTTCCCATCGGCAGCGGCAATTGGGTGGAATCGATCGTGCGCGACGCTTACGAGAAGCGCACCAGCAAGAAAGCGAACGGCGTCTTCGCGGTGGCCTCCAACCCCGAGTTTCTGCGCGAGGGGTCGGCTATCTTCGACAGCCTTTACCCGGACCGCGTCGTAGTCGGCTCCGATAACCAGCGGACTGCGGAGGTGCTTTACTCGCTCTATCGCCCACTACTCGAACAGACCTTCATCGCGCCCTCTTACCTGCCGCGCCCGGATCGCATGGGCGCCGTGCCCTTGATTTCGGCGGATCTGGCTTCGGCCGAGCTGATCAAATACGCAGCCAACGCGTTCCTCGCTCTCAAAATCAGTTACATCAACGAAATCGGCCAACTCGCCGAAAAAGTCGGCGCCGATATCACGCAAGTGGCCAAGGGCATCGGCCTCGACGCCCGCATCGGCACGCGCTTTCTGCAAGCCGGCATCGGCTGGGGCGGCTCCTGTTTCGGCAAGGACACGGCTGCACTGGTCGCGACCGCCGGCGAGTACGGACTCGATGCCGGGATCGTCAAAGCGGCGCGCGAGATGAACCGCCGCCAGCGCGAGCGCGTGGTCGACAAGCTGCTCGACGAATTGAAGATCCTGAAAGGCCGAACCATCTGTCTGCTGGGCCTCGCTTTCAAACCCGACACCGATGACCTGCGGGAGGCGCCGGCGCTCGATATCGCCCGCAAATTGATCGAGCGCGGCGCGCGCGTCAAGGCGCACGACCCGGTCGCCATGAGCCGCTTTCTCCAGGAGTATCCCGATCTGGACGTCACCTTGTGCGCCAGCGCTGAGGAAGCCGCCCAGGATTGCGACGCCGTCGTCCTGGTCACCGAGTGGCAGCAATATCGCGAGCTCGACTGGGAATCTATCAAGAACAGCATGCGCGGCCAAGTGCTGCTTGACGGCCGCAATCTGCTTGATCGCGCCCGCCTAGCGAAGGCGGGCTTCCGCTATCTAAGCCTTGCCGGGTAGGCCTCGCTGCGAGCTCGAGGCTCTTGGGCTTTGCTGACGGATCGACCGTTGAATACCCCATCCACAACAGCCTCCCCAGCTGCGAGTAGACTTGGAACGGCGGTTTAGGGAAGATCCCTTCCAGCGGAAAACGAAACACCGTCGATCCAGACTGAAATCTGCACGTCTACGTGTCGCTGTTTATCCAGCTCCCGGCGTGACCAGTCAGCCCATAGTGGCCACGGCGGCAAGAAGAAATACCCACCCATCGGGTCTCCGACAGCGGTATACCGCCCGGCTGCGACCGATGCTGCGGTCGCGAGGCAGACGAGGGCCGCACGTTCTTCATGATCACGATTATTCTCACACTGTGACCGGTATAGCTCGGGAAGAACTGAGGCTAACTCTTCGATGAGCAATCGAAAGCTTCCTGCTCGGCACCACTCACCGTAGAGCCAGTCGAATTTATGGCCTCTCCTTAGTGTTGGCATCGCAGCGTACCGTTCAGCGGAAACGCAGACGCCAAGAAAAGCATTGGGAAAGGCTTCAATAATGTTTCGCGGGGCAAGCACCAGGGGTACAGGCGTGGCAGTGGGGCTAATCGATGTAAGGCTGGCAAGCTGCGTTGCCGATTCTAATCCGGCTTTTCGAAGTTCCAGCCCGGTACCGCTTACGTGCGAAAATCCAGCCTTGCATCGCCGCTGGAACTGGCCGCGAGCAAACAGTCGCTCGCAAGACCGGATTCGTTTGTCGTCCGCTGAGATTAATGGTGCATCAATGGCCACCATATTTGCCACGGAGATGTCCCCTAAAAGTCTATTTCGAGAGGCGGCGATCGCAGTGGCCCGTCCAACTCTTATTGTGGCTCCTGCCAGGCTGGCAACCGCGGAAGTCGCCTTCTTCGCGGAAAAACCCACGTCCAAACCGATGAGTTGCATTGCATCCATGTTAGTGCCCCCAAGGGACCGGTTCCATCCGAGCGCGCCCAGACGCGGCGGACCGGTCGCGGATGGCGCATACCCGAGTTCACTGCCACAATAGAGATGGGTGCCCGAAGCCAACCATCTCCGCCATTTGCTCGAAGAAGATCCCCCCAAGGGACGCCTCGACCGCGCCGCCCTGGAACTAGCCGCTATTGACACTCCCGGCCTCGAACCCGACCCTTGGCTCGACCGCCTGAACGAACTCGCTTCCCAATTGGGCGACCGGCTGCGCAATTTCAACGACGGGCGCGACTTCGTCGAAACTGCGCAGCGTTACCTATTCGGCGAACTAGGCTTTCACGGCAATGAAGACGACTTCTTCGATCCCCGCAACAGTTGCCTGGACCAAGTGCTCGAGCGCCGCGTCGGCATCCCCATCACGCTCTCAGTGATGTACATGGAAATCGCCCGCCGTCTGGCCATGCCGGTTTTCGGTATCAGCCTCCCCCGCCATTTCATCATCCAGTTCGACGATGGCAACTATTCCACCTATATCGATCCGTTCAACGGCGGACGTCCCATCACCGCACAGGAATGCTTCGCCTTGGCCGGAGCTAAAGTGGCCGACCCCGTGTTGCTCCGCCGCGCCTCCAAGAAGGAAATCGCCATCCGCATGCTGCAGAACTTGCGGGGCGTATACTTGCGCCGAAAAGACTGGGCGCGCGCCGTGGATACGCTGGATCTGCTCCTGGTTGGAGTCCCCGGGTTGTCCGGCTGGTATAAGCAGCGTGGCCTGCTGGAACTGGAACTAAAGCGTTATCAGGCCGCCCGGCGCGATCTGGAACAATACCTGAATCTGGAGCCGGAAGCCGCCGACCGCCCCGAAATTTTAAAGCAAATGCAAGCCATTCACGCCTGGCTGGCAAGAGTAAACTAGAATAACTGACGATAGTGGTTTGTTATGTACGAATCTCTCCCCGATAGCGAGACGATCTTGGCGCAGTTCAACCGCCTGATCCAGGAATTGCTACGCGGCAATATGCACCGCAACACCTTCCGGCCGTGGGAGATCGAATTGCTCCTGGATATCGAAAGCTGCAGCCTCCGCGAGGCCCACAAGCGCGATACCCTGCGCCGCTACCAAAAAGCGGTGCAGCGCCACATGGAAAAGGGCGCCCCCCTGCCCCTCAAACTTTCCGAGTACCTGAGTGCCGTCAAAGCCAAGCGCGCCTCCGCCGCGGAAAGCACGGAGTCGTAATTCCGGCAATGCGCGCAGACATCCCCCGGCGCCGATTCCTGGCCCTGGGAGCCATCGCCACCGCCGTCACCAGGCGCGCGCGGGCTGCGGACTCGGATGCGTCCCGTACCGCAAAATTCGACGGCCTGCGTATCCACTACGAAAATTACGGCGCAGGACCCGAAGCGCTGGTATTCATCCACGGCTGGGCCTGCGATCTCACCTTCTGGCGCGGCCAGGAATCGCTCTACGCCAACTATCACTCCTTGTTGATCGATCTGCCGGGCCACGGTTTGAGCGACAAACCGCATCGGCCCTATCCGATTGAGTTCTTCGCCCGCGCCCTTCAGGCGGTAATGCGCGACGCCCAAGTCGACCGTGCGGTTCTCATCGGACACAGCCTGGGCGGTCCTATCGCATACGCCTTTCTGCGGTTGTCTCCCGAAAAAGCCAAGGCGCTGGTGCTGGTGGACGCCTTCGTCTCGCGCCACATGGCCGGCCCACCCGATCGCGTCGCAACCGCCGCTCATTTCGCTAAGGTCGCGCGGAGTCTCCAAGGTGCAGGCGGCGAGAAAAACTTCGCCCAGCGCGTCGAATCCTGTTTCACTCCGCAGACTCCGGAGGCCCTCCGCGCCGAGATCCGCGCCAAAATGGTTGCTACGCCCAAACACGTCCGCATTGCCGCGCTCACCAGCATTTCCTCGCTTTCCCCGCCCCCCGCCGACGAAGTCTTCGATCTCCCGGCCATTGCCATCCAGGCCGCTGAACCCGCCACCGAGGCGCGCTTCGAGATCATGCGCAACATTTTTCCGCGGATGCAGTTGGATAAATGCGAAGGGGCCGGTCACTTCCTGATGATGGAAGATCCAGAACGCTTCAACCGCGATGTAGAACAATTTCTCGCAGCCGTTGAGTAACAATCGCGGCTTTGGAGCATCATGGTAAGAAGGGGCTATCGATGAAATTGAGGCTGGTGGTTGCGATGGGATGCTTGCTCGCCGCGACTGCTGCTGCCGAAACCGCGCCCGCGCCTGCCTGCACCGTCCAAGGCCCCATCGAAAACTGGGACGCAGCCGCGCAGTTGATCGCCGGCGCCAGTAACGTCGCCTACGCCGGGTCCATGACGGACGAACAGAAGTCCGCCTGGGCGGATTACTCCAAAACCGCCGCGGCCGACTGGAACCGCCTCAAGCGGCGCTACGTGGATCGCATCACCGCGTGGCGCGGCAAGTATCTGCAAAAAACTCCTCCGCTCGATGTTGTCTTTTACCCTTTCAGCGGACCCGACGCGACGAATCCGCTGGCCTTTTTCCCGGACGCGCGCGAATACGTCCTGATCGGCCTGGAGCCGGCCGGCTGCATCCCATCGAAGGCCGAGGATTTTGCGCCCGAGTACTGGCCCGCACTGCGCCGAGGGTGGCAATCCGCGGCAGCCATGGGCTTCTTCAAGACCGAGGACATGCAGCGCGACCTCACTGAGGGTTCCGCCAGCGGGGTCCTGCCGGTCCTGCTCTTCCTGATCGCGCGGGCCGGGAATTCCGTCGTGGATGTCGGCCCGGTCGGGATAACGCCCGCCGGCGCCCTGATTCCATCCGCCGACAAGGCGGCCACGGAAACCCGCGGCCTGACGGTTCAGTTCAAAGACCAGCGCCAGCGCCTGCATACCCTGCGTTATTTCGCCTTGAACCTCCGCAATCAGCGCCTCGAGCAAAAGCCAGGTACTATGCGCTATCTGCAAAACCTGCCGCCCGGGGGAACCCTGGTGAAATCCGCCTCCTACCTGATGCACAAAAAATACTTCTCGACCATCCGCAGCATTATTCTGGCACACAGCAACGTGGTGATTGAGGACGATTCCGGCATCCCTTATCACTACTTCGAACCCGCCGCCTGGGATGTGCACCTTTTCGGTGTCTACGACCAGCCCATTGCGCTATTTAAAACCGGATTGCAGGATGACCTGAAAGCCGTCTATGACGCCCACGCCGGCGTAGAGCCGCTGGATTTTGCCATCGGCTATAAGTGGCTCCCCAATCAATCCAACCTGCTGCTGGCCATCCACAAAAAGTAAGAGGGGCCCGGTTCTCCGCGCGCTATGCTGGAACCATGGCAGATCCAACCACTCCAGCGGCCGCCGGCCGAACCGTCTTTTGCGTGAAGCTGCAGAAGGAAGCGCCCGGGCTCGACGAAGTTCCCTTCGACGGACACCCGCTAGGACAACGCATCTACGAGAACGTTTCGAAAGAGGCCTGGAAGGGTTGGGTGGAACACATGAAGATGATCATGAACGAATACCGCCTTAACCTTGGCCAGCCCGAAGCCCAGGAGTTCCTGCTCAAGCAAATGGAGGAATACTTCTTCGGCAAAGGCTCCGAACTACCCCCGGAATTCAAACCGGAGACGCATTAATCCCCGCCGCAGACTTCCAGCGCCCCGGCCGGTTCGACTGCGGCAATCCTTCACCTCAGGCCGCGAACTTGGGCCATTAAAGTTCCCAGTGCGATCATGGCGACTCCCTGGTCGATGACTTCTTATCCGCGTCCATCTGCGTTCATCTGCGAGCCATTTTCCGTCCGCTTCGCCAACCGTTCTTCGCGCTTACGCAGACCCGCGGAACTCTGAAGCGCCAGCGCCCGGCGGGTCCATTCCAGGGCCTGGGCGAAGTCCTTGGCGCGGTGCTCGCAGTGCTTGGCGAGTTCTTCCATGGCGCGCGTTCGGAAAGGATTCCGGGACACCGCCAAGTCGTTCCACACCCCCAGCGCGGCCTCTTCGCAGCCCAGTTTCCTTTCAAGCGTGGCGATGTCCCACAGTGTCCGGAAGAGAATGTCGTCAGGCAGGCCCGCATCCACCGCACGCCGGAACAAGGTGCGCGCCTGTTCCATCTCGCCTGCGTCGCGGAGCCAGCGGGCGATTCCAGCCATCTCCGAGCCATGCCGTAGCGGCGCGCTCGCCGGATCCTTGAACGCATAAGGGACGATGCCCGTCAGGCAGGCGAGCGTCAGGATATCGATGGCGTTGTGATGAAATACCGGCAGCAGCCGGGCCATTTCCCCGGTCCGCACATAATCGAAATAAATATACGGGATCATCGCGCCCGGCACATCGCCCTGACGCTCGAAACCTAATATCTGTTGTTCCAGATCGATCAGGCGGCAACTTTCAAAACGCAATTTCCACAGGCGTCGCGCGCCATGGAGCAGATCCAGATGTTCGAAGCGGTGGAATGGCGAGCGCGCGCGATTCAGCCGGTAGCGGGTTTCGAGCAGCGGTTGATCGAAGGCCCGCCCGTTGTAGGTAATCAGAACGCGAAACGGCTCCAGATGCCGCGTCAAGGCATCCAACTGGCTGGCTTCTTCGCCGTAGTCGCGCATGAAGAACTGGCGGACGCGGAAACCGTCGGGCGTAATGCGTCCTACCCCTACCAGAAAGGCGGCGGTGCCGGTGCCTCCGGCGAGGCCGGTGGTTTCCGTGTCGAGGAACGCCCATTCCTCGGGCGGCACGTCGCGGACGGCGCCGTGCGAAATAATTTCCAGCAGATCGCGCGGAAGTTCCGCCAGTTCGCTCAGTTCGGCGGAGCCATGGCGGCGGTGGCGTGCATAAAACGTTTCCGTCTCAAAATGTTTGCCGTGCACGGTCTCGATTTCCTGGCCCGGAAACCATTCTTGTATCTGGAAACTTTCGGGAGACGTGCGGGAAACCCCCATGGAATAAGGTTTTTCCGCCTTCCCATATTTTTCGTCACACGCCTGGATTGCGCGCGCCATACGCTGGCGCAGCGCCGCCAGTTGGTCTTGTAACTCGCTCATCGGCTTTTCGCCTCAGGATAACATTCGGCCTGTTATAAGGAGCGATAACCGGCGCATGGCCCCGGCGGAGAATAAGATAGTGCACGAAACCCGTTAAAAATCGATGTTTTTTGCAGTTTTCTCTTTACAGCAGGAATGTGCATCCCTTATGATGCAGTAGTAAATGCGCGCCTGCCGCTACTTCGGGCGATGCCGCGCAGACGAAAACGCACCATCGGGAGAATTGGATTTTTCTAAAAAGGAGCACTATGGCAGCAGCAAAAATGACGCAGTCTCAATTGATCAAGAAACTGGCGGAGGCCGTTGGCGTGCCCAACAAGGTCGCCAAGGCCTTCACCACAGCCTACGCCGATATGGCCATCGCCGAAACCAAGAAGAGCGGCGTTACCGTTCTGCCCGGCATCGGCCGGCTGGTTCGCGTGGACCGCAAGGCTCGTATGGGCCGCAACCCCGCCACCGGCGAGGCTATTAAGATTCCCGCCAAGAAAGTGGTGAAGTTCCGCGTGTCCAAGGCCGTAAAGGACGCTATCGTCCCTCCCAAAAAGAAATAGTTATCAGGGAGTCGCCGGACGCGGCTGATTGATATTCAAAACCCCGCCACGCTCGATGGCGTCGCGGGGTTTATTCTTGAAAACCGCACAGGTTTGTGGAAAACCGGACGGGTCTGTGGAAAACCGATTGAGACGTGTCCAAACTGCGGACCATGCCAGGAAGCCTTTATGCTTGCTTCTTGTCGTCGGGCGGCGCGTCGGGTCCCTTCAAAGAGTCTTTGAAGTTGCGGATGCCTTCGCCTAAGCCTTTTGCCAGCTCAGGTATTTTCTTGCCGCCGAACAACAGCACGGCGACTACCAGGATGACCATCAACTCAGGCAAGCCGATAGAACGTAACATACGGCCTCCTTTATATCTGCCAGCACAAGCATAGCGTGATCCCATGAACCGGCGCAAGCGGGCCAAAACCCCGGAAAAATTCGATCAATCGAAAGAGGTTCGGGCGATCGCGCGGGAGCGCGTAGGCGTGGTGAAACCCTCCCAGGCAATCCTGCCTAAGACCGGACGTAAGAAGCCCAAGTACAAGAAGCGGCTGGATCAGGAGTAAGGCTGTTCTCTCCCCCGCTGGAACAAGCTGTACTGAAACGACTGCCACCCGCCTCGCGGAGTCTGATGCCTCTCGGGGAGGGTCTTAAGGAGTTCGAACCGCGGCCCCAATTCGACGGCGAGCGTCCTCCCGTCATAGCGCTGGATTTTGAGGCCGCTGCATTTTTCCGGCCCATCCAAGGCAAAGGTTGCGATCACGGCATGTCCTCCTGCCGGGATCGTCCGCGCCAGCAACTCCCTGTACGCCGCCCGGTCGCCTGGAGCCGTGAGGAAATGGAAGACGGCACGGTCATGCCACAAATCGAATATTCCTAAATCCGAAGTCGCGGTCACATCGGCTACAATCCAGCCAACTTGATTTGCTCGAGTTCCCATCCGGTTGCGCGCGCGGCCAATAGCTGCCTCAGAGATATCGAGCACGGCTACGGTATAGCCGCGATCAAGCAGTCTCCCGGCGAGCAGCGATGATCCGCCTCCGATATCGATGACCCTCCCCGAGGGGCACACTTCAGCAATGAGCTGTAAAGACGCCCCAGGTTCCGGCTGGGTCCAGCTAAACTCGGCATCGCTCTTTGACGCATAGACCGCTTCCCAATGGTCTTTCGAGCTAATCATCCCGCCCGCTCAAGATTTGTCCGAAGCCACTGCGATAAACACCAGCGCCAGCAGCCCGCCGACTACCGCTAGCGTCACGATCAGCTTGGTGTGCGGGTGAATGCGCTGGCCTCGGATGTTGCGGGTAGTGCCATAGTCCGCGCGGACCTTCTTGACTTCGCTATAGCGCAAGGTGACTTCGCGCCGTTGGTCCACCTCGTTGATTGCGAAGTCATTGGCGCCGATCCGGCTGACCGAGCCGTAGTAGTCCGCGCCGCCGATCATGGAAACCGTTATATTGCCAAGCACTCCGATCTTACCCACCTGCTGGCGGATTTTGTCACCCCGCGTCGTTTGACCGGGGGCCGTGCCCGTCACTAAAACCAGCGCGAGGAAACAACTGAGAAATTGGCGAAGCATGCTAACGCCCATGGTACAAAAAGAAAGAATGGCTTTCGTGAGCGTTGGCCCGCTAAGGCTCTTGCCTCCGGGCTCGGCAATTCAGGTTGATATTGGCGGCAACGCGGTGGCCGTCTGTAATGTGGATGGCGCCCTGCACGCTATCGACGGCATCTGTCCGCACTCCGGCGGGCCGCTCGGCCACGGTGCGCTCGACGGCCCCATTCTCACTTGCCCTTTTCACGCCTGGGAATTCGATTGCCGCACCGGCGCGAGTCTTGCCGATGAAGATTTCCAGGTGGCCACCTATCCTGTGAAAATCGAGCACGGCGAGATTCTGGTGGATCTTGCCTGAGCTGCCCGAAGTCGAAACCGTAGTCCGCACCCTGGCCCCGCACCTGCGCGGCCGCCAGATCGTGTCGGCGTCGTTTTCGTCGCCCTTCGTCACACCGGGGAATCGTAAAGCGCTCGCGCGCAGGGTTAACGGCCGCACCATACAATCGATAGCACGCCGCGGCAAGTTCATCGTGATCCAACTCGACCAGGGCACGCTGACAGTACATCTGGGCATGACCGGCAGGCTTTTACTCGACGCCGCCCCGACCAAACATACCTATGGGATCTTCGCGCTCGACACCGGCAGTCTCATCTATACCGATCCCCGCCAGTTCGGACGGATTCTGTGGAATCACGACCTGTCGCGCCTCGGTCCGGAGCCGCTCGAC
>JANXXL010000096.1 GCA_025350625.1 Bryobacterales bacterium | reverse complement strand
CCAACGATTGAGGTGGCGGCGTAAGTCTTGTAGGCCGTCGAAAGGACTACGGCGATCAGCAGGTGGCCGAGTACAAACCGCTTCATCAGCCAGTTCCCCCGCTCGTAAATCCGGGCCATTACTTCCTCGATCTGGATCGAGGACAAGGCTAAGTCGTTTTCTTCACGCAGGATGGGGGGCAGCCGCGACGAATCGAAACGATTAGACATGGGCGTACAAACCTGATGGTACTTCAGGTTCTCAAATTTGTAACTAGATGATTCCGCTTAGTTACCCAGGAAACATATTCAATTCTATACCCCCATTTGAGCCAGACCGGCATAAGGACAGCTTGTTGCGGCGTAATGAAAGCTTTTAGCGTAATGAAAGGTTTTAGTAAGATAGATGCTTCATGAAGCAACTCAACAGCTACACCATTACCCAGGGGCGAGACCGCGCGCCCGCCCGTTCCATGTTGAAAGCGGTGGGATACACGGACGAGGACCTGAAGAAGCCGATCATCGGCATTGCGAACACGTGGATTGAAACCATGCCGTGCAACCTCAACCTCCGCGATCTGGCCGAGAAAGTGAAACAGGGAGTCCGCGCCGCCGGCGGCACGCCGATGGAATTCAATACCATCGCCATCAGCGACGGTGTGACCATGGGCACCGAGGGCATGAAGGCATCGCTGGTGAGCCGCGAAGTGATTGCCGATTCTATCGAACTGGTAGGCCGCGGCCACATGTTCGATGGGATCATCGCGCTGGTGGCCTGCGACAAGACTATACCCGGGGCGGCGATGGCCTTGTTGCGGCTGAATGTGCCGGGCCTGGTGCTATACGGCGGGTCGATTATGCCAGGAAAGCTGGGCGGCAAAGACCTGACGATCCAGGACGTCTTTGAAGCCGTCGGCGCGAATGCCGCAGGCAAAATCTCCGACCTGGAATTGCTTGCCGTGGAAAATGCGGCGTGCCCGGGCGCAGGGGCGTGCGGCGGGCAGTTTACGGCGAATACGATGGCGACGGTGATGGAAATCATTGGACTTTCGCCAATGGGGACGGCGTCGGTTCCTCAGGTGGATCCGCGAAAGAACGACGTGGCGTTTCGTTGCGGACAAATTATCATGGACGCGGTGAAGAACGATATTAAGCCGCGGGATATTGTGGACCGGCAAGCCTTCGACAACGCCATTGCTTCGGTGGCGGCAACCGGCGGCTCGACGAATGCAGTGCTACACCTGTTGGCGATGGCAAGAGAAGCCGGGATCGATTTGAAGATCGACGATTTCCAGACGATCAGCAACCGCACTCCGCTGCTGGTGGACTTGAAACCGGCGGGCCGGTTCGTGGCGGTGGACGTGGACAAGGCCGGCGGTATCGGCGTGATTGCGCAACGGCTGGCGGACGGCGGATACGTCAAGGGATCGTCGAAGACCATCACCGGGAAAACGTTTGCCGAAGAAGCGGCGCTGGCCAAGGAGACTCCGGGCCAGGAGGTGATTCGGGCGCTGGATAATCCAATCAAGAAGTCAGGCGGGCTGGTGATTCTGCGCGGATCGCTGGCGCCGGACGGCTGCGTGATCAAAGTGACCGGAATTGCGCGGAAGGGCCAGCGCGGACCGGCGCGCGTGTTCGATTGCGAAGAGAATGCCATGCAGGCGGTGCTGCGCGGCGAAATCAAGCCGAACGATGTGGTGGTGATCCGCTATGAAGGGCCGCGCGGCGGGCCTGGAATGCGGGAGATGCTGGGTGTAACGGGCGCGATTGTCGGCGCGGGCCTGTCCGATACGGTGGCGATGGTGACCGACGGGCGCTTCAGCGGCGCCACCCGCGGATTCATGGTTGGACATATCGCCCCGGAAGCGCAGAACGGCGGCCCGATTGCGGCGGTGCATGAAGGGGACATCGTTTCGATCGATATCGAGAATCAGACAATTAACCTGGAAGTAGATCCGGAGGTAGTGAAGCAAAGGTTAGCGGTTTGGACGGCTCCGAAACTTCGTTACTCCTCGGGGGTCTTCGCTAAGTACGTCTCGCACGTTTCAAGCGCTTCCGAGGGTGCGGTAACGGCGTGGCCCGGGTAAAAGCCAAAAAGGCCAGGAGCCGCGATTGCCGCGTATCCTGGCCTTCGAAATCTTCGCCCGGAATTTAGACTGCTGCGTCGGCGTGAGCGTCGAGCATCTTCTGCATGTCCGCCTTGCCCATGGTTCCCACGCGCTGTTCGACGATCTTCCCGCCTTTGAACAAAAGCAGAGTAGGAATACCGCGCACCTGGTAGCGGGCCGCGGTGGCGCCGTTATGGTCCACATTCAGCTTTCCGACCTTCACCTTGCCCAGGTTTTCAGTGGCGATGGCATCCACGGTAGGCGTCATCTGACGGCAAGGTCCGCACCATTCGGCCCAGAAGTCCACCAGGACGGGCACTTCCGAATGCAATACATCTTTTTCAAAGTCCGCTTCGTTGAAAGTAAGCGTGTTATCACCAGCCATAATCTCTTCTCCGTAATTGTAAAGATGGTTGAGCCGAGCCAAAGGATTCACCCAATTAAACGCCGGTACAATGCGCTGTATTCCGCAGCCGAAGCATCCCAGGAAAAATTCTTCTTCATTCCGTTCACCATCATTTCACGCCAGTTTTTCTTGTCGCGATAGGCGGTAAGGGCGGCGCGGACCGCATCCAGCAGAGCCGATCCAGAGTATTCCCGAAACTTGAAACCCGTCTCTTCATCGATAGTATCATCAAGCCCCCCGGTCGCGCGAACGATGGGGACCGTGCCGTAACGTAAGCTGTAGATTTGATTGAGCCCGCACGGCTCATAACGACTGGGCATCAGGAACATATCGGCACCCGCTTCCACCTTGTGCGCGATCGCTTCGCTGTAGGCCACCTTTACCGCGAAGCGATTCGGATGCGCGGCGGCGAGAGATCGGAATACGTTTTCGTAGCGCGCGTCTCCGCTGCCGATCACCACCAGCGAGACGTCCTCGGCGGTCAGATCCGGCGCGATGTCCTCAATCAGATCGAAGCCTTTTTGACCGGCGAAACGCGATACGATTCCGATGAGCGGACGGTCCATTTCCACCTCGCCCGCAGGCAGGCCGAACGTGTCAAGCAGGTCGCGCTTGCATGCTTGCTTGCCCGAGAAATCGGCGGCGGTGTAGTTGGCGGCGATGTGGGTATCGTGCTCCGGGTTCCATTCGGTATAGTCGACGCCGTTTACAATGCCGGTGAGCGAACCGGCGCGTGCTCTCAGCAAATCGTCAAGGCCGAAGCCGTGCTTCGGAGTCTGAATCTCCTTGGCGTAACCCTTGCTGACCGTGCTGAGCGCATCGCTAAAAAGGATGCCTCCTTTCAGCAGATTGACCATGCCATAGAATTCCAGAGCGCGCGGCTGAAACAGTTTGTCGTCAAGGCCAATCCCGGTGAGCGCGGACCTGCCGAACAGCCCTTGATAGCCGAGATTATGAATGGTGAGCAGCGTCTTCATCGCCATGAAGGTGGGATCGCCCTGAAAACGGAACTTCAGCAGCGGCGCCAGTGCGGCAGTTTGCCAATCGTGGCAATGAATAATGTCAGGCCGGAACAGATAGCGCGCGATGCCGAGCGCGGCGTAACAGAGAGCGGCGAAGCGAATGTGGTTGTCCGGGTAGTCACCGGCCTGGGTCCCGTAGATCCCATCGCGCCCGTAGAGCGGCGGGCAATCCACGAAGTAGAATGCGACGCCATCATGCGTCAGCAGTCTAATATCGGCGCTCCATCGTGTGGACCCAAGCCAGAGTGACAAACCGTCGTAGACACGGGAGGATGCCGGCAGAACTTTTTCGGCACTGGCGTAGAGCGGAAGCACTACGGCGGGTTCATGGCCCTGCGATTTGAGGGCTCTGGGCAGAGCGCCGATTACATCCGCCAGACCGCCTGTCTTCGCGAAAGGGGTGGCTTCCGAGGCCACCATGAGAATTTTGCTCACTCCCTCTAGAGTAGTAGATTCGCGCCGTGTGTTACGGTGTGACCAGAATGCTGAAGCGGTGGGTAGGAAGGTATTTGCGCTCGATGGGCTATGCGGTGTTCCATCCACGGTCGCGCGAGCATTACGCTCGTGACGGACTGTTCACGGTCCACAATCAGAGCTTTCGCGCAGACCCTGCCTTCGCGCAGGCTTATGCCCGCGGCGTGCAAGCCGGCGGAGGCGTCGATCCGGAGATGGA
>JANXXL010000073.1 GCA_025350625.1 Bryobacterales bacterium | reverse complement strand
CTTCCTCTTCCTGACCCATGCTGGTCCAGACATCCGTATACACGGCCCCCGCACCCGCGAGAGCCTCGGCGGGATCTTGGGTAACCGTGATAGACGACCCCATTTCGACAGCCTGCGCGACGATGCCCGCGTCAGGCGCGTAGCCCGCCGGCGTGGCAATCGCCACATGCACGCCCAAGCGGCCTGCGGTCAACATCAATGAGTTCGCCACGTTATTGCCATCGCCGACGAACGCAAGCTTCAGACCTTCCAGGTGTCCAAACCGCTCGCCGAGCGTGAGCACATCGGCCAGGATCTGGCACGGATGATAGCGGTCACTGAGCGCGTTAATCACCGGCACGTGCGACCACCGCGCCAGCTCTTCGATAGTCGACTGAGCGAACACGCGCGCCACGATGCCTTGCGTCCAGCGCTCCAGATTGCGTGCCACGTCCTTCAGTGGCTCGCGTTCCCCGATGGGTCCGGCGTAATTCACCGCATCGCCACCCAGCTGTTTGATTGCCAGCTCGAAGGTGAGCCGCGTCCGCAGCGAGGGTTTTTCGAATAGCAGGCTGAGGTAGCGTCCCGCGAGAGTCTTCGCAAAACGCGCCGGCGTCCGCTTGATCTGACCCGCGAGATCGAGCAGATGCTTCAGCCCGTCGACTGACAAATCAAGATCCGAAAGCAAGTGCCCTGCAAGCGGGGGGGCGGTCTTGCGCAGGGGCGCGGCCATGGCAGTCCTCCGGAGTGAATGTTTATTCACTATAGTGAATAATAATACATTCCCGCCGGGGACGCAAGAAAAAAGCCTGGGACTGCCGGTAGGCGTTCCCAGGCCCGTTGCTCTGCGAATTAATCTCGAAAGATCGATCTATTTAGGATGCTCAACCGACGAAGTCGCATCCGTCGTGGTGGTGGCCTTCACTTTGCCGTGATGCTTTTTAACTTTGGTGGTGGAAGTGACGGAATCGTGAGTAGCATTGCCATTCGAATCGGCGGCAGAGTTGACGGTGGTAGTATCCGTTTTGGACTTTCTACCATGGTCCGTGGTCTCGGTCTTGGTGGCGGTCGTCGAGTCTGTGGTGGTGGTCTCGGTCTTCTGGGCCACGAGTGCGGCAGCGGTCAAAAGTGATACATAAATTAGTTTTTTCATAATGTCCTCAATTCGTGACCCAAACCATCGGAGTCCAGGTCTACCAGTTAGAGACCCGCGCACCCTTTTGCGTTACATCTGCAGCACAAATGACTGATTCTCTGGCTAAGTTTTAGGGCAACCCGCTTCAGGCCGTCGGCATCAGATAGTGTGGCTGAAGAGGATGGCGGTAGTCCGCCGGGACATTTAATTTTATTAATCGAGGGCATATGGAAGCCACAACATTTTTCTTCGCTCGGCGCTTTGGCGCGCTTTTTGGGACCGCCGCTCTGGTGGCTGCCACGGTCATGGCCGCCCCGGTCGTCGAAGGGGTAGGCAACTTTCAGAAGGTCAACGATCACATCTATCGCGGCGCGCAGCCGACCGATGACGGATTCGCCAATCTGAAGAAGCTCGGGATCGAAACCGTAGTCGATTTGCGCGAACCGGGAGACCGCTCCGCACTGGAGCAAAAAGTCGTCACGGCCGCCGGCATGCGCTATGTCAGCGTTCCGATGTATGGAATGTCGACACCCTCGAATGAAAGCGTGCAAAAAGTGCTGGCCATGCTCGAAGACGCATCCGCCGGTCCGGTGTTCGTTCATTGCAAGCGCGGGGCGGATCGCACCGGAGCGGTGATCGCATGTTACCGGGTCGAGCATGATCGCTGGAAGAACCAGCAGGCTCTCGAGGAAGCGAAATCTTTGGGCATGAGCTGGCTCGCGAGGCCGATCCAAAGTTTTGTGCTGAAGTATCAGCCGAGGAACCTGGAGGCGCTTGCAATCAAAACACTGAGCGCCGGCGCAGCCGTTCTGGCCCCGGTACAGCCTTAAGAGTCAGCTTCGTTTCCGATCCGCACCAGTTTCAACGCGGCCGAGTGACCGCTGACGATGGTCACTTCGCCGCGCGCCACGCGATAATGCTCCGCCAGAAAATTGCATAGGGCATGGTTGGCTTTGCCTTTTTCGGGCGGCGCCGCAATTTTCACCTTCATGGTGCCGTCCGCCATTTCTCCAATGATTTCGTTCCTGGCGCTGCGCGGAATGACCTTGACGCGGCGAAGCATCTATTCGGTGAGTTCAGCGATCGCCCCGTCGATATCTTCCATGCGGATCCGTATCGACTTGCGGCCATCGATCGCGGCTTCGGGAAGTTCGAAGCGCGCGCCCGCCATCCGATCGACAGTCTGATGCGGCGGAATGCGGTCCTGAAGGCTCAAAGTGGGATTGTATTTCGGCCCCAATAGCTTTTCGTAGCGGAAGACGTTTTCGATATCGTTCTTCGAGGCGGTTCTGCCTTCGATCGTATCTCCGGTTGCTGGCGCGAGGGAAAGCGTCACCGAGTTGGCGATAAAGGGCACGTTCGACGGATTGGTGGCGCGGAAATCGACGATCACGAGCGAAGCTCCGCTGCCGGTGAGCGGCAGCACGCGCACCTTGAGGATCTTGCCTTCGAGGCGAAGATGTGCGCCTTCGGTGGCGGTGAGCAGAGTGAACACGATGCCGCCGGCGACGGCCAACCCCAGCGCGAGCGAAATCCAAAAGACTTTACTCATAGCGCCCGATCAATCGCCGAGCAGGCGTCCGTAGGGCTGCAGCGGTGGGACGTGATCGCAGAGCGATTTCAAGGCTGCCGTCAGAGGTATCGCCAGCAACAGACCCAGGGCTCCCCAGAGCATTCCCCAGAACATCAGTGCCACCGTGACCACCAGCGGGTTGAGATGCACGCGAGCTCCCACGAACTTGGGATAGAGCAGATTCAGAGCCAGCAAGTGCAGCATCGCCACGCTCACCGTGAGGAACAGGTACATGGCCGGTTCCTTCGAAGCAGGCAGCGCCGCCACCACCGGCGGAATCAACGCCAGAGGCAATCCGATGTAGGGAACCAGGCTAAGAAAGCCGCTCACCGGAGCGATGATCAGCCAATACGGCAGCTTCACGGAGGCGAACAGCAGCGCACTGGCGACGCTGAGCAGAATCCCCAGCATGAAATTTCCAATCACATAAGCGCGCACCATGTCGCCTAAACCCTTCCAGGTAGCGGCAGCCGCGGCCCTGTTGTCTCCTTCGAATAGCAGCAGGTAACGCGCCCGGATGTGATCGCGCCAGCTCAGAAGAAAATACACCAGGAAGGGCACGAACGAAGCCATCAAAAGCACACTGTAATACTCGGCCAAATAAGTGTACGCGTAGGCGAAGAGTGGCGTCGGCTCCTGCTGAATATGCACCTCCTGCACCGCAGGCGGCTGAACCGGCGGAGGCGGCTCGGCCTTTTTCTTCTTGCCGCGCAGCGGCGTGTCAATGGGCACCGGGGGCACGGTATCGGTTTGGGGTTGAAAGCGCCGCGGCACCAGGGTGCGGTAAATGCCATTTTCGAACCGCTCCATGCGGCCGGCAACCGAATCCACCATTTCGCTGATTCGCGTGCCGTAGGCCGGTAAGTCGGCGGCGATCTGCTGGCTCTGTAGGTAAAGTCCCAGGCCGGCCAGATACAAAACCACTAGAGCGATGCTGCACACCAGGAAACTGGCCAGGCCGCGGGGCATGCGTAGCTTCACGAAAAAAACCACCAGGGGATCGAGCAGAAAAGCGATCATCGAGGCGATGATGACGGTGATCAGAAATACGCGCCCATAGTAGAGCAGCGCAATGGCGGCGGCAGCCGCAAGAATTCCAACTCCCACCTGGAGGGACTTCTGCGTGGATGTGTTCTGAACCACCACTGGCCGTGAGCGCCCTTGCCTATCACTATAATTTGGATAGAACGTGGAATTCCAGCAAAATACACGGAACGGACGGATTCTGGCGCTGGATCTAGGCAGGAAGCGCATCGGACTGGCGCTGAGCGACCCCCTCGGGATATCCGCCCAGGGCCTGGACACGTTGCAGCGGACCACCATCCGCGAAGACATCGCCGCGCTGCAGGCTCTCGCCCGCGAACATGAGGTAAAGCTGGTTCTCTTAGGACATCCGCTAAATATGAAAGGCACGGAAGGGCGGCAGGCGCTCTACACCCGTGATTTCGCGGAACGCCTGGTCGAGCGCACCGGCCTCGCGGTGCGTTTCTGGGATGAGCGGCTCACCAGCAAGGAAGCCGAGCGGGTGCTGAAGCAGAGCGGCATCAGTATCGAGAAACGGGCCAAGGCGATCGACCGTATGGCGGCCGTGATCCTGCTGGCAAGCTATTTGGACGCGGGCGGCACCTCCGGAAACGCGGCGGGAGATCCGGCATGAAGCTGATCATCGCAGTGCTTTGCGCCCTGGCGGGATTGGCAGCGTGGGCGCTGGTGACTCCCTACAAGGGTTTCGAGAAAGAGACCTATGTGGACATCGCCCATGGCAGCGGAACCGGCGGCATGGCTCGCCAATTGGCCGAAGCAGGCGTCATTCACTATCCCTGGCAGTTCTGGCTGGCGCGTTTGACCAGGCCGTCGGCGACTCTCAAAGCCGGCGAGTATCGATTCGAGAAGGCGGCGAGCGTTCGCGAAGTGTTCGACCGCATCGCCCGCGGCGACATTTATTACTTCGTGTTCACGGTGCCCGAAGGCAGCAACATTTTCGACATCGCGCGCTCGGTCGAAGGGCAGGGCGTAATGTCCGCCGAGGATTTTTTGGCCGCCGCCGAGAAACCGGCGCTGATTCGGGACCTGGACCCGAAGGCGCGCACGCTCGAGGGCTACCTGTTCCCCTCCACCTATCGCTTATCGCACCGGATTACTGCCGCTCAATTGGCCAAGATGATGACCGAGGAATTTCGCAAGGAGTGGTCCAAGGTGAGCGCAGGCAAGGAACCCGAGCCGCATAAATCGGTCACGCTGGCGTCGCTGATCGAAAAGGAAACCGCGGCGGCGGACGAGCGGCCGGTGATCGCGAGCGTGTTTCGCAACCGCCTGGACAAAGGCATGCGCCTCGAATGCGATCCCACCACCATCTATGCCGCGCTGCTCGAAAAGCGCTACCGGGGAGCGATTCACCGCTCGGATCTGGCCAGCGCGAATCCGTATAATACCTATCAAAACGCCGGACTGCCTCCGGGACCGATCGCGAATCCGGGCGCGCAATCGCTCGCCGCGGCGCTCGATCCGGCCGATACTCCGTTTCTGTTTTTCGTCGCCAAACCCGCCGGCGGAGGGCACCAGTTTTCGGCCACCATGGCGCAGCACGAAAAAGCTGTGATCGCTTACCGGCATGCCACGCAAAGGAAAGTCCGCTGAACTCGCCCGCTGGCTGGAGGAGCAGCGTCCCGGCCATATCGGCGAAACCGAGTTCGCGCGCCTTGGCGCCGCGCTCGCGCCGGTATCGAAAAACTATTTGCGCAAGCTGGTGCGGGAGTGCGGAGTGCCGCTCGATCCAATGGTCGAAGGCGTCCGTCAAGCCACCTTTGACGAATTAGAAGCGAGCTTGTTGCGGTTGCTCGAAGAATATCGGCAAGCGGGCGCAGAGCGGCGAATGGCCGTGCGGAGGCTGGTGATCACAGCCAAGGATCATGCGCGCCTGGCCGCGCGCAGTCCCGAAAAGCGCCAGCAAAAACAGGAAATGATTTTATGGCTGACCACCTGGTTAGAAAACCCGCCGGTGTTTGAAGAGTGGGTGCGGATCAGGCGCGGGGTTAAGAAATAGGGTGTCGCCCTATTGCGTCGTCCGCGCCGCCCGTTTATACTTCGATTTTGGCGGCAGAATACATGATCGCCCGGAGCCAGTCCGACCGGAACCCCTCGCCCAGCAGTTTATTGCTGGACGAAATCGATCCGATGGCGACGCAGCGGGAAGCGGCGCTCTTCTACGGACTGTTTCTGCGGGGCCATTCGGACAATTCCCTGCGCCGCGATATCGACGTTCCCCGCAAGCTGCTCGACAAACTATTGAAGCGCCACCGCAATGAACTGGCGGTGCAGGCCCGCCTGCAGCGGGCCTATCAATACCGCAAGCAAGTGCTGGCGATCTTCGATGAACTGGTGATCCGCGAGCGTATTAAAGAGCGGGTGCACTAAGCTCGCTACTTTTTTACGTCGGTTTTGGCCTTCTTGGCGACAGGTTCTTGAGCCGCCCTAAAACCGGCTTTCTTCGCGTCGTCCTCTGCCATGAACTTGCCCTTTTTGGTTTTTCCGTAGAATTCGCCTTCCTTGTGATAGACCTTGGTGTTGGTGTTGACCCAAACCATGCCCTTGGATCTGGCGTCGGCGATGTCTCTCTCGGTAGGAGCCGGCGCCGCTTCAACAGCGGTCTTCTTTTTGGTAGCGGTGTCCTTGCCGCGATCCGTGGTCTTGGCAGCAGGCGCCTGGGCCATTACGGGCAGCGCCACCGAAAGCGCAGCGAGGGCCATCGTCAGAAACAGTTTCGATTTCATTCTTTTTCTCCTCATTAATCAGATTGCCCGCCGCTCGAAACGTTCCGACAATGAGTTTTCTTTAACGAAGCCGGCCACCGCTATCGCCCTGGGTCCGCTGAAGCCAGCGAGAAGTTCTGCCGATAGACATTATTGGACCAACAACTCACAACCGTCTTTTCTTTCGTGCTCGCTATCGTAGTCGGATACTTCGCAGGCCGAACTATCGGCGTGTGAAATCGGAGCGAAGGTCTTCAGGCACGATTCCGCTTTCGAGAAACTTATCTAGACGATCATGCGCCTCCATCATCCCCTTCCGGGCGAGGGACAAGCTGCTCGAAGCGTTTTTGATCCAGTGAGCACCGTCGGTCTGCGGAAGACCGCTGGGGATTTGGCCCATGATCGCTTCAAACTCCTCCCTGGCTTGATTGTGCCGGGCGGTTGCCTCCAAGGTGTCATGCAGTAAAATGTTCCGAATTTCCTGCAGCGTTGCCATAGTCTTCCAAGTCATCTCCCGCCGTTTTGAACACTTGATACAGACCGGCACGCCATTATCAAATAACTCGGTTTCAGATTCGCAGTAAACACATTTGGCCATTGAAGCGCTCCCAATGCGAAATATGCTATTCATTTACGATTACCAGCGCTGTCAATGAAGCATTTCAAGGACCGAAATTTGGGTTGTCAAGAGTATGAAATCGTCAAACTTTACACTTGCTTCTTCGTCTTTTCTTCGCTACACTCAATTAGTGAAGAAATAGCGAATACGGAGATTCTCCCAATGTCTACCGCCCCTCGCATCGGAACCGCCGGCTGGTCTTACCAGCACTGGAATGGCGTGGTGTACCCCAAAACATATCCAACGGGGTTTCATCCGCTGGAGTTTCTGGCCCGCCGGCTGAATACAGTTGAAATCAACAGCTCCTTTTATCAGCCGCTGAAGCCGGAAGTCGTGAAGTTGTGGTTACGAAAAGTGGAAGCGAACTCCAACTTTCAATTCACCGCGAAACTACATCAGCAATTCACCCATGGCTGCGTCCTCGAAGATCAGGAGGTCACGCGGTTCAAGGAAGGGCTGCGGCCACTGCTCCAGGCACGCAAGCTCGGCGCTGTCTTGATGCAGTTCCCTTGGGCTTTCCGCTTCACCGCCGAAAACCGCGAATTCCTGATTCGCCTGCGCCGCGCTTTTCACGAGTTTCCTCTGGTCGCCGAGATGCGGCACAGCAGTTGGCTCACCGAGGAAGCCATCGGCACGTTTCTCGATTACCACATCGGATTCTGCAATATCGATCAGCCGGAATACACCAGCGCCATGCCGCCCACCGCGTATCTGACCAGCGGCATCGGCTATGTGCGGATGCACGGGCGCAATCCCAAGAATTCGCTGGGAGCGTTTGACCGGCAGTCCCCTGCGCGCCTGCGCCAACACGATTATCTTTATTCGGAGGCGGAACTGGAGGAATGGGCCAAGCGCATCGAGCGCATCAATCGCTATGCGGAAGCCACCTTCGTGATTTTCAATAATGACGCGCAGGGGAAAAGTGTGGTGAACGCACTGCAACTTGAATCTTTGCTGAATGGCCACCGGGCGGCGGCTCCGAAAGAGTTGCGGCGGCGTTTCCCAATGGAACTCGAACGCTTCGCGCCGCGGCATGTCGAGCAGCAGTGCCTTTTCGATGCCGCCTGACGCGTGGAAACGGTAAAATCGAATGAATGAAGATCCCGTTTTATCACGTCGACGCTTTTGCCAGCCGACCGTTCGAGGGGAATCCAGCGGCGGTGTGCCCGCTCGAATGCTGGTTGCCCGACGGCACCCTCCAGGCCATCGCAGGCGAGCATAATCTTTCGGAAACCGCCTTTTACGTTCCTCGCGGATCGCATTATGAGCTACGTTGGTTCACGCCCGAAGTGGAAGTGGATCTCTGCGGGCATGCGACAGTCGCCTCCGCGCATATAATTTTCGACGTGCGCCGCGAAATTGCGGGAAATCGCGTCACCTTCAAGAGCAAGAGCGGCGAGTTGGGGGTGGATAAAACCGCGGAGAACGGGAGTTCGCTCTATGCCCTGGACTTCCCTGCCCGGCCTCCCGAACCGTGCCCAATTCCCGCAGGTTTGAGCCAGGCATTAGGCGCCACTCCGCAGAGCGTCCTCGCGGCGCGCGATTACCTGTGCGTTTTCGCTACTGAAGAGGAAGTAGTTGCGCTTACGCCCGACATGGCCAAGATCGCCGCGCTCGACCGCTTCGGGATGATCGTAACCGCGCCCGGCAAGGATTGCGATTTTGTTTCGCGGTTTTTCGCTCCGGCTAAGGGAGTTAATGAAGACCCCGCCACCGGTTCGTCCCACTGCACGCTGATTCCTTACTGGGCCGGGCGGCTCGGCAAAACGGAATTGTTCGCACGCCAGCGTTCGCGCCGCGGCGGAGAGCTGTGGTGCAAGCAACGCGGGGACCGGGTCTCGATCGCAGGCCGCGCCATCACCTATTCAGAGGGCACGATTGAACTCGAAACCTGAATGTAACCGTTTCGAGACCGGATTCATCTCACGCTTCATGAGGAAACTTTTGCCCGTGTTGTTGGTGGCGTGCTCCGGCGCAGCTTGGGCCCAATCCGGAGAGGTATGGGTCGATGCAGGAGAATCGATCCTTTCAAACAGCGGTATCGGCAGCACCTCCGTAACGGGAGCTAAAGACGATTTCAAGCTGGATAATGGCTTCCGCTTTGGCTTCCGCTTCGGCTTCAATACCGGGAGTCACTTTGGACACGAAATACAATATGCCTACAGCCGGTCGCACCTGATCGCTTCCGGAGTCGATACCGGAGGAATGGGTATCCACACCGGCGGCTACAACTTCCTGGTGTACGCGATGCCTGAGGGTTCGCGAATACGGCCGTTCGGAACCGGGGGAGTCCATTTCAGCAATTTTGTTCCGCCCGGCAGTTCGGCGACTTCGGGCGGCGGCAGCACCAAATTCGGCGTCAACTATGGCGCAGGAGTGAAGGTGAAACTGACTTCCATGTGGGCTGCGCGTTTCGATGTGCGGCGTTACGAGACCAGAAAGCCGTTCGATCTTTTTCTAAAAGACGGCTGGCTGCACCAGACTGAAGTTTCCGTGGGAGTCGGCGTCTTATTCTAAGGCTCTGCGCCTACCACTAATACCGGCGCGGCCACCTGGTGGCGGACGGCGTTGATGGTGTTCCCGAAAATCACGTCCTTGATTCCGCGATGGCCGTGCGCGCCCATCACGATGAGATCGGGCTGGATCTCGCGAGCCTTGTTGACAATGGCATTGGCGGGCGTTACGCCGTGTTGAATGGTCAGCTCGGCCGCTATCCCCGAGGCGGCCAGCGCCTCGACGATCCCACCGAAGTATTCTTCGCCCGAAAGAATTTCTTCGGTGGAGGAAAGTGCGCCAAATAGCTGGCTGGTGACGCCCTCTTCGACATGCAGCAGGTGAACCTTAGCTCCATGGGATCGCGCCATAGCTACGGCGTGAGCAATCGCCGTGCGATCGCGTGAGGAGTGGTCCAATGGCACTAGAATCGTGCGGTAATGCGGCACCGGCAAGTCGGCAGCCACCGCCGCCCCGCTGCTCTCGACTGGCGGCGCGGGCACGATGGTACTGCCGAAGGTGACGCGCGCCAGCAGCGCGAGCGTTGCCACCATGGGTATCCCGGCCAGCACCGCGTGCCACGGCTTTTCCGCCATCCAAGGTCCGATAGTCGTGGCGACCAGCCACAAGTTCAAGCCGATGATTACGGCCGCTGCACTCCACGCCAGTATCAGGACCCAAACGCGATTCGCGAAAATGCCCATACGCCGCGAGTCGCTGGTAAAGCGTATCAGGGGGATCACCGCGAACGGCAATTGCATGCTCAAAATAACCTGGCTCAGGATCAGAAGTTTGTAGGTGCCGTAGTCGCCGAAATAATAAATCGTCAGGACGGCCGGGACGATAGCGAGCGACCTGGTCACCAGGCGGCGCAGCCAGGGACGGAGACGCAGGTTGAGGAAGCCTTCCATCACGATCTGCCCGGCAAAAGTGCCGGTAAGCGTCGAGGACTGGCCGCTGGCAAGTAAAGCGACGGCAAAGAGGCTCCCGGCAAACGCCGTTCCCAGCAAAGGGGTGAGCAGCAGTTGCGCCTGTTCGATTTGCGTCACTAAAATTCCATGTTTGAAGAATACCGCGGCCGCCAGTACCAGGATGGCTGCGTTTACGATCAGTGCGCCGTTCAGGGCCAGCACCGAATCGAACAGATTGAAGCGGCAGGCCTCGCGGCGCTCGGCAATTGTGCGGCCCAGGCGGCGCGTCTGCACCAGGGCGGAGTGCAAATAGAGATTATGCGGCATCACGGTGGCGCCTAGGATGCTAATGGCCACGTACAAGCTGTCATTGTTCAGACGGGGCAGAATACCGGCCGCCATTTCGTGCCACAGCGGCTTGGCCCAGAATAGCTCCACCAGAAAACAGCCGGTCACGATGGCGATCAAGCTCAAGATTACGGCTTCGATCAGGCGGATGCCATAGCGGGAAAGCCACAGCACCAGGAACGTGTCGAGGGCGGTGAGCACCACGCCGACTAGCAACGGCAGTCCAAACAACAGCCGCAAAGCGATCGCTGCGCCCAATACTTCGGCCAAATCGCAGGCCGAAATCGCGATTTCACAGAGCACCCAGAGTGCGTTGCATACGCGCCGGGAATAAGATTCGCGGCAGGCCTGGGCTAAGTCTCTGCCGGCGACGATACCCAACCGGGCGGCCAGTGTTTGCAGCAGAATAGCCATCAGGTTCGAGACCACCAGCACCCACAGAAGGCGATAACCGAAGCGCGCGCCACCTTCCAAATCTGTCGCCCAGTTGCCGGGGTCCATATAGCCGACGCTTACCAGGTAGGCTGGTCCGGCGAATGCCAGCATGCGGCGAAATACCGAGGCCTGCGTGGTCGCGACGCTGCCGTGGACTTCCGGGAGGGAGGCGCTCGCTGATAGCTCCGATTTCAACAAGACAATTAACTATAGTTTACACTCTTTTTCGGGAACCTCACAGCGGTCCTCGCCGTAGAATGGTATGGGAGGCCCGATGAATCGTCACACTTTTGTTCCGATACTCGCGGTCCTGATTTCCGCAAGGGCCGGCGCAGCGGTAGATCCGGCTCTCCTCGATCTGGCGATGCCCGATGCCAAAGTAGTTTTCGGAGTGCAGGTATCGCAAACTCTGGCGTCGCCTTTTGGACAATATGCGCTCACTCATCTGCTTGGCGCGGAGGCTTTAACCCGTTTCGCAGCCGCCACCGGGTTCGATCCGAAGCGGGACCTGCAAGAGGTTCTGGTAGCAAGCTCCACTCCCGGAAGTCCGGGTGATGGAACCGATGCGCTGATCCTGGCTCGCGGGACGTTTGCGCCGGACAAGTTCGTCGCACTCGCCGGTCTGACGGGCGCAACCGTTTCCGGCTACCGTGGAATCCAGGTAATCCAGCATGGCCCGCGGGCCTTTGCGTTTCTCGACTCCTCGACCGTGGCAATCGGCAGTGAGCCGCTTTTGAAAGCTGTCATCGACCGGCGTGCCAACCAGGCGGCTTTTGCAGGGTCGCTCCGGCAGAAAGTGCAGGACGCCAGTTCCACGGGCGACGCGTGGTTCGCCACGACAACACCGCTGGCGGACCTGATTCCGGCCAACTCCTCCGGCGGATTCAACCCCGCTACTCTCCTCCAAAGCGTGATGGAAAGCTGGGCGGGCCTCCATTTCGATTCGAGCGGAGTAACGCTGGTCGCGGAGGCTCTCACTCATTCGGATGCGGAGGCGCAAGGTCTGGCCGGGATACTCAAACTCGCCACCGGAATGGTGAGAGGAACTCCGGCGGCCGCGTTACAGTATGCGCAAGTCACCGCCAGCGGACCGGTCACGCGCGTGACGCTGACAGTGGCCGAGCAGGATCTCGAACGGTCCTTCCGGTCCGCAAACCCCCGGCTCGCCGCGCGATAACAACCCTAGCGGCCTGCGGTGATGCCGAGCCGGCTCTGCAGAATAAGAATGGTTCGATCCAACTGCTGCAGGCGCGCGGCTTGTTGAGCGGATTGCGCCCTTAGCCGCGTGACTTCGTCCTGCAAGGCATCGCGTTCAACCTTGAGAGTGTCGAGTTCGCTCGCGTCAACCGCCGCGGGAGCGGTGCCGAGGAACCGCGACGCTTCCTCGATTCTCTTGCCGCCGGACGCATCGACGATCAATCGAATTTGCACATCCCCGCTGTGCCGCACGTAGGTATAACTTCCTTGCGCGAGTTCACTGCGGTTCATCGGAATGTCACGCTTGTCTTGCCCGTCGACGATCTCGAGCGCTCCGCCGCTCGAGTTCGCGATCCCTTGTGATGCGTGGTTCCACTGGATTTGCAATTGCCCGTCGCGTTCGATCACCGCGAGCGAAAGCGGCTCCGCTTGCAGCTGAGGGCCGAAAAATCGTAAGCCGAACACGGCGATCACCAGGGCCGCCGCTACGATACCGATGATGGTCCAGGGCACCTTGCGGGCGGTGTTCGGATAAGGGGCGTAGGGCGGCGGAACCGGCCGTGCGCGCTGTCCGAACATGGGCGCGTCATATTGTTGTTCGACCGGCTCAAGCGGCTGCTCGACCGGATCGAGCGCCGCGACGGCATCAGCAGGGGGTTGATAGCGCGGCGTCGGCAGCCTTTCAGCAAAGGCTTCTGGAGGCGGCCGGCGTTCGCGCGGCGGGCGGTCGAACACCCCCGCCAGACGGTCCGGGAAATTGAATTCCTGGTAACTGCGTTCGCCGCGGACGCTTCCATCGGGCTCCCGCACGAAAAATCCCGCGCGCATGATGCCCGCGCGGCCGGGGTGCACCACCATCGTAATTTGCCACGGCTCCGGAAAAAACCTTCCAAAGGTATCGAGGTCGGACTGCTGGAGCGTAACGTCGCTGCGAGTATGCGACAGGAACCAGCCCACCACCAGCAGGCCCTCCAGGCGCAGGTCCGCTTTGTCCCTTTCGATCTGAGTGGCCAGAGCCGCGCGATCGTTGTCGGAAAGATGGAAGGTAGGGCCGCGCGCATGTTCGCAGGTGATTTCCCGCATCGCCATGATCCTGACAATGCGGCCTTCGCGGGTGCCATAAAGCACGCCGCCCACTTCGATACCGCCCCGCTGGAGGCGCTGAAAACCGTCCGCCACAACTTGCCGGATTTCGTCGATCACGAGCAGCGAATATTCGATATCGACGGGGCTTTCCGCCACCACCCACGCTCCGAATTTTGCGTCGCTCATGTGCATTGCCCTTGGGGAACGTGCCGGAATCCTTTTGCGACAGTAGCGGAGTTAGTCGTTCCCGGTTCCTCGTCTTCGTGAACGTGATAATAATACGTGACCGCGCCCATGGCGCAAGCGATCAGAATGGCGACTGCCAGGCACACGATAGCTGTTCCGTTCCATGCCTTTTCCCGCGAAACCGACGCAATTGTTCCGAATACCGTGACTAGAGCGAGGGCGAACGTCAATACCAGCTTGTCATACCACGGCATCAAGTCCAAATGATCCTGTCCGCCCACCTGGCCCCACACCACAGAAATTGCAAGCAGCGCCAGCAGAAATTCGCAGACATAAGCAATCCGCAGCATTGGGAGGAAACGGACAGCCGGAATATACGATTGCCGGCTGTCCTGCTGTTCCGCTTAAGCGGCGGCCTTGGCGGCGGCCAGTGCGGCTTCGTAATTAGGATGATCGCCCACTTCCTTGACGTACTCCACGTAACGAATCTTGTTGTCCTTGTCGACCACAAAGATGGCTCGGCTGAGGATGCGCAGATCCTTGATCAGCGTGCCGTAGGCCTCACCGAAAGAACCGCTTTTGTGATCCGAGACCATTTTGACGTGATCCACGCCCATTGCGCCGCACCAGCGTTTCTGCGCGAAAGGCAGGTCCATGCTGAAGGTGTAGATGCTGACGTTCGGCAGCTTGCCGGTTTCTTCTTCGAAACGCTTGGTCTGGGCATCGCATACCGGCGTATCGAGCGACGGGATTACGCTGAAGATGCGCACGCCGTTGCCGGTGGTGCCGAGGGTCACGGTTTTAAGTCCGTTATCGACGGCTTCGAAGTCCGGGGCTTTATCGCCCACTTTGAGTTCTGGCCCCACCACCGTCATGGGGTTGCCTTTAAGTGTAGTTGCTGCTGATCTTTCCATATAGCGGTTATTCTAGCAATTCATCGAGTGCGATAGCACTAGTCACTGGCAGTTTGCACGCAAAATTTTCACAAACGTATGCGGTTGCGGCTCCTTGGAGCGCGGGCATCGGGGCTGTACTCTGCTCGCTGCGGAGAATAACCGTCCCCGGAAGGAAGCGGCGGCGAATCGATGCCAGCATTTCCTGCATCGCTGGATCGTCCCTGGGGCCGGCGAGAACGATCTCGCGCGGGCGCGCCAGAGCAAACGAATGTGCCGCCAGCATCTGCGGCACTCCGGTTCCGGCTTCCGTCATGCGTGAGGCGAAAGCGCGCAAGGTGTTTTCGGCGGCGGCGCGGAAGTCGGTGCGATCCGTCATGCGGGCTAGGCGTAAGAGCAGCATCGCCGTGGCGGAGTTGCCGGAAGGCTCTGCGCCGTCATAGTCGTCCTTCAAGCGCAGCAATGCGCCCTGGTCGCCGGAATCGGCGGCGGTGCTGAAGAAACCACCATTTTCCGTATCGGCAAATAGCTCGATTGCGCGCTCCGCCAGACGGACCGTCCATTCGAAATCGCGCGCTTCGAAGGTGCACTCATAGAGATCCAGTAAAGCCAGGCCGCAGAAGGCATAATCGTCCAAGAAGCCGTCTATGGCCGACTCCCCTGCGCGGTACCGGCGCTGCAGAATATCGCGGCGTTCATCCCACAAATTCCGGCGCACAAAATCCGCAGCAGCGCGCGCGGCCTGCGCATAACTCTGGTCGTTCAAGATTTGGGCGCCTTTGGCGAATGCGGATATCATCAAGCCGTTCCAGGCGGCTAATACTTTGTCGTCGCGCAGGGGGCGCGGCCGGCTGGCGCGAATCTCCAGCAGCTTCGCCGACGCGCTCTGTAATTCGGCGCGGGCCGACTCGACGGCTACTCCGGCGTGCGCGGCGGTCTCTTCCATGGCGTGCGCCTGATAGAGGATGTTAGTGCCGCGAAACTCACCCTGCGGATCTTCCTCCACATTGCCGCTATCCCCAACGCCATAGCGATAACAGAACATCGCGGCCACTGGTGGTTCAAGCGCCTCCTCAATTTCCTGCTTGCGCCAAACGTAAAAAGCGCCTTCACTCTTCTCTTGCGGATGGGCGGGGTCGCTGGCGCTGTCAGCGTCCTCGGCCGAATAGAAGCCGCCGCCGGGGTCCGTCATGTCCCGCAGCAAATAAGTGAAGATATCGCGCGCTGCCGCCGCGTACTGCCCATCGCGAGTAATTTGAAAAGCTTCAAGATAGGAAACGGCCAATTGAGCCTGGTCGTATAACATCTTTTCGAAATGCGGAACGAACCAGCGCTCGTCGACCGAGTAGCGGTGAAAACCGCCGCCGATCTGATCCTTCATCCCGCCCTTTGCCATCTCGCGCAGCGTGACCAGCAACATTTCGAGCGCTTCCTCGTTGCGGGTCTCCGCATAATAACGCACCAGGAAATTGTGGATGCTGGGACGCGGGAACTTGGGCGCCCGGCCAAAGCCGCCGAGACGCGAATCGAACATCCGCCGGAATCCCTGAAACGCGCGATCCAGCACTTCACGTCCTGGAACCGCTTCGCCAGTTCCTAGGCTCGAGTATTCGCGGAGCTGCTCGATCACTTTGTCGCCGGATTCCTCGACACGCGCTCGGTCGTCGCGCCACGCTTCCGACAACCGCTCCAGCACTGCCCGGAAACCTGGGCGGCCGTAGCGGTTGTCCGGCGGAAAATAGGTGCCGCCAAAGAACGGCTTGCGTTCCGGAGTTAGCCATACCGACATGGGCCAACCGTCGCTGCCGGTGGAGGCTTGAACGAATAACATATACATCCGGTCCACGTCGGGTCGCTCTTCGCGATCCACTTTGATCGAAACAAAGTGCTCGTTCAAGACGCGTGCGATTTCTTCGCTCTCGAATGACTCGCGCTCCATCACGTGGCACCAATGGCACGTCGAATAGCCCACTGACAAAAAGATGGGCCGGTTTTCGCGTTTCGCTTTTTCGAAGGCTTCGTCGCCCCAGGGGTACCAATCCACTGGATTATGGGCGTGCTGGAGCAGGTACGGGCTCTTCTCGTGGGCCAGGCGATTGGCGGGTGATTGGGACATCCGTTTCTAGCTTAGTTCGTAACCGCGCGTGGACAATTCCGTAAGCATGACCTCGGAATCTTTTCCGTGCGCCGTGAACACATGCTGGATCGACTGGCACACATGCTCATAACCTTTTTCATAGAAAACCAGAATCGACGGTCCGGCGCCGCTCAGCGCGCAGCCCAGCAGTCCTTTCATGCGCAGGTTAATGATCTCGTCCAACCCCGGCACCAGCGGAGCGCGATACGGCTGGTGCAAGCGGTCCTCGAGCGCCGTCGGAAAAGCATCGGCGACGCCCGTGGCTAGAGCCGTAATCAGTAACGCACTGCGCTGGATATTGAAAATCACGTCGGCCCGCGGATAAGTTTTGGGGAGCACGCGCCGCGCTTCCACCGTGGGCAGCAGGAAATCCGGCACCACCACGGCAATCGCGAACCGGGGATGCAGTTCGAGGCGCGCGGCGTGAGTAACATCGCGCGCATCGGTGGCGCTGGCCACAATCGAGCCATGGACGCAGGCGGCCACGTTATCGGGATGCCCCTCGATGCGCGCGGCTTCATCGAGCACACGCCCCCGCGGCCAACGCAAGCGCAGCATCGCATCGGCGATTACCACGCCCGCGGTTAGGGCAGCGGCGCTCGACCCCAATCCCTTGCCTAACGGAATCTGGTTGTCGATTTGCAGTTCGATAGGCGGCATGGTCCGCTTCAGATCGCCGGCAATCCGCAGTGCCGTTTGCCAGATCAAATTGTCCTCGCCAGCGGAAATGGAAGGCGCGTCCCGCCCGGTTACGCGTATGGACAGCTTTTCCGCCGCCTTGAAACGGCACTCCAGATAGATTCCCAAAGCCAGGCCCAGCGCGTCGAAAGCAGGACCCAGATTGGCGCTGGATGCGGGAACTCGCAGTTTGCGGAAGGCCAAACAGCTATTCTGACACGGAGGCCTCTAATCCGGCTAGAATTGCAATTATGAGCGCTACCACCACTGCGAACTTCGGTGAACGGAGCATGGCCCTGCCGGCGTGGAAAATTACCGTCAGCCACATTGCGGCCGCGGCGGTCGCGATTATTTTTCTCGCTACCGGAATTGCCAAGCTAGTAGTCCCGTTTCTGGTGCAGACCATGTTCGAGCAGCTCCTGGTGCCCGCCTGGGCGAGCATGCCGCTGGTGATTCTGCTCGGGATCGCGGAAGCGCTGGGCGGCCTGCTGGTGCTGATGCCGCGCTACCGCCGTTGGGGAGCGTGGTTGATTGCGCTCATGCTGGTCGTATTCATGGGTTACATCGGCTTGCGCTACCAAGCGCTGGTGGGTCGCGATTGCAGTTGTTTCCCGTGGCTCAAGCGGTCGGTGACGCCAGCTCTATTCGCGGAGGATGGAGCGATGCTGTTGGCTGCCATGGTTGCCGCCTGGTTCTCCCGCAAACCCACCGGCCTGCGTTTTCCGGCGATCGCGCTGGCCGTGATCTCGGTGTTTGCGGGCGCGAGTTATGGATACAACACCATACACCAGAGCGGCATCCAGGTGCCCGAAACCATCGCCGTCGATGGCCAACCTTTTAACCTCCGCCAAGGGCATATTTTCCTCTTCTTTTACGACCCGGCGTGCAGCCATTGCGAGGAAGCGGCGCGTCACATGTCGACTTACGGGTGGAAGAAAGACGTGACTGTGATCGCGCTCCCCACCAACGATCCGCAGTGGGCTGCGTCGTTCTTGCACGACACGAAATTGGTGGCAAAGACTTCCTCAGACTCCGCACTGCTCCGGAAGCTATTCGTATTTACTTCTCCGCCCTATGGGGTGGTGCTCGATAACGGCCGTGTGAAGAGCGTCCTGACGCACTTCGAGGCGCCTGAGCCTCTGCCCTCGTTGCAACAATCCGGGTTCGTGGATTAGGGGCGTTCTATTTTTCGACCAGCGATACTTTGCGGATCTCGATCCAACCTTCGGCCCGCGCCTGTCCCATGGGCCGCTGATATTCGAGTTTGATGGGCGTCAGCGGAACCTCAGCTTTGAACTCCAACCCGCCCGCGCGCCAATCCTCTGCTGGTTCAACTCCGCCATTTGCCGAGCCCACGCTCCACTTGACCCCCGTAGGCGACCCGAAACCCCGGGTCCGCGCCTCCCAGGTAAGAGAAAACGACTTGCCTCGTTCGAGCACCACGAACTGACGCAGTAGCTCGCAGGATTCTGGTTCTTTTCCCGACAGCGCGATGCGGTGCGCTCCTGGAATCTGCAAATTCGCTATGCCGGGCGGGTATGCCGGACGCCAATCGAAACCATGCCCGCTTGGCTCGGTCAAAAAGTCACCATTGGTAATCAACCCCGGTCTTACGTGTCCCAGTTGCTTCCAGAGTTCCAGCGCCTCGGCGACCTTTCCGGAATCCAGAAGCAGGTCGCACGAAGCCTCCAGCAGAAGAGCATCAACAGGATTGTGCAGCGCCGCCAGTCTGAGCGCGACGGCCCCGGCCGCCTCCCGATGTTGCTCCAGCGCGAAGGCCAAGTAGGTCGCAAGAACGTCGTGTTGTGGCGGAATTCCGTGGGTCAATACTTCATTCGAGTCCTGGCTCATCCGCCAGCACAGTTGGAAGGCCAAACGACGATCTCCATAAGAGACTTCGAGGGCCGCTCGCATCCATTTCCAGAACTCGCTAGAGCGTTCGCTGCGGAAATAGAAATTCGCTAAAGTCCAGCGCGGCTCGAATTGACGATCGACGCGCGCCGCATCCAGCAGCCATTTTTCGGCGCCCGAATCATCACCCCGAGCCTCCGCCGCTAACCCCAGCCGGATGCGCGGCGCCGATGCGAGCGGAGCCACTCGCGCAGCGCGCTCTAAAAGCGTTGTTGAATCCGCGCCATCGTAATCCAACTGCAGCGCTCGCAATAACAGATAGCTGACATTATTCGGCGAGATTTGCAAGGCGCGTGCGACACCTTCCGGCGTGTGGGTGCGAAACGCGGCATCCGCCATCGCCAGCCGAATGGAATAAACCGCCGCTATGAGAATGACCAACAGCGCGGCGACAGCTAAAATGCGACTCACGTAGTACACCTGGATTACGACAATTTCTCTTGCTGCAAAGTGCGAACCAAAAGTATACTTGGACCAGTGTTCAACAGACTATTGGTCGCAATCGCGTTGGCCGCAGCTTCCATCGCCGCGAAATCGCCGGTCATCGGCATGATTTCGGCCAGTGGACATTTTACCGTGGATCGTTCCGAAGTCTGGGGCAACACCACGCTGTTCGAGGGCGCAAACATTGAAACCGGCTCGGCATCCTCACAGGCCGCGTTACGCAATGGAGTGAGAATTCAACTGGGGTCTGCATCGAGCGCGAGCGTGAGCGAAAGTCGCCTGACGCTAGGCAAGGGTGTGAGCCAGGTGGCTGCTCCGGAGAGTTATGAAGTCAGCGCCGGCAATCTCTCGATCCGTTCGGCCGCGGGCACCAGCCGCGTCCGCGTAGCCTGGGTCGCGGATGGCGGATTGGAAGTCACCACGCTGAGCGGCGCGACGCGAGTGGCCAATCGAACTGGCTTGCTGCTGGCTTCGATTCCGGCGGGCGGTCACATGAATTTCGCCGCTCAGGCTGCGGCCGGCGTGGTTACGCGTACCGGATGCCTGTTGTCGAAGGATGGCCGCTACTTGATTCAAGATCAGAACAGCCAGGAAATATTGGAAGTGCGGGGCAACGAACTTGCCGCCTACGTCGGCAACCGGGTGATCATGACGGGAGCTGTTAGCGCGCTCCGTCCGGGGCTACCGATCGCGACTGGCGTCTTGAATGTCACGGCCATCGCCCAGCAGGAAACAGGTGGCTGCTTGAGCGTCGCCGCCGCGTTGGGAGCGCAAACCGAACCGGCTACGGCAACTGCCTCCGCCCCGCCGACTGCGGCCCCGGCAAAAACGCCGCCGGTTGCTGCTCCCAAAACCGGCATGTCGACGGGAGCCAAGGTAGCGATCGTCGCCGTGGTAGCCGGTGGGGGCGCGGGCGCCGCGATCGCTTTGGCGGGCGGAAAAAAATCTACCAGTCCGTAAATACTCGCTTGCCCGCTCTATAATAGTGTGTGTCCCAAGCCACTAACCTCTTCGTAGAGCAAAATAAACCTCGTCTTCTCGACGAGCTAAAAACTTTCCTTCGCATCCCCAGCGTCAGCACTTTGCCGGAACATGTTCCCGACGTGCAGCGCGCCGCGCAATTCGTCGCCGACAGCATGAAATCGGCAGGCCTAGAAAATATCGAGATCATTTCCACCGCGAAGCACCCGTTGGTTTATGCAGACTGGCTGCACGCACCCGGCAAACCTACGGTGCTTTGTTACGGGCACTACGACGTGCAGCCGCCCGATCCTTTGAACGAGTGGATCTCGCCGCCCTTCGAGCCGGAGGTGCGCGACGGCAACCTATATGCACGCGGCTCGGCCGATGACAAGGGGCAGATGTACATGCACATCAAGGCGGTCGAGGCGCTGCTCGCGACCACCGGAACGCTGCCCGTCAATCTGAAATTTCTGATCGAAGGCGAGGAGGAAGTGGGCGGCGAATCGGTCGCGAAATTCGTCGCCGAGAATCCCGCCAGATTGAAGGCGGATGTCGCGCTGGTCTCCGACACCGAACTCTTCGCCGAAGGTCTGCCCACGCTCTGCATCGGCCTGCGCGGCCTTATCTATACCGAAATCGAAGCTCGCGGGCCGTCGCGCGATCTGCACTCGGGCATGTATGGAGGAGCCGCACCCAACGCAGTGTTCGGGCTGGTCGAGCTACTGGCGAAGCTCAAAGACGCCAACGGCAGAATCCAGATTCCCGGCATGTATGACGACGTTGCGCCTCCGACGCCCGCCGAAAAACGCAGTTGGGAGCATCTGCCCTTCGATGAAAAGGAATTTCTCAGCCACGAAGTAGGCGCCTCGCAGCTCACAGGCGAGCCCGGCTATCCCGTTCTCGAGCGCGTGTGGGCGCGGCCCACGCTCGAAGTTCACGGCATTGCGGGCGGGTTCACGGCGGCCGGTGCCAAGACCGTAATCCCGGCGCGCGCTACCGCTAAAGTCAGCATGCGCATGGTGCCCAACCAGGACCCTGAGAAGATCATCGCCGCCTACAAGAAGTTCGTCGCCGAGAATACTCCGGCCGGCATCCAAACTGAAGTTCGCGTGCTCAGTTGGGGTCCCGCCATCATGGTGAATCCGGATCATCCGGCGATTCACGTCGCTGCCCAATCGTTTCGCGATATCCTGGGCAAAGAAACGGTTTTCATTCGCAGCGGGGGCTCTATTCCCATCGTGGGAGATTTTGCGAAACACCTGGGGATTCCTACCATCCTCATGGGTTTCGGACTTCCTGACGATGGATTGCACTCGCCTAATGAAAAGTACAAAGTGGCGAATTATTACGCCGGGATCATGACGATTGCCCACTTTTTCGAACAATACGGGCAGTGAAGCCGTTGCCGGGAACGTGACCGTTCCCGAAGCTGCGACTATCTCCGGCGGTGGCTCCCATGCCGGGCAGAGTGAAAGTGTAGTTCGTTCCGCGGGCGTGGTGTCGGTGGCTGTCTTGATGAGCCGCGTCACCGGGCTC
>JANXXL010000057.1 GCA_025350625.1 Bryobacterales bacterium | reverse complement strand
GGAACTTTTCTTTACCGCAACGCGCGCTATCAAGAGGCTGCCGGTGCCTGGGAGCAGGCGCTCAGGGCCGCTCCGGATAATGTTCGGATGTTGAAAAACCTCGGCGCGGTTTATCACATGCTTGATCGTTACGACGAGGCGGCCGGCGTTCTGCAGCGCGCTCTGGAGATCGAACCCAGCGCCAAGGTGTACGCCAATCTCGGAACCGCACGGTTCTTCCAGGGCCGTTACAGCGATGCGGTGGAGGCCTTTGAAAAAGCCCTGCATTTAGGTGGCGCAGGTGATTATCTCTATTGGGGCAACCTGGCGGACGGTTACCGTTGGGCGCCTGGGCAGCGTTCGAAGTCAATCGAAGCCTATGGGCACGCAATCCAATTGGTTCGCGAAAAGATGAAAGCCGCACCCAACGATGCCGACCTGCATGGATCCCTCGCCGTCTACCTGGCTAAATCCGGTGATCGCGACGGGGCGGCCAAGGAGGTCGAAATTCTCCAAGGATTGCCCGCGAACTCAGCGGGAAGCCTTTTCAAGGCGGCCCTCGTAAATGAAATCCTGGGCCGCCGCGAGCCCGCCCTGCAGGCGCTCGAATCAGCGATGGCCGCCGGTTACTCCCCGCACGAAGTCCGTAATGAGCCGGAACTGGTCTCGCTGCGGGCTGATGCGCGATTTCTGCCAATGTTCGACCGGTTCGCTGGCACCGGAGCAGTCACGAATCCAGTGCAACACTAATTCAAAATGGAAGGAAGCAAGTATGCCCATCTCTCAGACGCTCCAACTGTATTTCGCCCCAACAGCATCCACCACCCAGGACGGGCTATTCGCCGACGATAGCACTACTGGCCATCGTTCAAAAGTGTGGGAAAGCCAATCCGGCGTTTACTCACCGGATCACTCGATAACTGTGAGTCAGGTAAACAGTGAGGCCGTGTTCGCCGATGTCACCGTCGGCCTGCCGGCGAATTGGACCTATTCAGAAATCAGTCCTAACCAGTGCTTGCGGGTGACAGCGGTATTCGGACGTAACAAGAAACAAACCAGCAGTGCTATCTACGGCAGTCCCTTCACCATCGGTGACCTGCCCACGTTGTATGTTCAAACGGTTTTCGACCAATGGTACTCAGCAGCCACAGTAACCAGTAGCAACGGTTCTATCACTTTGCCGTTCGGCACCGTCCGATTAGGCAGCGGTACCGGTCACACCGACAAATATGCGTTCATCGTGGCCATGACGCTTTACTGTAACGATAACAACAATGTCCAATACGGGTACACGGCGGGCCACGATCCGGAGATGGATGTCAGCTGCTAGCCAAGCCGGATGATTCCGGCGGCTACAGACGGGGCGTGCCGAAAATCGACGCGCCTTATATGTCCTTAGGGTTGATCGGGAGTACTCCGACGGGCGATTTTCGGGTTCCGCCGTTATTATCAGCGCCGGAGTACTGCCGATAACGCGACTTGAACGAACCCTGCTAGGTTCGGCAGGACGATTGCTTTATGGGGATTGAATAGCTCCCTCCTTTTGGCGGCAGGGTCGGTCTTGGTAACTCCTGAGCGGTCGACACATATTTTTGTGTCGTACCGCCGTCTCGGCACCGGTGCAATCGCCCTGACAAACCGAAGATGTTGAACCGCGCCCTCCCGCGAAGCGGGTTTGTTCAAGTCCGGATCTGGGAAGCTTGCGAGTCTTGCGTCGATTCCCGCGTTAATCGATCCCGCTACCGTACGGCAAAACCCTGGACCGCAAACCCTGGACCTTGGGAGAACGCACGTCCCAAGTGCAAGTGTTGGAGTCTGTCTGGAGTGTTTGGTGGACCTGGACGGGTTCGAACCGTCGACCTCTTCCATGCCATGGAAGCGCGCTCCCAACTGCGCCACAGGCCCACGCCGTTACCGTCCGCTGCTTTCTAACGAAATGCTAAGCGACGGCCAAAACCGGGCCGCGCCTGAGCGCGCCCAAGTCGTTAGCTAACCACACCCCGATCGCGGGTGAATACGGCGCGCCGTGCTCAGGATGTACTGGCGATCAATGGAGCCTACCTTCCCCGCCGAGAGGGTGAAGAAGCGTTGCAGACGCGGCAGCAGCGACGCCGGGGTGAGTTCGTAGGCGGCAGCATCGGCAGGGCGGCACTGGCCTTGTGGGGCAGGCCGAGGCCCTGAGATGGCCCTACAAAGAACCCGGCACCGAGGCCGCGAATTGCAGCAGGAACGCCGCCCCCATCCGCGCCTTCTGGTACTTCGGCTTCGGCGGATCGCACAGCAGCACCCCGTCGCCCCCGGCGCGCTCAAACGTCACCGGCAGAGCCGACACATACCGGCTGTTCCCCACCACCAGCGGCATCAACCGCGATGTGATCTGCGTGGTCGCATACGAATAAACGGTCGCTTGCCACCCCAGCTGCGGCGCAATCAGAATGCCCGACTTCCAGCCTTCGCCGGGCGTATACGGGCGGAAGATCGAGAGCACCGGCAGCAACCCCCGCTTGTTAAACGCCATCGGCGAAAAAGCGGCGATCGGGTGGGCATACCCGATCAGGCTGAACGACAGGTAGTACGTGGACAGCTCGAAAATGCCCCGTCCCCACGGCGGCAGGCGGGAGGCGATCATGAATTGCAGCGGGCCCGCGAAGCTGATCGGTCCCACCGGGCCCGAGAAATTCCACACTCCGCGCTTCTTCTCGCGCAGCGGGATCACGATATCGGCGATGCCGGAAGCCTCGTCGGTGTTGATCGCCACCTGCGTTTCCTCCAGCGGCTCGAACATCTGGGTCTGGTTCAGGCGCGCAATGCTCTTCCGCAGCAGCGTTTGATCCAACACGTCCGTCTCATTCAGCAGCAAATTACGCCGGATATTCGCCTCGCTGTAGTGGCGCGTGCCCTTCACCTCAATGCGCCCGATCGAGTACGCCCGCCCTTCCTCCACCTCGGCGTTCAAGTCGGCAACGGCATCGCGCCCGG
>JANXXL010000056.1 GCA_025350625.1 Bryobacterales bacterium | reverse complement strand
GACGCGGTAAGCGTAAACCATATCCCGGCTGAAGGACCACGCAAACACTGTGAAACGACCGTCCTGGGATGCTACCAACGCAACGGCGTCGCGCTGATCCTGGGCAAACTGCGCGGCCGACAGGTGCCTGGTGCCTCCCAGTTGTGTGGGGTGCAGGATGCGGACGATGGCCCCTTCAATAGGTTCTGACTCGACGACCTGTTCTACCCGTATGGCCCCGTCGCGGCGTCCGATTTTGGCGCCGAACGCGATCAGCTCAAACTGGTCCGTCAAAATGGTCGCTCCATCGACCGCTGTCAGACCGGCCACCGTATCGATCACGCGGCGAATCGCCTCCTGGTGCGGGCGTCCATTCCGTTCCTCGCGATTCTTGTGCATAAGGTGTGCGAGTTCGGAATAAATCGGCGAGACCGAATAGGGCGACGGCTGCACAATAGACTCGCGCCAGGTCTGCGAAGCGGAGGGCACCACCAGCAACGAGCCGCCGCGGCCGTGCTGGCGCATGGATACCGCCAAATGGAGCAGCACGTTGAGAGAATCGATCCCGGCGGCGGCCGAGTTCAGGCCCAATAGCGACTTCACCACCGGCGGACTGTCCGGCATGTCAATGGGCTGGCTGTTGAGTATCTTGATCTGGTCGCCTTCGAGCACCGCAACGTTGACGAACTTGCCGGATTCTTCACTCGCGCGGTGTTTGATAACCAGCAGACCCGGCGCAACCACCTCTATCACGAAACAAATCGAGGGGAGGCTGCGCGTCGCGCCCCAAACGGCAAGGTCGCTGCCCACTTGGCAGACTCCTAAATGGATTCCCGGCCGCTCGACGGCGGGGGCCAGCCGCGCGAGCGATTCAGCGTTCAGCGGTAAAGGTTCTTCGAGCAGGAGCGGATGGTCGGCTTGCTCGGGCGTCAAATACGCCAGCGAAATCTTGGGTGCGTAGCTTTCCTCGCGGCGCAGGCTGGCCCAGAAGGCCGCATCGATAATGGTTTCGATCACCGCGGAATCCGGCTCGAGCGCGAGATTCCCACGGCCGCGTGTCCGCTCCGCCGCCAGATGACTAGCAAAGTGCAATCGCACTTTCGGGGCGACGGCCTGTGCCGCCGGGTAAGAAGGACCAATCATAGCGAAGCTTTCATCCTAGTTTCAGTGTCCCCGATTGAGATGAAGCCGCGCGACTGTCGCGATCGAGCGCAACAATCCTGTCTCAGTCTATTGCGACTGCTGACCCGAGGCAGTATTTATTCCGCTGCCCGGAATCTACTTCAATTTAGCGGAGACCTTCGAGAGCCCGGCATTCGCGCAGGATGCATCCTTGTCGCCACCAGGAGCGCCGCTGACTGCGATGGCCCCGATGGTGACGTCGCCCACTTTAATAGGCACGGCGCCCTGGGCGTTAATCGTGCCAGGAATGGTTGCGGCCGGAGCGGTGGCGCCGGGAGGAACCGGCTGCGGGGGACCCGACGGCCGGTTGTAGAGCATGGTGGCGGTAGCCTTCATCTTGGCCACTTCCGTGGTGGACGCGGTTGCGCCGTCATCGCGCATCAACGCTTTGGGAGCATTCAAAGCATCGACCACCAGCACTGTGACCTTGTAGCCATCGGCGCGGCACTTGGCCATCGCTTCCTGTGCCATCTCGTGAGCCGCATCCAGGGTCAGGACCCGTGAGGCCGGGAGCTGCGCCATAGCGCTGCTCGAAAAAAGCGCCAAGGCGCCCGAAAGAAGTGTGAACTTTGTGATTGTCATGGAAGATCCTCTCAAAAATGGAGTCTTACGTATTCTATGCTGTTTTCGTCCTCATTGGGCTCGGGTCGCACGCCATGCAAAACCTCCCCCCTATAATCAAAGAGTGAGAATCGCTTATCTCGATGCGTTTTCCGGCATCAGCGGGGACATGACGGTGGGTGCGCTGCTCGACGCCGGCGCCCCTGCCGGGAGACTGATCGATGCGCTCAAAAGCCTTGAGACCGGAGCGCAATTTGAGGTCGAGAAGACCCGGCGCGGCGGCGTCACCGCTTCTAAATTTCGCGTGCTCACCGAAGGCCAGAGCCATGGCCACCGACATTTAAATCACATCCTGGCAATGATCGACAAGGCGCCACTTTCCGATCGCGCGAAACAGAACGCGTCGGATGTGTTCCGGCGGCTGGGAGATGCAGAAGCCCGCGTTCACGGCGTGCCGGTTGAAAAAGTTCATTTCCACGAGGTGGGCGCGGTGGATTCCATCGCCGATATCGTAGGCGCTTGCGTGGCGCTGGATTTGCTCGACATCGGGGAGATTCATACCTCGGCGATCAATGTCGGCAGCGGCACCGTAAACACCGAGCACGGCATGCTCCCGGTACCCGCGCCGGCGACCGCCGCGTTGCTCGAAGGCAAACCCATTTACGCGCGCGGCCCCGCCTGCGAATTGACCACACCCACCGGAGCGGCGCTCGCTGCTACCCTTTCGGCTCACTTTGGGGCGCTCCCTGCCATGAGCATCGCTCAGATCGGTTACGGCGCGGGAGATCGCGATTTCAAAGATCAGCCTAATGTCTTGCGGGTATTGGTGGGCGAGCGAACTACCGCCACTGAAGCCACGTTGGTAAGCGTGATCGAAGCAAATATTGACGATTCCAGTCCCCAAGTGCTGGGCTATGCGCTTGACCGGCTGCTGGAAGCGGGGGCGCTCGACGCCTCGTTCTCGCCTCTCCATATGAAAAAGAACCGCCCGGGCGCGCTCCTGCGGGTGATTGCAAAACCCGAGCAACAAGAGCTACTTGCGGATATAATATTCGCCGAAACTTCAACTTTGGGCCTGCGCATTTATTCGGCGGAGCGGCGCGTGGAAGAGCGGCGCATTGTTGAAGTTGAGACCGCTTTCGGCAAGGTCCGCATGAAGGTATCGGGACATGGCGCATCCACGCCTGAATACGAAGACTGCCGAACGCTGGCGATGAATACCGGAACGCCGTTGGTTAAAATCCTCGCTGCGGCCCAGGAAGCTTACTTGAAAGTCAGGAAATGAAATATTACTTCACCACGCCGATCTACTACGTAAACGCCGCCCCGCACATCGGCCACGCCTATACCACCATCGCCGCGGATACCATCAAACGCTGGAAGCAAATGCAGGGTTATGAGGTGGTGCTCACCACTGGCACCGATGAACACGGCCAGAAGATCGAGCGCGCGGCCGCCGCGGCCGGCAAATCGCCGCAGCAATTCACCGATATCATCTCGGCCGAATTCGAGCGCCAATGGCAGATCCTGGGTCTCAGCATCGACCGCTTCCAGCGCACCACGGCCCAGAACCATGTCGCCCAAGTACAGGATCTGTTCCGCCGGTGTCTCGAGAACGGTTATATCTACAAGGGCAACTACACCGGACAGTATTGCGTCTTCGACGAGCTTTATGTGAATGACGCAAAGGAAGGCGATCCTTGCCCGGAATGCGGACGGACCACGGAAACGGTTTCTGAGGAGAATTACTACTTCAAGCTTTCGGCGTTTCAACAGAAGCTGCTGGATCTTTACGAGAAAAATCCTGAATTTATTTTGCCGGAGAGCCGGCGAAATGAGGTTGCCGCGTTTGTAAAAGGCGGCCTGGTCGACCTTTCGATCAGCCGCACCAACATTAAGTGGGGCATCCCGGTTCCCAACGAAGAGAAGCACGTCTTTTACGTATGGTTTGACGCTTTAGTGGCCTATATGAGTGCGGTCGCAGGCGAAGACCGGTGGCCAGCCGACCTGCACCTGATCGGCAAAGAGATCGTGCGATTCCATGCCATTTACTGGCCCGCGTTTCTGATGGCAGCAGGGCTGGCGCTGCCCAAGCGAATCTTCGCTCATGGCTGGCTGCTGTTTGAGAACGACAAAATGAGCAAGTCGCGCGGCAACATCGTGCGCGCCACTCCTATCCACACCGTGCTCGGCACCGATGCGCTGCGCTATTTCCTGCTGCGCGAAGTGGTCTTCGGGCAGGATGGCAGTTTCAGCTACGACGCGCTGGTGGGCCGCTATAATTCTGACCTGGCAAATGGCTTGGGCAACCTCGCCAGCCGCACCCTGGCGATGATCAATCAATATCGCGATGGGGTGGTTCCGGCTTCCGATGGGAATCAGCAAATCGCGCAGAGCGCCCAGGAAATCACGGCTACCGTGATGGAATCGTTAGACCGCTTTGAGTTTTCGAAGGCGCTCGAAGCAGTCTGGTCATTGATCGGAGCGGTGGATAAGTACATTGTCGAACAGGCTCCCTGGAAACTGGCCAAGGGGGGCGAACCCGAAGCCAAACGTCTGGACGAAGTTCTCTACACTTCCGCAGAGGCTCTGCGGATCGTCACTGCATTGTTAGGACCAGTGATGCCGGAGTCGGCTGCGAAGATCTGGGCGCAGCTCGGCTTTCAAACGCACCTAGATGCGGCAAGAACCAAAGATTTGCATTGGGGGCACCTCAAGGGTGGCCAGAAGCTGGGCACAGTAGCGGCAGTGTTCCCGCGCGCCGATGCCAAGGCTTCGATTGAGAAGATGATGGAGCTCGAAAAAGCGGAGGTCTCGCGGCAGTTGGAATTATTGGGCAAGAAGCCGGAACCAGCCCCCGCACCGGCCGCCGCATCCCCGGACACAGCCCACATCACTATCGACGATTTCGGCAAAGTCGATTTGCGCGTCGGCATCGTAAAGAATGCCGCGGCGGTCAAGAACTCCGATAAGCTGCTGCACCTTTCGGTCGATATCGGCGAGCCGGAGCCGCGCAGTATTGTTGCGGGCATCGCGCTGGCTTACAAACCCGAAGCACTGGTTGGCCGCAAGGTGGTGATCGTCGCGAACCTTGCTCCGCGAAAACTGCGCGGCATCGAATCGCAAGGCATGATCGTAGCGGCGTCGCGCGAAGGCGACATTCCGGTGCTAGTGAGTTTTCTTGAAGACGTGCCGGTAGGGGCGCGCCTCAAGTAGGCCATGCCCGCGAAATTAATCGATTCTCACTGCCATCTCGACAGCGAGCAATTTAACGACGACCGCGAAGCCGTGGTCGAACGCGCTCTGGCTGCGGGTGTCGAACGCATGGTGGCGATCGGTTCAGGCGATGGGCCGCCGGACCTCGAAGCGGGCGTGCGCCTGGCGGACCGCTATCCCTCTATTTACGCAACCATCGGCGTGCATCCGCATGACGCCGCGAAGGCCGACGGTGAAACGTACCGGCGGCTGGGGAAACTCGCGAAGCATGCGAAAGTGGTTGCCATCGGCGAGATCGGACTGGATTATCACTACGACCATTCGCCGCGCGACGTGCAGCGCGATGTCTTTGTAGAGCAGATGCGGATCGCCCGCAATTCCCGCAAGCCCATCGTGATCCACACCCGCTCGGCCTGGGAGGATACCATCACACTCTTGCGCGAACACTGGTCGGGCAGCGGCTTGGGAGGCATTATGCATTGTTTTTCCGAGGGCCCTCGCGAGGCCGAGCAGGCGCTTGCACTCGGCTTTCACATCAGCTTCGCCGGTATTGTGACCTTCCCGAAAGCTTTGGGCATACAAGAAGCGGCGCGCATCGTCCCGGCCGACCGGTTGTTGATTGAAACCGACGCGCCCTATCTCGCTCCCGTTCCCAAGCGCGGCAAGCGGAATGAGCCGGCGTTTGTTGTCGAGACCGCCCGCAAGGTGGCGGAACTCCGGGGCGTTACTCTCGAAGAGATCGCCGAGTGCACGGCCGCCAATTTTCGCAACTTGTCGGGGATCACTCCGCAATAGACTTCCAGTTCTTAATCAAGTGATCAGCCGTACGCCACGCCAGCGCTTGCGCCGTCAGCGTAGGGTTGCGAGCGCCGCTGGTCCCCATAACCGAAGCGCCCAACACACCAAGATTCGGCGCTTCATGCGAGAAGCCCCAACGATCCACTACGTTGGTCTCAGGGTTGTCGCCCATGCGGGTTCCTCCATAGGCATGGGTGCTCACGGCGGGGACGCCCAGGTCAACGGATGAATCTACAGCCACGGCGCCGGCTTCGCGAAACCATTGCTCCATTTTCGTATGTGCATATCTAACGGCACTCGATTCGTTTTCCTTGGGCCCCCCAGTGGTGATCCGGCAGACCGAGTCGCCGAGAGGGTCTTTTACTTCAGGGTCGAGATCCAGATAACAGGACTCATAAGGGAACGTAGAAGTCTGATGGTAGGTAACGGCGACGCGAGCGGCGTTTTCGTGGATGTGCCGCTTCCACGCCGAACCCCAGGAAGCCGTCCGCGCGCCATAGCTACCCATAGCCGCAGCTTCAATGGCGTGGCGTTCGGTGCGCACGTGCAGGCTGGTGCCACCGATGAAGCCGAGGCCGGTGTGGTCGTACACGTCATCGGCAAAATCGTCCACGGTTATTCCCTGCGCCGGTAGTCCGTACCAGATATTTACGTCGAAAGGAAATAAGGCCGTGATGCCCTCTTGATAGTGAGCAAAGAAATGCTTGCCGACTTGTCCGTGATTATTCGACAAACCGTTGGGGTAGGCGCTAGATTTCGAGAGTTGCAGCAGGCGCGAATTCTCGTACGTATAACCCGCCAGCAGGACAACTTTTGCTGGCTGGAAAAACTCTTCGCGGTTGCGAACGTAATTGACGCCGGTCACGCGGCCCTTCGCATCCGTAACGATCCGCCGCACATGGGCGAGATCGAAAATCGTCAGGTTCTTGGTCTTCACCGCTTCCGGAATGGTGGTCACTGCCGTTGAATTCTTGGCGCTGACGTGGCAGCCTCCGGTGGCGCAATAGCCGTGATACATGCAGCCTGAACGATTGTTGCGGGGTTGCGTGTTAATCGCAGCGGGCGGGTGAAACGGATGCCAGCCTAGTCCCTTGGCGGCGCCGGACATGCGATCGATAAATTCCGTGCTGCGAAGCGGGGGCATGGGATATTCGCGGCGCCGCGGGCCTTCAAAGATGTTCCCGCGCGGATCGAGTTTACCCTGGATGTTACCGGCCTTTCCGGACACGCCTACTTCCCATTCGATGGTGTCGTAGTAGGGCTCCAATTCATCGTAAGTTATCGGCCAGTCTTCGAGCGTCGAGCCTTTGGGAATCGCATTGGGTCCGTAGCGCCGGATCGTTTCCGAGCGGGTCTTGAAATCCCACGGCTTCAGCCGCCAACTCTGGGCCCAGTAATGGACGGATGTACCGCCCACGGCATTCATCATCGGGTGTGGGCCTGCCTGGCGTGCCTGCTCAGAAGTGTCCGCACGAACCGTTGGGATTTCGCGCTGGGTCTTGAATACCGAAGTGACCCAGCGGCGTACGTTATTGTGGATTTCATCCGCCTTGAAATCCCGCGGGCTCATCCAGGTGCCGGCTTCGAGAGCGGCCACTTTGAGTCCCGCGCGCGCCAGCGGCAAGACGGCAACGCCACCGGCCGCGCCCAAACCAATCACCGCGACGTCTACCGGCTTCAACGAAGTCGCCATAAGTCTCGATTATAGGGCGCAATCGTGCGCGAATTACCGGGTAGCTACTTCTTAGGCCAGAGCACGCCCTGATCTTTCGACGTGATCGGCGCCATTCCTTTGTAAACGAACTTCTGCACGCGTTGCCCTCGATAGGTTTCGGTGGTGTAGAGGTTGCCTTTGGAATCCGTCGCGATACTATGCACGCCGTAGAACTCACCCGGCTGAGGGACCACGATCTCGCCGTCGACACGGCATTCGTCGACACGACCGGCGTAGACCGCGACGTACCCCCGGATTGCGGTGAACTCCCGGGTCGGTTGTTCGATGCTCCACGCGGCCTTGAGCGCACCGATC
>JANXXL010000051.1 GCA_025350625.1 Bryobacterales bacterium | reverse complement strand
GCGGGGGTGAAGGCGTTTCCCAAGGATAAAGCCTTATATCAGAAGCGCCTGGTGGAACTGCTCGCGAACACCGGCAGAAATTCGGACGCCAATCAACTATTGGCGGTGATCCTGAAAGATAATCCCAAAGACGCCGATGCCATCGCCATGCGTGCGGCGCTGATGCTCTCGACTGGCGACTTGGCGCAGATTAATCAGGCGGCTAACGATTTGCAATCGCTGGTGGCTAAGACTCCGGAAAATCATTTGCTGCGCTTCAATCTGGCGCGGGCATACCTGGCCAAGAACGATCCGGAACAGGCGCGGCTGCAACTGGAGGCAGCCATCAAGATCCGGCCCGACTTCATCGTGGCCCGGGATCTGCTGACGCGAATTTATCTCACCAAGAACGATTTCGCCAGAGCCTTAAAGGAATCGGACGATGTCATTGCAATGAACAAGGATGACCTTCCGGCACGGCTCAATCGATCGAGCGCCCTCACGGGACTGGGAGACATACAGAAAGCCCGCGACGAGATCGACAAGATTCTGCTAATGGCTCCCAATAATACCGACGCGCGGTTTCAGGCGGGATATTTGGCCTGGCAGGGAAAAGACTTCAAAAGGGCGGAACAGGTTTTTGGCGACCTGTATCGAGCCAATCCTAAGGATTTGCGCGGGCTGATCGGCATGATCGAGACCATGGCAAGCCAGGACAAGATGCCGCAAGCGATCAAGGTGATGGAAGAGTCGGTTTCAAAGGAGCCGGAGCGCCGTGATTTCCGGTTGGCGCTGGCCAATATGTACGTTCGCGATCAGCGCTTCGATGCAGCCATCGGTCTTTTGCAGGAGCTGCTGAAGACGGATCCGAAATCCGCCGATCTGTTGCTGCGCCTGGCCGAGTCTCAGCGCCGTAAAGGCGATATTAATACTGCCGTCGAAACGTTCCGGCGCGCCAGCCAGGCGGCTCCGGGCGATCCACGCGCTTTGCTGCAACTAGGCTTGCTGCTCGATGGCACCGGACGCCGCGACCAGGCTAAGCCGATTTACGAACAGATTCTCAAAATTCAACCGGATCAGCCGGTGGCGCTTAACAACCTGGCTTTCATCAAAGCGGAAGAAGGACAGGATCTCGACGAAGCTCTCACCATGGCTCAGCGCGCTAAACAGGGCATGCCCAATTCGCCCGACATTATGGACACGCTGGGCTGGATTTACCTCAAAAAAAATCTGAGTGAAGATGCGGTCCGGACGTTCAGGGAACTGCTGCAAGCCGAGCCGAATCGGGCCACGTACCACTATCACTACGGGATGGCTCTCTTGCAGAAGGGCGACAAACCTTCCGCCAAGAAAGAGCTTGAGTCGGCCATGAAATTCAATCCCTCGAAAGACGACGCCGGGAAGATTCGCCAGTTATTGGCTACTTTGTAGACACGCGGACCTTCAGTTGACCCGATCTTCGGCTGTTCCCTACGTAGTCCCGTTCAGCGTTTTTGTAATACTGATTGGGCTGGGGATGGTGGTGCCCCTCCCGCCGCTGACCAATGAAATAGTGCGGCTGGTGGTGATGACGGCGGTAATAATTCTGGTGGCCCGCCCGGTCTTGAACTTCCGGGTGCGATGGTGGGGCGCAAGCGGGCTGTTGGGGGCCCTCATATTTGTTTTATGGATTGCGCCGGACCTGCTCTATCCGCCGTACCGGCATTCGTTTTTATTCGATAACGCCATAGCGGGAACCGCACGAAGTTCGCTTCCCGAATCCGTGCGGCACGACGCGCCGGTGCTGTTCTTACGAACCCTGCGGGCGGTAGTAGTGGTGCCGATTGTAGAAGAACTCTTCTGGCGCGGGTGGCTGATGCGCTGGGTAATCACGAATGACTTTGAGGGCATCCCGCTGGGGACTTATACGGCAAAATCGTTCTGGATGGTTGCGTTGTTGTTTGCGAGTGAACATGGTCCATACTGGGACGTAGGTCTGGCGGCGGGCATCATCTTCAACTTGTGGATGATTCGCACCAAAAGCCTGGGAGATTTGATTTTGGCCCACGCGGTCGCCAACGCCTGCTTGAGCGCGTATGTGATCGCGGCCGGAAAATGGGAATACTGGCTTTGACTACGACGGCACATTCGATGGAGCACCACCTGGGAGGCGGCATCGAACTGATAACGGCCGGAGCTTCTGCGGCGGGCGCCAAAGTGGCGCTGTTCGATTTCGACGGCACCATCTCGGTGATTCGCTCCGGCTGGGTGGATGTGATGGCGCCGATGATGGTGGAGATTCTGCTGGATCTGAAATCCGGAGAATCCGAGGCGGAGCTACGATCCCTCATTGAGGAAATGATTTGGCGCACCACCGGCAAGGAAACCATCTACCAGATGATGGATTTCGCCAGCCATGTGACGACGCGAGGGGGGAAGGCACTTGATCCTCGCGAGTATAAGAAAATGTATCTCGACCGGCTGTGGACCGTGATCGGAGGCCGCATAGAAGAACTGAAGCAGGGGCGCGCGGATCCCGAGCGGTACATGGTTCCGGGGGCGCGGGCGCTTCTCGAAAGCCTGCGGGAACGCGGGCTCAAAATGTATCTGGCCAGCGGCACCGATGAAATCTACATGAAGGAAGAGGCGCGGCTTTTGGGTGTAGTGCCTTTTTTTGAAGGCGGCGTTTTTGGGGCGCAGGAGGATTATCAGAGCTTCTCGAAGAAGATTCTGATCCAGCGCATCATTTCGACAAGCGACGTTCGCGGCCCAGAGATTGTGGGTTTCGGGGACGGCTACGTGGAGATCGAAGAAGTGAAACTGGTCGGCGGCGTCACTGTGGGGGTCGCCACGAAAGAGCCCGTTTGCGCCGAGGTGGATGCCTGGAAACGCCAGCGGCTGATTGGGGCCGGCGCGGATTTCATTGTCCCCAATTTCCGGGCTCACCGGGCGCTGGTAGAAAAGTTGTTTTCCTGACCGGCCGAAGCCGTGAACACTCTTGCGATTGACATCGGAGGCACCAAGTTCACACTGGCGCTTTTCGAGGATCAGCGTATGACGCGGCGCGAGTCTCGTGCTACCGATCGCAACGGCGGCCGCGAGTGGATGCTGGCGCAGATCGAAGCCGTCGCGCTCGCGTGGAAACGCGAGGTCGCCATTGACCGGTGCGGCATTGGCTTCGGCGGACCCGTAGATTTTGGCCGGCAACAAGTGGCGCTCTCCACGCACGCCGACGGGTGGCACGGATTTCCGTTGTCCCAGTACCTACAACACCTCTTGGACGCGCCCACCGTGATGGATAACGACGCCAACGCCGGCGCTCTCGGCGAGGCCCTCTACGGAGCCGGGAAAGGCTCGCGACCGCTGTTCTACATGACTCTTTCGACCGGAATCGGCGGAGGCATCGTCCTTGAAGATGGCACGATTTTTCGCGGCGCGGACTCATGGGCGGGGGAAATCGGTCACCTGACGATTCAACCGGGTGGGCCCGAATGCCTGTGTGGTTCCTACGGATGCCTGGAACGGCTCTGCAGCGGCTTGTGGCTGGAACGCGACTATGGCCGCCCGGCAAAGGATCTATTCAAGAACACCAACTTCGTCGCGAGCTACGTAGTGAACCTAGCGCAGGGACTTAAAGCCGCGATCATGCTGTTGAACCCGGCTTGCGTGGTCATCGGAGGGGGCATTGCTAAGGCGGGGGACGCGCTCTTTGTTCCGCTGCGTGCAGAGCTGCGACGCCGGATGACGCATTGGTCCGGTGCGCGGTTGAACATAGTGCCGGCGGGATTAGGAGATGACAGCGTGTTGTGGGGCGCGTTGGCGCTGTCTGAAGCTATCGGTTAATCCGGTTTCTTGAACAAGCTGTCAAAGGCAGCCCGGGCGTCATCGGCATTGCGCGGGGCCGCGCCGTTGGAGTGGTGGTTCACAGCCGCTGGCGGCGGCGCCGCGGAATCGCGGGCCACGGTGACGCGCGGTTTAAACAGCAGGCACTCGTTCGCCTGGTCCTTCACAACAATACGCACTGGGACCGGCTTTACGCACTGGAAGCGCGTGGAAGGCTCGAAATACGCACACTGCTTGCAGCAGTGGAGCGCGGTGTGGCACTTGGGACACTCTGCCGGAAAATCGGAGCCTGCCGGAAGGGTGGTGGAGCAGTTGAAGCAGCGCGCTGCCGCTACCGCCTGCACCAGTCGCGGCAAGCGCGGACCGGTGACATCGATAGGAGGGCGCGGGCCGGTGGGGCGAGGGCGATCCTCGCGGCGGGAATCGTTGCTTCCGGAGAAGTCGCGGTTGGATTCCTGGTAACCGCGTTGGTTGTATTTTCGATCGCCTTCCATAAAGTTGCTGGTTGGCACTCCTTGAGTTTAGCTATTGGTCGCGAGCTGCAATTTGGGAAACCGGAATATGTTTTCGGTTACGGGAGAAGGCTGGGCAACCACGCTCGATAGAACCGGGGGATAGGGTTGCTCACTAACTGCCTAAACCAGTATGTACCACGGAACGGCCGCGGAATCCAGTAAAATCTTTCGTCCTGATCACTTATCGGTAGATAAGCCTTCGTACTTTAGACGCTTCCTTTGCCGGTTAGTTTCCAGAACATGGTCCTGGAACTACCAGCGAGCGTCCTTTACATCCATTTTAACGGCGCGTTACAAGGGCGGTTTAAGGGATCGCTGTAGTGATTGGGAGTTACGCGTACCGAAAATCCCAAACGGCCGGTACTCAAGGGAGAAAATGCGTGTCCAAACAGAAAGGCCGTCCCTTGTTGTTCGAGGAGGTTTAGCGAAACCACCTGGGCTTCTTCCAATTCTCCTTGCGGCCCAATTTTTCCCACCAAGGCCTCCACGCGCAGGTCGTTCGGCGAGAGTCCGGCTAAATCGATGCGCGCCCGCAACGGCAGCGAGGCTCCTGCCAGCACGCTAGAATCGGGGCCGGCGCTGGCTTCGAGGAAACGGATCTGGGTCCAGGACTGACGCAGGCGTTCGCTCCATAGAGTGTGCTCGCGGGCGGATGCGAAGCTATTCCCCGCCATGGCTTCCCAGGCGCGGTGGGCCGGGTCGTAGAGTTGAGAGCGGTAATCGGCAACCATGCGCTGGCAGTTGTAATGCGCGCTCACATAGCGCAGACACTGTTTGACGCGCTCCATCCACTTTATTGGCACGTCTTCATCGCGCTCTTCGTAATACATCGGCACGATTTCGTTTTCAAGCATGGAGTAGATGGCGGCAGCGTGCGCTTCATCGCGATCGGCGGAGTAGGGATCGCGGTTCCCAATGGCCCAGCCCCCCGAGTCTTCGGCGGCTTCATCAAACCAGCCATCCAAAATACTCAAGCTCAAAACGCCGTTGATGCTGGCTTTCATCCCGCTGGTGCCGCAAGCTTCCTCGCCGCGGCGCGGGGTGTTTAACCACAGGTCCACCCCCTGCACCATTTCTCCGGCGACTTCGATGCCGTAATCTTCGATGAATACCACGCGGCCGCGAAGCTCGGGGTCGCGGGATAACTGTACGATCTCGCGGATTAAGGTTTTCCCCGGAATGTCTTTGGGATGGGCCTTGCCGGCGACTACGATTTGCACCGGCATGGTGGGATTCGTAAGAATTCGCTTCAATCGCGGCAGGTCGCGAAATACCAGGGTGGCGCGTTTATAGGTGGCGAAGCGGCGTCCGAAACCAATCGTCAGGATGGACGGGTCGAGCAGATCGCCCGCTCGTTCGACTACCGGCGCAGGGGCGTTGCGTGCAAGGGCGCTGGCGACGGCGCGCTCGCGTACAAATGTGACCAGGCGGCGCTTGCGGCGGCGGTGAGCTTCCCACAGTTCGCTCACGGGGATGTCGCTGGTCTGCTGCCAGGTCTCGGGTTCATTATGACCCTGGCGCCACTCCGGCTGCAGGTGCTGATCGTAAAGGTTAGCCAGGTCGCCATTGATCCACGACGTTAGATGCACCCCGTTGGTGATCGCGGCAATCGGAACTTCCCAAACCGGGAGGCTGGGCCACAGGTATTCCCACATTTCCTGGGAGACTTGACGATGCAGACGGCTGACCGCGTTGCGGAACCCCGAAGTCTGCATGGCGCAGACAGCCATCGAGAAGGGTTCGTGCGGTTCTGCGCCAACAGGCCGCCCCAGCGCCAGGAAGGAATCGAAAGGAATACCGGCTTTTGTGCAATATGGTTCGAAATGTTCGCGCACCATGCCTGAATCGAAACGGTCGAGGCCGGCGGGCACGGAGGTGTGCGTGGTGAAGACGTTGTTGGCGCGCGAGGCGTGCAGTGCTTCATCGAAGCTCAAGCCGTAGTCCGCCATAAGAACGCGAATCCGCTCGATGGCCTGGAACGCCGAATGCCCTTCGTTCATGTGATAGACAGTGGGCGCCAGGTTCAGCGCTTTGAGCGCGCGCAGGCCACCAATGCCCAAGACGATCTCCTGGTGAATGCGTTTGTGATCGTCTCCGCCATACAGTTGGTTGGTGATCTCGCGGTGCTCGGCTGCGGCGTTTTGCGGGATATTGCTATCGAGCAAATACAACTTCACGCGGCCTACGTCGATCCGCCAGACTTTGAGAAACACTTCGATGCCGGTGAGATCCACGCTCACCAATAGCTCGCCGCCCTCCGGACGCGTTACCGGGGTGATGGGGAGCGAATAGAAATCGTTGACCGGCGCATGTTCCTGCTGCCAGCCATCGGGATCAAGTTTCTGCTGCAGGTAACCGTTCTGATACAACAGACCGACGCCTACCAAGGGCAGGAGGACATCGCTTGAAGCCTTCAGATGATCGCCGGAAAGTATGCCCAAGCCTCCCGAGTAAATGGGCAGGCAATCGAGAAGCCCGTACTCCATCGAAAAGTACGCAACCAGCATCGGAGCCGGAGCGCTCGCACCCATGTAGGTATCGAGGATCTCGCAAGCGCGCCGGTATAGAGCGATAAAGCGCGGATCGGCAGCGGCGCGTTCGAGTGCCGGCTGCTCCACGCGCCCCAGCATGACCACGGGATTGTGATTACTGGCGCGCCAAGCCGCAGGATCCAGGCGGCGAAAGACCGCCCGCATCGAGTGATTCCAGGACCATAGAAGGTTCAGCCCTAGTTCGGGCAGGCGCTTCAAGGTTGACGGAAGCGCCGGGACCACCAGAATCTCTCGCAGGGGACGAATTTGAAACGACATGAAATGTTAGGTTTCGGACAATTTTTAAGGATATCAGAGCGGCGCGCTTCCCAGCCTTCGGTTATGCTGAAGGCTACCGATGACGCGCCTTCGATTCGTCAACCTCTCTTTAGCGATTCTGTTAATGTCGGCGTGCGGTAGCTCTCCCAAAACCATCATCGTGGGATCGATGAATTCCACCGAGCAGGCTGTCTTGAGCGAAATTGTGGCGCAGCATCTGGAGCATCGCTTAGGGCGCAAGGTGGAGCGGCGGCCGAACCTGTTCGATACGCGTATCGCCTATCAGGCGCTGCAGGGCGGTGAGATCAGCTTGTACCCGGAGTATACGGGCGCGATTGTGACGGAGATCCTTAAGGAAAAGCCGGCGGACGACGCCTCCTTGATTTTCGAGCGCGCGAAAGGAGAGATGAAGCGGCTGGCGCAGGCGGATCTGTTAAACCCGTTGGGTTTCGACAATTCGTTTGTCACGGTGATTCGGGCGGACGACGTGCGCGCGAGCAAAGTTTCGACGCTGAGCGAAGCGGCCCAGGTGAGCGACGGATGGGTTGTGGGCGCCAGCCTTGCGTTCCAGCAACTGCCCGACGGGATGCCGGCATTGACGCAGTACAAACTGCCCATGAAAGCGGCGCCCCGCAGCATGGATGGCGACCTTTCGCTCAAAGCGCTGGAACAGAACGCGGTGACCATGATGGTAGCGCACGCCACTGACGGCATTCTGACGCAATCGAAATGGAAGACGCTGGTCGATGACCGCCACGTCTTCGTGCCCAAACAGGCCTGCCTGCTGGTGCAACAGAATCTGCTGATGACGCAGCCCGCCGTGCGGCCGGCACTCGAGGAACTATCGGGCAAAATCACAACTGAGAAAATGCGGGAGCTAAATGCCTCCGTAGATCTGGGTCATCTTCAACCGAAAGACGCGGCTGCTGCATTTCTAAAGCAATTGGGGCTTTAGGAGTTCTGCGGCATTTCAGTTCGGGCACTCCACGGGCCGTTTCCCTGTCGAAACCAGCTATTTCAATGGATTTTCGGGGCCATTCCGCAGGAGAGTGAGATAATGGAAGAAACCGCCCGCGGCATCTGCGCACTCCGATAAAACTTGATGCACACCGACCACGACCAACTCCAACTTGCGTTTGGGTTCGCTTTTGAAGATCTCTATAGCCGCGAAGGACTCGTGCGTCTGGATGCGGCGTTTTGTCACGGTCTGCAGGCGGCCGATGCGGCGCTGTTACAGAACATGATCGAGGCGCGCAAAGATCCCGAGGTGCTGACGGGCAAGAGGCAGTCCGAGTTGATCATCGCGATCGCCCCGCATGTGGAGGATTTTGCGGGAGAGTTGTTTGGTATTGCGGCGGAAGTGCGTTCCTTACAGGCCAAGCACGACGCTCTGGCGCCGCTTTACGCGCTGAAACGCAAGTTCATTCAGAAGAAAGCAATCAGCGGGATGACGGCGGAGAGAGCCGCTCAGATCACGGGTGGAGCGCTGGCGGCTGAGTTGGAAGCGTTGTTCGGAGAGCCGCTGACCGAGCAGAGTTTCGTCGAGCATGTCACGCGGTGGCTCGACGATGAAGCGGAATATGCCGAACACTTGAAAGCGGCGCAGCAATACGCGGCGTGGGCGGCGCTTTCGCCCGCCGGGCGGCACAAACATCAGCACGGGGTTTTGTTCAGGGTGCCGCATAAGCTGGATATGGAACACCTGGTGCCGGTGGAGACGCTACAGGTGAATGGCATCGCGGAACTCGCGCTTTCCGAGCAGCACTGGCGTCATCGCGAGGGCTTCAAACTCACCGACGCGGGCATGAATCTGACGGCGGCGCTCGATCAGGCGCACTATTGCATCAAGTGCCATAACCAGGCGAAGGACAGCTGCTCTACCGGGCTCAAGGAAAAGGACGGCTCCTTCAAATCGACGGTGTTCGGCATTACGCTCGCGGGGTGTCCGCTCGACGAGAAGATCTCCGAGATGAATGTGGTGAAGCAGGAGGGTAACTCGATTGGGGCTTTGGCCATCGCCATTATCGACAACCCCATGGTGGCGGGCACGGGGCACCGCATCTGCAACGACTGCATGAAAGCTTGCGTTTTTCAGAAGCAAGATCCGGTGGATATACCGCAGGTGGAAACGCGCACGCTTAAAGATGTTTTAGAGCTGCCGTGGGGTTTCGAGATCTACAGCCTGTTGACGCGCTGGAATCCGCTGAACTTCGCACGGCCGATTCCCAAGCCCGCGACCGGTTACAAAGTGCTGGTGGTGGGGTTGGGGCCGGCGGGTTTCACGCTTTCGCATCATCTGATGAACGATGGGCACGTGGTGGCCGCGGTCGATGGCTTGAAAATTGAACCGCTGCCGGAGTCGATATCGGGTGTAACGCCGCTCGGCACACGCGTGCCGTTCCGGCCGGTTCGCGATGTCAACGACCTGTACGAGTCGCTTGACGACCGGGTGATGGCGGGCTTTGGAGGAGTAGCCGAATACGGCATTACTGTTCGCTGGAACAAGAACTTTTTGAAAATTATCCGGTTGTTGCTGGAACGCCGTGAAGAGTTCCAGATGTTTGGCGGCGTGCGCTTCGGCGGCACGCTGACGCTCGAAGACGCCTTCGAGCTGGGCTTCGATCACGTGGCATTGTGCGCGGGGGCGGGCCGGCCGACAGTGATCCCCATGAAGAACGGCCTGGCGCGCGGCGTCCGCCAGGCGTCCGATTTCCTGATGGCTTTGCAGCTTACTGGCGCCGCGAAATCCAACTCGCTGGCGAATCTGCAATTGCGGATGCCCATCGTGGTGATTGGCGGAGGATTAACGGCTATCGACACAGCCACGGAATCGATGGCGTACTACGTGGTGCAGGTAGATAAGTTCCTGGAGCGGTATGAGACGCTCGCGGCGGAGAAGGGCGAAAGGGAGGTGCGCGCGAGTTGGACTCCGGAAGAGGCGGAGACTGCGGACGAGTTCCTGACTCACGGGCGGGCCCTTCGCGAAGAGCGCGAACGCGCGGCGCGCGAAGGCCGCGACCCCAAGCTGATCGAACTGCTTAACTCCTGGGGCGGCGTCACTATCGCCTACCGCCGGCGCATGATCGACGCGCCCAGCTACACGCTGAATCATGAGGAAGTGGCCAAGGCGCTCGAAGAAGGCGTGCGATTCTCCGAGAGCGTGACGCCGGACGAAGTGGAAGTGGACCAGTATGGGCACGCCGCTGCGTTGTGGGTGTGGGTGAAAACGTCAGCGGGGGAACGCGTTCGGATGCCGGCGCGGTCGATTCTGGTGGCGGCGGGGACACAGCCCAACACAGTGCTGGCGCGCGAGGACGCCTCCCACGTATTCCTCGACGGCAAGTGGTTCCAAGCGGTAGATGAAGAAGGCCAGCCGGTGAAGCCGGAGCGTGTGGCGAAGCCAGCCAAGGTCTCGGTGCTGATGTCCATTCGAGAGGACGGCCGCGGCATTAGCTTCTTCGGCGATCTGCATCCTTCTTTTGCGGGCAACGTTGTGAAGGCGATGGCGAGCGCCAAGCAGGGGCATCCGGTGGTGTCGCGTCTGCTGGCGCGACGGGCTCCCGCTGGTCCGGCGCCTGCCGATTTGCTCGAAAAACTTAACGGCGAGCTGCGGGCTAAGGTGCGTGAAGTGATCCGGCTGACGCACAACATTGTGGAAGTGGTGGTCGAGGCTCCCATGGCGGCGCGCGCGTTCCAGCCGGGGCAGTTCTACCGCTTGCAGAATTACGAGACTCTGGCGCCGCGCGTGGATGGAACCGTGCTCGGGATGGAAGGAATTGCGTTGACGGGCGCGTCGGTGGATCGCGAAAAAGGGTTGCTCTCGACCATCGTGCTCGAGATGGGAGGGTCGTCGGATCTGTGCACGCTGCTGAAGCCTGGGGAACCGGTGATCCTGATGGGGCCGACGGGGACTCCGACGGAAACGCCCGCGCAGGAAACTGCGCTGCTGGTGGGCGGGGGGCTGGGCAATGCAGTGCTGTTCTCGATCGGGCAGCAGTTGCGGGCCAAGGGCTCGCGCACGATTTACTTCGCTGGATACAAGAAAATCGTCGACCGCTACAAGATAGATGAAATCGAGAAGGCTGCGGATATTGTGGTTTGGTGCTGCGATGAGGCTCCGGGATTCACGGCGGGGCGAGCGCAGGATAAAGCTTTCGTCGGAAACATCGTGCAGGCGATTGAGGCTTATGGGCGCGGGGATCTCGGCGACACCGATATCCCGCTGCACTCGGTCGATCGCGTGATGGCCATAGGCTCCGACGGCATGATGGCGGCGGTGGCGCGCGCACGTCACACGGTGCTCAAGCCCTACCTTAAGCCCGATCACATCGGCGTCGCAAGCATCAATTCGCCCATGCAGTGCATGATGAAGGAAATTTGCGCGCAGTGCCTGCAGGTGCACAAAGATCCGGCGACCGGCGCGGAGACAGTGGTCTTCAGCTGCTTCAATCAGGACCAGCCGCTGGATCAAGTGGATTGGGCCAACCTGCGCACCCGGCTCTCGCAGAACGGGGTGCAGGAAAAACTGACCAAGCAGTGGATCGATCGCTGCCTGCGGAAAATGGGTGCGCGCGAAGAAGTTGCGGTGGGGTAGTCGCCCTTGATTCAGTCGTCGCGCGTGGTGACCGCCCACACCATCCATAGCGCGCTGCAAATCCCCATCGCCAGCCAAGGGCTGAAAAGACCAGCGACGGTCGCCGCAAGGTATAGCGGTGGTCCCAAGCGATAGCTCCGGCGGAGGTGTTCTATCTTCGCGGCGCTTGCATGCGGGTTCACAACCGATTTGCGAAAAGCCGCCCATAACAGTACCCAAAAGCCGATGCTGACGAGCACGAAGAAACCCGCATAAAAAGTACAGGCAGCCGAGGCAGCCGGAGTCCGCAAATATTCTGCGACCAGCGCTGTGGGGAACGGAACTACCGTTACGAGCATGAGCAAAAATCCATTGGCGAACAATAACGTAACATCGGAACGCCATACCAGGCGAAAAATGGCATGATGATGCACCCACATCACGAGCACAGTGAAGAAACTGGTGAAGAAGGCGAAGTAGCTTGGCCATTGGCGCGCCAGGCCGGACGCCAATGCAGCCGGCGTGACATCGCTCCCGCTCTCGAAGTGCGGAACCTTCAGCTCCAGCGCTAACAGGGTGATGGCAATCGCGAATACGCCGTCACTGAACGCTTCGAGCCTGCCGGTTTCCCGTTCGCTTGGCGTGCCGGTCTCGGAGATAATTTCAGTCATGTTCCTGCGGTTGACAGTTGAGGGAATCGATACAATATATTAGAGGAACCCAGGCTGCCATGCAAACTTCGCGCTTACGAGAGGCTCTTTTAGCCGCAACCATGATGGCAATGCCGCGGCTGGTCTCCGCACAATGGCTGGATTACCCAACCGCCGGCGTTCCGAAGAAGCCCGATGGCAAGCCGAACCTCAACGCGCCCGCGCCGCGCACTGCCGATGGCAAACCGGACTTTTCAGGACTCTGGGATACCGAGAAAAACCGGCCCTGTCCGAAGGGTGGGTGCCCGGATCAGGAGGTCAGCCAGGAATTCGTTAACTTTGGCTGGAGTCTTAAGGGCGGTCTGCCCTATCAACCATGGGCAGCGGCTCTCGTGAAAACGCGCAGTGAGCAGAACGGAAAAGACGATCCGGGAACGCACTGTTTGCCTATTGGTTTTCTGAGGCTGCACACGGACGGGCTGTATCGCAAGATCGTGCAGATTCCAGGACTGCTGCTGATGCTGAACGAGCGCAACGCTTCTTACCGCCAGATCTTCCTCGACGGGCGGCCGCTTCCCACGGACCCGAATCCGTCATTCAACGGTTACTCGACGGGAAAATGGGACGGCGATACGCTGGTGGTCGAGACCAACGGTTTTCGCGACGACACGTGGCTCGATCGCGCCGGCAGCCCGCTCACCGACCAGGCGAAAGTGACGGAACGCTTGCGCCGCGTAGATTTCGGAAATATGGAAGTGGACGTCACGGTGAACGATCCCAAGGCCTACACCAAGCCGTGGACCGTGAAGCTCAAGTTGAACATTGTTCTCAATTCGGACCTGATGGATTATATCTGTCTCGAAGCCGAAAACGATATTCCGCACCTTGTGGGAAAATGACGGTTGGACAATTTATGAGGCTAACGGCGATCGCGGCGGTCACTATGGCGGCATCCATTTCGCTCTCGGCGCAGTGGATGAACTATCCTACTTCGGGTGTGCCGAAGAATCCCGACGGTTCGCCCAATCGGAACGCACCGGCACCGCGCACCGCTGATGGAAAGACGGATCTTTCGGGGACGTGGGAGCTCGAAAAAAACCAGCCCTGTCCCCCAGGCGGATGTCTCGACATGGAAGTCAGCCGTGAGTTTGTGAATATGGGCTGGAATATGCCCGGAGGGCTGCCGTATCGGCCGTGGGCCGCGGAGCTTCGCAAAGCCCGCATGGCAGAAAACGGGAAAGACGACCCCGCTTCGAATTGCCATCCTGCCGGGATCGTGAAGCTGACCATTAATCCGCTATTCCGGAAGTTTCTGCAGATGCCTGGATTGCTGGTGATCCTTAATGAGCGCGACACTGCTTATCGCCAGATCTTCACAGACGGGCGGTCTTTGCCGGTCGACCCGACGCCAACGCCCAACGGCTATTCGGTGGGCAAGTGGGACGGCGACACACTGGTAGTTGAGACCAACGGCCTTTCCGACGGCCAATGGCTGGACCGCACCGGCAGCCCGTTGACCGACGCCGCGAAAATCACGGAACGGTTCCACCGCATCAATTACGGCAAGATGGAGATCGAAATCACGGTTGACGATTCCAAGGCGTATACGAAACCGTGGACCGTCAAGGTGAACCAGTTTATCGCTCTCAATACGGAATTGATGGACTACTTCTGCATGGAAAACGAGCAGGATATCCCGCACGCTAAAGGCAAGTGACTACCAGATCTTGCACTGCTGGGTGCGGACCATAGGTTGTCCGGCGCGGCAGGCGAACGCCTTCCCGAATTCGGGCATGTTCGAGACCACGCCGTTGATGCGGTATTCCTCGGGTGAGTGCGGATTGGTGATCGCATTGGCTCGCTTGCTCTCCGTGCGCTCATCGCCGCAAGCCCATTGCGCCATACCGACGAAAAAGCGCTGATCCGGCGTAAGGCCGTCGGCGGATTGCAAAGCCTGATTCTTGGTGGCTTCCTTCCAGGCGATATAAGCCAGTAACGTTCCACCCAGGTCTGCGGCGTCCTCGCCCAGCGTTAGTTTGCCATTAATTTTGATGTCGTCGATGACGGTGAACTGCGAATATTCATCCGAGACGCAGGCGGCGCGCTTGCCGAATTCGAGCGCATCCTGCATAGTCCACCAGTCTTTCAGGTTCCCTTTGGCGTCGAACTGGCGGCCTTCGTCGTCGAATCCGTGGGTCAACTCATGGCCGATGGTGGCGCCGGTATTGCCGTAGTTGGGCGCGTCATCCAGCTTCGGATCGTAGAGCGGCGGCTGCAACACTCCCGCGGGAAAATTGATGTCGTTCATTTGCGGGTCGTAATAGGCGTTGACGGTCGGCGGAGTCATCTGCCACTCGCTGCGGTCGAGCGGTTTGCCGATTTTAGCCAGCTCCCGGCGGGTTTCAAAGGTCTGCGCGCGTTCGACGTTGCCGAAATAATCGTCACGCGAGATTTTGATGGAACTGTAGTCGCGCCAGCGGTCTGGATAGCCGATTTTATTGGCGATGGCGTGTAGTTTCTCGAGCGCCCGCTGCTTAGTGGCGCTTCCCATCCAGGGCAATTGTTCGATTTCCAATTGCATGGCGGCTTCGATTTCCTTGGTCATTTTCACGGTGCGCGCTTTGGTCTCGGAACCGAAAGTCTTTTGCACGAAAACCTGGCCGAGAGCTTCGCCCAGGTCGCCATCGACGCGCAGCACGCAACGTTTCCAGAGGGGCTGCATTTCCTTCACGCCGCGCAGGTAGCGGTTATAGAAATCGAAATTGGCGGTGACGAAGTTCGATGAGAGCAGCGGCGCTTTCTGGTGCGCCAGGTGCCAGCGCAGGTAAATCTTCCAGTCGTCGAGGCTGCGCGCTTTGAATTGCGCTTGTAATTCCGCAAAGAACGCCGGCTCCGTGACATTAAGGCTGGGGACCCGCGCAAGCTGCGTCGCGGCGAAATACTGCTTCCAGGGAAATGCGGGAGTGAGCGCCTGGAGTTTGACGAGCGTAAAAGAATGGAACAGTTTGTGCGGATCCCGCTGCTCCACACGCGTGAGCGAAGCCTTGGCAAGCGCCGTTTCGATGTTCATCACGGTCTGCGCATCAGTGCGCGCCTGGGGCGCTGGCTCGCTGGTCAGCTCCAGCATCTTCTGAACATGTTCCACATAGCGTTGCCGGATCTCTTCGGACTTGGCGTCGGTCTTCACATAGTAGTCGCGGTCCGGGAGTCCGAGTCCTCCGGCGGTGACAAAGGCGATCACGCGCGATGAATCCGCATAATCCTGATTGGAGCCGAACCCGAAGAGCATCTGGCTGCCGGCTGTGGTGCCATGGGCCTTCCCCAGGAACGAAGCTAAATCGCCAAGGGATTTCAGCGCGGAGATCTTATCGAGATCCGCACGGAGCGGAGAAGCGCCGGCTTTTTCGCGCGCTCCCTCATCCATGCAAGCAGAAAAATAATCGCCGATCTGGGTTTCGACAGCGCTGCGTCCCGCAGCGGTCTTGGCAGCTTGTTCGAGGATGCCCCACAGAAAACGCTGGTTCTCGTTGGCGAGTTTCGAATACACGTTCCAGCGCGCCTGGTCGGGCGGAATGGGATTGTTCTTGATCCACGATCCGCAGGAATACCGATAAAAGTCGGTGCAGGGATCGACAGTGCGGTCCATCGACGATACGTCCAGGCTAGGACTGTAAGGCAGCGACGTGAGAGGTGTATCCGGGTTCGCTGTTTGACACCACGCCACTCCCGCAGCGAAAGGAACCACGATGATGATGAAAGTCAGTTTCGTCATTGAGGCACCCCCTGCCTACTGCCGGAACTCCACAATACGAACCTCGCGGATGGCTCTATTCTCGAGCAACTGTGCGATCACGGACTCGGACACTTGCTGATCGGTTTCGATTAAGGTGATGGCGGTGAGGGGCACGCCCGCCCGTGAAGGCTTTTCCTGGCGGCCCATGGAAAGTGCGGCAATGTTGACCTGGTTTTTGCCGGTCACCGCGCCGATGTAGCCCATCACTCCGGGCACGTCGTCATTGGTCACGTACAACAGGTGACCGGTCAAGGTGGCTTCGCAGCGAATGCCGTCCACGCCCAACAAACGGGGACGGTCCATCACGATTGCGCCTTCTACCGATGTGGTCCCTTTGTCGGTCTCAAGTTCAATGCGCAGGGTGTCCGTGTGACCGGTGGGGCGCTCGAAACGCTCGGCATAGCTTAAACCTCGATCCGCGGCGAGTTTGAGGGCGTTCACCAAATTCGCCTTGCGCGCGAGCGAACGGCTGAGCACGCCTGCCAGTCCTGCATTGCGGATCAATCGTGTGTTGTCCGGCAGAAAATTGCCGTGGTACACCAGCCGGACCAACTTCGGATTGGCACTGGCTACGAACGCAGCGAAGGTTCCCAGGCGCTCGGCAAGCGCCGCATAAGGCGCCACTGCGCGATACGCTTCTTCGGTCATGGCGGGCACATTCACCGCGTTCACTGCCACGCCTTCGTTCAAATACTCCACCAGATGTTCGGCTAAATGCACCGCCATCAGCTCAGCCGCTTCACCGGTAGAACCGCCGATGTGCGGCGTCGCCAGCACCTGATCGAGCGCGAGCAAAGGCTCGCCGGCTTCGGGAGGCTCGGTCTGCAAAACATCCAGGGCGGCGCCGGCGACCTTGCCGGATACTATGGCTTCGCGCAGCGCCTTCACCTCAATCAATTCGCCGCGAGCGCAGTTGACGATCCGCACGTTCGGTTTCATCTTGGCGAAGGCGTCCCGATTCAACATGCCCATGGTTTCCGTTGTCAAGGCGACGTGCAGTGTGATGTAGTCGGATTGAGCGTAAAGTTCATCGCGGGAGACCAGCGTAGCGCCGAGGTCAGCCGCCGTCTCGGAGTTGACATAGGGGTCATTGGCGACGATCTTCATCTCGAACCCGCGAGCCCGGCGCACCACTTCGCGTCCTATACTGCCGAGGCCCATCACGCCCAGCGTTTTGCGGCGCAGTTCCGTTCCCAGGAAACGCTTGCCCTCCCATTTGCCGTGACGGGTCGAGTCAATGGCCTGCGGGATCTGACGCGCCATCGCCAGCATCAAGCCTAAAGTGTGTTCAGCCACTGCCACGGCGCTCTCCCCGGGCATATTCATCACCAGGATGCCCGCAGCCGTAGCGGCGTCCAGGTCCACAAAATCCGTTCCCACGCCGGGGAACGCGATGACCCGCAGATTTTTCGCCGTCTCGATCTGCGGTGCCGTAACTTTGGCCGCGCGCGATGCCAGCAGCACATCGGCGTCCGCCAAATGCCGCTGGTAGTCGGCGGGACTGGAAGAGATTATTTCCCAGCCCGGCTGCGCCTTCAGAATATCCAGACCTGCTTGACGCAAGGGTTCTGCGATTACGATTTTCATGGCTCCCTTAAACTGTGGCGAGCTGTTTCTGCCGAGCGTAATATTCTTGAACCGCGGCTACGCCCCTGCCCAGTTCTACTGGAACACCGTGAGCGATCAGGATCAACTCCAATTCGGCCACGAGAGCGAACAAATCCGCGATGTCGTAATAGCCCAGATGGGCGATGCGGAAAATACGGCCCGCCATTTCCCCCTGCCCGTCGGCGATGATGGAGCCGAATTTCTCGTGGAACTCCCTAACGATAACGCTGGAGCTTAGACCCGGCGGGGCTTTTACCGCTGTAACCGCACCGCTGGGGTTGAAGGGTGCGAACAATTCCAGGCCCAGAGCGCCACAGGCCGCGCGCGTCGCGGCCGCCAATTGCTGGGCGTTGTCGATGAGCTGGTCCATGCCGAGGGTCTTGACGTACCTCAACACTTCGGCTAATCCCAAAATTAACGCTATTGCGGGCGTCCAGGACGATTCTCCTTTAGCCGCGCTCTTCTTTTCGCGCTGAAGGTCGAAGTAGTAGCGGGGCAATCTCGCGGATTCCATCCGTTCCCAGGCCTTCGGGCTTATGGATAAGAACGCCAGTCCGGGAGGAAGCATGAACGCTTTTTGCGATCCTCCGATCACGATATCCAGACCCCACCGGTCGATATCGAGCGGCATGCTGCCGATGCCGGTAATCGCGTCGACGATAAACACCGCGGCCGTGCGCTGCACCATCTCTCCCATCGCGCGGACGTCGTGGGCCGCACCGGTGGAGCTTTCAGAAGCCTGCACGAACACGCCCATCACATCCGGATTCGCGGCAAGCGCCTGGGCGAGGGCAGCGGGTTCGACTACTGATCCATAGGGTGCACTCAGGACCAGCACCTCCAGCCCAAACGCGCGAGTCAGTTCCACCCAACGTTCGCCGAACTTGCCGGCGCTGCAGACAATCACGCGATCGCCCGGCGAGAAGCAATTGGTGACGGCGGCTTCCATCGCGCCGGTTCCCGAGGAGGCGAGCATGAGGACGTCGTGCCCGGTCCCCAGTACTGCTTTTAAGTCCCCGAGCACGGACGAGTACAAGTCACGAAAATCCTGAGTGCGGTGGTGGATTTCCGAGCCCATCATTGCCTGCAGCGCCTTGGGGTAGAGCGGGGTGGGCCCCGGCGTAAGCAGGCGTTGCTTTTTGATGTGCATGGGTCTCACAGCCAGAATAGCAAAGGGCGTGCGCGATTCGGCGTATAATCGCCTCATGCGAATTTTAGTGTTTTTACTGCCTGTAGCCTGTGCGCTCGCTCAGGGGATTCCAGGCGTAATCGCCCCGGATGCCAAAGTCGAACTGGTGCAGGAGGGCTTCGTCTTCACGGAAGGGCCCGTAGGCACGGCTGACGGCGGCCTCTACTTCTCGGAGCTGCAGACCGGGGACCGAACCCATCGTATGGATCCGGGTGGCAAGATCTCGGTCTATCGCGAGCATACTCACGGCATGAACGGGCTCGCGCTCACTCGCGATGGCGCTTTAGTGGGAGTGGAAGGCGACGGCAAGCGGGTCACCAAGATCGATAAGGGCGGCGCGGTAACGACACTTACGGAGAGCGCTGACGGTACGCCTATCATGGGTCCCAATGATTTGATTGTAGATGCGAAGGGCGGCATTTATTTCACCGATCCGGGTCCAAGACCGGTGGTGGCGGGGCGCAAAGCTTACGTCTATTATTTGCCTGCCGGCGCCAAGCAACCCCGCGTCATTGACGATCAAATCACGCGGCCCAACGGGCTCACGCTGAGCAATAATGGCAAGACACTGATTGTCGATGACACCGTCGGAGACACGGTTTTCGCCTTCGACGTGCAGGCGGACGGGTCAGTGAAGAACCGGCGGCCATTCGCGCATATGCACGATACGAAGCCGGGACTGGAGAGCGGCGCCGACGGGCTGGCGATCGACAGTCAGGACCGCATCTATGTGACATCCGTCACAGGGCTGCAGGTGTTTGACCGCAAGGGCCAGTATTTGGGCACCATCAAAATCCCCCGCCAGCCGGCGAACCTGGCATTTTCCGGACCCGGCAAGAAAACGCTCTACGTCACTGCACGCGAGGGGTTGTACCGTGTGCAGATGCTTTCGCAAGGTCCGAAAAGACTGGGCAAGTAACGCGTGGGCGTACGCGAGCTCGCGAGCGCCTTCGCCGGAGCACTAGCGTGCTATGGGTGCTGGCGCTGGCTCGCATACCTTGTCGAGCAAGAGGTGGCTGCGCGCCGCGGGATTTTGCGTTACTGGTGGCCGACCGCGATGCTCGCCTGGAGCTGGTTCATGTTGTGGGCCACGTCGTTCCCGGGGGCGAGCAGCTGGCTGGGGGTTGTGCGCGATCCCTTGCTGATCGTTTTTTTCGGAGTGAATCTTGCGCAGGCGGTGGTTGGAAACGGATTACTGGGCGTTCTGATCGACGCTCCGGCCGTGGTGAAGGGGAGCGTGGCGAGCGTGGCGGTGTGGTTGATGTGGTATGCCGTGATTCGCTTATGGGAAGGGCGCGTTTTCAAGAAACACGATCCTGCGGCCAAGTTGCGGATCGGCACGTTGGAATAGAAGCCTGGTAAGCCGTATAATTCGACAATGATATTCTCGTGCTTCTTTATTGCAGTGCTTTTTGGGTGGAGCGCGGTTGCGAGCCACGCGCAGACGGCCCCGAAGCCGCCGGATCATCCGGCAATTACGTTTCAGGGACACACTTATACCCCGCGATTGATCGTCGAACGCAATATGCGCTCGGAGGCGGACCAGACCGGCCAGTTTCCACCGCACAAGATCATCGGCAACATCTATTACGTAGGCACCCACACGCTGAGCTCCTTTCTGATCGTCACGCCGCAGGGGAATATCCTGATCGACAGCACCTGGGAACGAAATGTGCGGACCATTCAGAAATCGGTTACGCAACTGGGGTTCAAGTTTTCTGATGTAAAAATTCTGCTCGCGAATCACGCGCATGGCGATCACCAGGAGGGCGATGCACTGGTCAAAGAGCTGACCGGTGCGCAGGTGATGGTGATGGCCGAGGATGTGCCCGCGCTCAAGGCGATCAAGCCTGGCGGGAAAGAGCATCCGATCGACAAAGTGCTGCACGATGGAGAGACGGTAAAGCTCGGCGGCACGACGCTGGTCGCGCATCTGACGGCAGGACATACCCGCGGCTGCACCACTTGGACGACTACGGCGCAGGAGGGCGGGAAAACCTACAACGTTGTCTTTGGGTGCAGTTTGCGCTCACCCGTGCCGTTGACGCCTCCGATTGTTGCGGAGTTTAATCGTTCATTCAAAGTGGTGCGCGCGCTGCCGTGCGACGTGCTCCTGGGAGATCACCCGGCGGAATACAACCTGGATGAGAAATACGCGAAAGTTCGCAAGGGCGGACCGAACCCTTTTATCGACGCCGCTAGTTGCAGGCAAGAGGCGGACATGGAAGAAGCCATGTTCCATGCGATCCTGGCTGAGCAGCAGAAAGGCGCTAAGCGATAGCGAAGCGCGATTACGTTAGCCTCATACCAATGATTCTGCCTTCGTTGCGCGGATCAATTAAATTCTGGTTTACGGACCTTAGGGGAACTGCTCTCATCGCATGTATAGCGACGGTATTGAGCCTACCTATACCAGTGTGGAATGCAATACAGTCATCAATCGCAATCCAATCGACTTACCCTCGCACGAAGTGGTTGATTCTTTCGGGCAGTGCATTAATATACGTCTTCAGCGCGATCATGCCGGTATTCCTCTACACTTTGTATCGCAATGAAGGAACCTTGCGTTTTCCGAGGCGCCTCCGTCTACTGGCGTTGACGGCGGCCGTCACATTTGCTGCGATTGTGTCGACCGCGCTACCCGGATGGGTCAGATATTTGGGCTCTTATTGGAGTGCGATGATCATACTCGATTGGAGAAGTGGAGGCAGCGCTGTTTTGACTTTTTTGCACGATCCTCGAACGATTGGCCAACTCTCTTTCATGCTCGTTGAGTTTTCAAACATAGCATTCATTCTTATACTAATCGCGATTTTTCGTCAGGGAGATCATCAACTGGACTCCGAGGTATCTATCTCCAATCCATTTCGCTTAATCACCAACGTGACGGTCATCGCTTGGGGGGCAGTGGTGGCAATCAATGTGGCCCGCCTCGTCGCAATGCCAGTCATTTTCTCCCAACTTCGGGACTTCGCGGTAAAGAGTGGCCGAAAACCCCCAGAATTTGAGAGCATGATGACAGATGTGATCCAGACATTCCTAAGTCACGCTTGTTTTTTCGCTCTTCCGTATGTCGTCTATAGAAGCCAACTCAAGAAGCGGGAAATTCCATTGCCTGGGAAGGACCTAAACCTATCTAGATCTTAGCTTCGACGTCCACGCCCATGCTGCGGGCGGTGCCTTTGACGGAGTTCATCGCGGCCTCGACGGTGAAGCAGTTGAGGTCGGGCATCTTGATCTTGGCGATCTCTTCGACTTGTTTCAGCGTGATCTTGCCGACGCGGTTCTTGTTTGGCTCGGCCGAACCCTTGGCGATACCGACGGCGCGTTTGATGAGCACCGGAACCGGAGGGGTCTTGGTGATGAACGTGAACGAGCGGTCAGAAAAGATCGTGATCACCACGGGGATAATCAAGCCTTCCTGATCCTTGGCCGACGTTTTGGCGTTGAAGGCCTTGCAGAACTCCATAATGTTGACGCCCTGGGGGCCGAGCGCGGTGCCAACCGGGGGCGCCGGCGTGGCCTTGCCGGCTGGGATCTGCAATTTCACGTTGGCGGTTATTTTCTTTGCCATTTTGACTGACTCCGTTAAATACTAAGCTTTTTCTACTTGCAAGAAATCTAATTCGACTGGAGTGGACCGGCCGAAAATCGTGACCATCACGCGCAGGGTATTGCGCTCGGGGTTGACCTCGTCCACTTTGCCCGAGAAGTTGGCGAAGGGGCCTTCGATGATGCGCACGTTTTCGTTCTTCTCGAAGTTGAGCTTGGGACGCGGGCGCTCGGCCGATGTCGCCTGTCGGTAGAGCACCGAATTCACTTCGTCGGCGGTCAGCGGGACGGGCTTGTCGCCTCCGCCTACGAAGCCGGTGACGCGCGGGGTGGCTTTGACGGCGTGCCACAGCTCGTCGTTCATTTCCATTTCGACCAGCACGTAGCCGGGATAGAGCATGCGCTTGCTGGTTACTTTCTTGCCGTTGCGCAGTTCGACGACCTCTTCAGTCGGGATGAGGAGCTGGCCGATCTGGTGATCGAAGCCGAAAGCCTCGGCGCGGCTGCGCAGCGAGTCCGCTACTTTCTGCTCGAATCCGGAGTAGGTGTGGATGATATACCAGTGCTTGGGAGGAGCATCGTCCGCAGCTTCGATCGCGACCGCGGGCTCGGTGGCAACGGCGGTCTGAGCCGGCTCGCTGGCGGGTGCGTCGTCGTGCACTTGATTTTCTTCAGGGATGTTCTCTTCGGGCATGTCAGCGGACATAATGGACCGGCCTTTACTTGGTAAACGTGTCGAATAGCTTCTTGATAAGGCGGCCCACCAGCGTGTCCACCACCGCGAAATAGGCTGCGAACGCAAACACCGCGAAGATCACGACTCCAGTGGTGGCGCGCACCTGCTTCCAACTGGGCCAAGTGACGCGCTTCATTTCGAGCTGGAGCTCCTCGAAATAATCTTTGGTACGCGCAGGCCAAGCGGCGGCCCGGGTTGCGATGCTTTGCTGTTCAGCCATTTTACTTTTCCTGTTTCTTAACTAAATCCGGACCGGAAAGCCTGGCAGGGGCAGAGGGATTCGAACCCCCAAAGGCGGTTTTGGAGACCGCTGGTTTACCGTTAGCCTATGCCCCTACAAATAGCGGCCAAGGGCCAGCAGATCTCAGTGTAACATTAGCCTTTAGCCTATGGTTGCCGCTACTTGATCTCCTTATGCGGATGGTGCTTGCGGCAGAAAGGGCAGAATTTCTTCATCTCCAGCCGTTCCGTGGACGTCTTTTTGTTTTTCATGCCGGTGTAGTTTTTACGCTTGCACTCGGTGCATTGAAATGTGATATTTTCGCGCGCCATATTGCTTAGCCTCTATTCCAGAATTTCCGAAACCGTACCCGCGCCGACCGTTCGTCCACCCTCGCGGATGGCGAAGCGCAGGCCTTTATCCATGGCGATGGGCGTGATCAGTTCGATTTCAAGCTGCACGTTATCGCCCGGCATCACCATTTCCATGCCCGCCGGCAACTGCGCCACGCCGGTCACGTCGGTAGTGCGGAAATAAAACTGCGGCCGGTAGCCTTTGAAGAACGGCGTGTGCCGTCCGCCTTCTTCTTTGCTCAGCACGTAGACTTCGCCTTTGAATTTCTTGTGGCCCTTAATCGACCCGCCCTTGGCGACA
>JANXXL010000044.1 GCA_025350625.1 Bryobacterales bacterium | reverse complement strand
GTTGATTTTGACGAAGGGGCGATCTTTGCGCGGCGAGTGCTGGTGGATGGCGCGGGCGATCATGTCCTTGCCGACGCCGCTTTCGCCCGCGAGCAGCACCGTCGCCCGCGTGGGCGCCACCCGCATGATGGTGGCAAAAATCTCCTGCATCGCGGGACTGCTGCCGATGATGTTCTCGAATTGATAGCGCTGCCCCAGGGCTTCGCGCAATTCACGATTTTCGTCGCGGAGCCGGCTTACTTCGAGCGCCTTCTCGACCACCACGCTCAAGTGATCGAGCGAAAACGGTTTCGGCAGGAAGTCCACCGCGCCGCGCTTCATGGCTTCGACCGCGTTCTCGACAGTGCTGAAGGCCGACATAACTACTACCGGAGTGCGGGAATTCTGCGCCTTTAGTTTTTCGAGCAACTCCAGGCCGTCCATGCCAGGCAGCTTGAGATCGGTCAGGATCAGGTCTACGTCGCCGGCGAGTTTCCAGCCTTCCTCGGCAGTACCCGCTCCCTTAACCTCATAGCCCGCGCCCGCGAGGTGCAGACCCACCACGCGCCGCTGTTTTTCTTCATCTTCGATGACCAGGATTGTGGGTTTGCCCATGTATGTTTTGATGTGCTTTCTATTGTCGCTTGAGCGGGAGGAAGACGCGAAATACACTGCCTTCGCCGAGTGTGCTCTCTACTGTGATGCGCCCGCCGTGTTCGTCCAGTATTTTCGAAATGATGGCCAGGCCGAAGCCGATGCCATCGCTTTTGGTGGTGAAAAACGGATTGAAGATGTTCTCGATGTTCTTGGGGTCGATGCCGGAGCCGCGGTCGATCACGGCCACCTCCACTTCGGCGTTATTCGATAGGGTCTTGACGGTTACTACGCCGCCGGGAGGACTGGCTTGCGCGGCGTTCACCAACAGGTTGGCGATGACGCGCTCCATCAGCTCCGCGTCGAAGCGCACGGGCGGCACATCCGGCGAATAATTCTTGAATACTGTGACCGACGTGCCCGCGCTTTTCTGTTCGCGATCGAAACGGGCGATAGCGCTATCGAGCATGATGGTGATGTCGGCGACCTCCAGCTTCAGGTGCTGCGGCCGCGCGAAATCGAGGAAACGGGTGATCAGCGAATTCGTGCGGTCGACTTCGGACGTAATGAAACCGGCCATTTCCTGGGCCACGGCGTTCTCTTTAGAGACCTGCCGCGACAGCATTTCAGCGGAAGTTTTCATAGTGCCCAGCGGATTTCGCAGCTCGTGCGCGAGACCCGCAGTCAGCTGGCCGAGCGCCGCCAGGCGTTCCGCGCGCCGCACTTCGGCTTGCGCTTCCTGCAGGCTGCGGTTGGCGCGGGCGAGTTCTTCAACAGCCTCCTGCGCCTTGTGTTTTTCCGCCTGGTTGGCCTGGGCGAGTTGATAGGTCAGGTACCCGGCAACCGGCAGGAACAGCGCGCGCAGCACCAGTTCGGGAATCTGATCTTCGGGGATGAATTGATTCGGTCCCAGGAAAACCAGGAATGAAAGGTACACGGCGCAGGCCGCGAGCGCGGTGATGGTGGCGCCCAGCAATCCAAAGTTGGTTGCCCCCGAAATCACCGGAAGCAGTAGAACCAGATAAAAACTGCTCGAAACGCCATAGCTGAAACCGATCAGCAGATAACACAGCGCGAGCTTGAGGATTACCGATGTCAGCGCGCCGATACGCGCCTCCAGCACCTGCACCACTCCCAGCGCCACCAGCGCGGCAATGGTACGGGGGCTGCGTTCCGGGCTGAACGCGGCCAGCGCCGAGAAGAACAGAAGCCAGACGAAGTCTTGTGGGCGTACGTAACGGCGCCAAGTGGACGGCACTGAGGATATTCTAGCGTTGCCGGGGGCGGTGCGCCGCCAAATGTGACACAATATGGGGACAGCAGTCTCTCGCATGCCCCAAACAAACGTACCTGAATCGCCTGAGGTGACTCCGGTCGACACCTCCTTCGCCGACATACTCAACGAATTCGAGCAGGCCCATCACGCGCGCGGCGAGACGCTTGAAGGCACCGTGGTATCAGTGACGGCAGAATCCGTATTCGTCGATATCGGGCGCAAAACCGATGGTGTGTTGCCGGTCGATCCTGCGGTCCCACTAAAACCGGGACAGAAAATGATCGTGTCGATCCGCGGCCGTGACGAAGAGGGCAACTACCTGTTGTCGACGATCCGCGTCGACATTCCCAAGGATTGGACCGGTCTGGAAAAAGCTTTCGCCGACAAAAGCGTGATTTCGGGACACGTTACAGAAGTGGTGAAAGGCGGCCTGCGAGTAGATGTGGGAGTGCGAGCCTTCATGCCGGCATCCCGCAGCGGGGCACGCGAGCTGGCAGATCTCGAAAAACTGGTGGGGCAGGATATTGAATGCCGCATCACCAAACTCGACACCGCCACTGAGGATGTGGTGGTCGACCGCCGCGTGGTTCTGGAAGAGCGCGAGCGGCAAACCAAGCAGGAAGCTTTCAGAAAGCTGCAGGCGGGCGATGTAGTGCACGGCATCGTGCGCACCTTGACCGACTTCGGCGCTTTTGTGGATCTGGGCGGTATCGACGGACTGCTGCACGTCTCCGATATGACCTACGCGCGGGGCATCAAGCCTTCCGATGTGGTTTCGCAGGATCAAGAGATCGAAGTCAAGATCCTCAAGATCAACCGGGACACGCACAAGATTTCGCTGGGACTGAAGCAACTCGCGCCCGATCCCTGGACGGTGGCGGCGCAAAAGTATGAGCCGGGCGCCCGGATTCGCGGCAAAGTTACGCGAGTTGCCGACTTCGGCGCGTTCGTGGAACTGGAACCGGGCATTGAAGGCTTGATTCATGTTTCCGAGATGTCGTGGACCCGCAAGAATGTCCGCGCGGCCGATGTCGTCAAGCCCGGCGATATGGTCGAGGTCGTCGTGCTGGGCGTGAACGGCGCCGACAAACGAATTGCGCTCGGGCTGAAGCAGGCGCTTGGCGATCCCTGGGAAGAGGCCTTGAAAAAGTACCCGGTGGGCGCGTCGGTAGAAGCGCCCGTCACCAGCCTCGCCAAGTTTGGCGCTTTTGTCGATTTGGGCGACGGCATCGAGGGGATGATTCACATCGGCGACATCAGCCATGAGAAGCGGCTGAATCACCCGAGCGACGCCCTCAAGGTGGGTGAAATCGTAAAAGCGCAGGTTCTGGAGGCAGATCGCGAACACCGGCGTTTGCGCCTTGGAATCAAGCAGTTAGTGCCTACATCCATAGACGAATACATTGCCGAGCACAAACCCGGCGACAGCGTCAGCGGCCGGGTAGTGGACGTTTCCGCCACCCGCGCCAAAGTAGAGCTCGGCGAAGGCGTCATGGCCCAATGCAAGCTGGCGGAGCGGAAGGCCTCGGAAGCCTCTGCAAGTGTCTCAAAAACGGATATTTCCTCGCTTTCCGCCATGCTCGCCCAGAAATGGAAGTCGGGGCCGGCCGTTTCCACTGCGCCTAGTGCTGTCCGCGAAGGAGAGATTCGCTCCTTCCGGATCACAAACCTGGACCCCGCCCAAAAGCGGATCGAATTGGAACTGGCCTAGCCGTTACTTTTCGCGTCCAGCCTCGTCCAATCAAGTGGTGCAACCATCTCCGCGATGGTCGATGCGCAAAGAAGGAGCTCCCGTGGATGAAACGGAGCTCATTCGAGCGGCGCAGGCAGGCGACACGTCTGCCTTTGAGGAATTGGTGCGCGCCTACGACCAGAGCGTGTTGCGCCTGGCTTTAAGTATGTTGCGATCGCCTGAAGATGCGAAAGATGTTTACCAGGAAACCTTTCTTAGGGTGTATCGCAATCTGAATCAATTCCGATTTGATTGCAGCTTCCATACTTGGCTCTACCGGATCGCTACGAATTTATGCCTCGACCAGATGCGGCGGCGCAAGGTTCGCAAGGAAGAGCCGACCGCGCTGGTTACGCCGGACGGGTCACTCGACCGGATGGACACCACGCCCGAAACACGGGTGGATGGCGATCCTCACCGGAATTTGTTTAGCGGGCAGATACGAAAGCGCGTAAAAGAGGCCTTAGCGCAGCTGACGCCGCGCGAGCGCATGGTGTTCGAACTGCGGCATTATGATGGATTGCGCCTGCGCAAGATCGGAGAGGCGCTGGGGACCTCCGAGGAAGCGGCCAAGAATTGTTTATTCCGGGCGACGCAGAAAATGCGGACCGCATTGGGAGAATTTGTATGAGTGAATCGTTGAATTGCAAGAATATTCGGGACCAGTTCGCGCTCCTGCTTTACGGCGAGCTCGATTTCGACGAAGAAGAACGGATCGAATCCCACCTGGATGGCTGTGCGCAGTGCCGCGACGCACTCGAACGCCAGAAGGCGCTGCATGAGGCGTTGGACGTGGCCGCAGTAACCCCCTCGCCGGCGCTGTTAAACCGCTGCCGGGAGGATTTGGGAGAACTGCTGATTCGGGAAAAACCTCGCACCGGCTGGGCGCACTGGTGGAATCAAATGTCGAGCGGGTGGAAAATTCAATTCCTGCGTCCCATGGGCGCCATGGCGCTGCTGGCCGTGGGTTTCTTCGCAGCCAAAGTCACACCTGGCCTGAATTTTGCGAACGGAGTTGCTTCGATGGGCTTGGGCAATTTCGGCGGGGCGCAAGTGCGCAACGTCGCCGCCCAGCCGGATGGCACCCTGCGGATCGTATTGGACGAAACCCGGCAGCGCATCGTCTCTGGAAACCCCGAAGACCAGCAAATTCGTTCCCTGCTGGTAGCGGCGGCTAAGGAAGGCTCGGATCCCGGACTGCGGGCGCAGACAGTCACCATTTTGGTAGGCGCCGCCGATGCGTCTGAAGTGCGCGAGGCGCTGGCTTTTGCGATGGCAAATGATGAGAACACCAACGTCCGCCTGAAAGCCATGGAAGGGTTAGAGCGCTATGCCAGCGACCCGATGGTACAGAACGCCCTCGCCCACGTCTTACTGAATGACCCCAATACCGGGATGCGGACGCGAGTGATCGATACGCTGAACGGCCATCAGGGACAGGAACTTGACCGGCAACTGGTGGGCGCGCTCCAAGAGTTGATGAGCCGCGAAGATGACAGGGACGTTCGCGAGCGGGCCCGCCAGATGCTGCATTCGATTAAGGCGTCGGCCGAGACTTATTGAAGAGGTTTATTTATGAGAAGTACACTTTTACTTAGCATGCTGGCGCTTCCCTGGTGGGCGATGGGACAAAACCCTGTTCCGCCGCAGCCGCCGGTAGCGCCCATTCCCCCTTCGCGGATGGTGATGCCCGCCGGGAGCTATTTGGGCGTCGGGATTCAGGAACTCACATCGGAGCGCGCCAAGGCGCTGAAACTCCGCGAAGAGACCGGCGTTGAAATCACGCGCGTGGCCGCCGACAGTCCGGCGGAAAAAGCCGGCCTCAAAAGCGGCGACGTGGTGCTGCAGATTAACGGAATCAAAGTCGAAGGCCTGGAGGAATCGTCACGCCTGGTGCGCGAGACGCCCGCGGGCCACGAAGTGAGGCTCGAAGTCTTCCGCAACGGCGCTACCCAGACGATAACGGCGCGAGTCGCCGAACGTCCTCCCGTTCCGGCGCTGCCCGACGGATTTGGATTCCGCATGCCGGATGTGCCGCGCATTATTCAGGGCCTGCGCAGTCCCATGCTGGGCGTTGAGGCGGAGTCAATCGACGGGCAATTAGCCCAGTATTTCGGAGTGAACGAGGGAGTTTTAGTCCGCACCGTGATGAAAGGTTCTGCGGCGGAAAAAGCCGGCGTCAAGGCGGGCGATGTGATTCTCCGGGTGGATGAGACACGAGTGGCGTCGCCGGCTGAAATCTCCGCGCGATTGCGCGCCGCGCGCGGGAAAGCCATTCCTCTGGCGCTGATGCGGGAACGCAAGGAACTAAGCGTTACGGTGGAGGCGCCGGAGGCCCGCGTAGGGCGCGCCGAACGCGCTCACCTGGTTTCTCCCGAAGAATAGTTTAGAGGCCCCGCGGTTGCGGCCAGCGTTTTTCCATGTAGGCCCGCAGCCGCAGAATGGCTTGCGATTTCAACTGTGAGATGCGGGATTCATGCAAGTGCAGGATCTTAGAGATCTCACGCAGGGTCATCTCCTCGCGGTAATACAGGTTGAGCACGGTTTTCTCGACCTCCGGCATCTTGGTGATCGCCAGCGCCAGCAGTTTTTTAAGCTCACTGCGTTCGAGCAGGCGGGACGGCCAGTCCTCTTCATCGTCGGAAACGAAGTTGAGCAGATCGCGGCTATCCTCATCGTCGGAAGCGCCTTCGAGGCTCCCCAGGTTCAGGCCGCGGATCTCCACCAGCCACTCATGATATTCCTCGATTCCCAGGCCTAACTCCTGGGCGATCTCCTCTTCAGTAGCCGACCGTTTCAGGCGATGTTCGGCGGAAACCATGGCGGCTTCAATTTGTTTGGAGCGCCTGCGCTGCTGCCGCGGCGCCCAATCGAGACCGCGCAGGCCATCGAGAATCGCCCCGCGGATCTTATATTCGGCGTAAGTTTTGAGCTTGACGTTGTGGGAAGCGTCGAAGCGGTCAATGGCGGCGATGAGCCCTACCACGCCGGTCGAGACCAGGTCGTCGAGGCTCACACTCTCCGGCAACCGTTCGTGGATGCGGCGTGCGATCAGCCGCACTTGAGGAAGATGCTCCAGAATAAGTTGCTCGCGCAGCTCCGCAGAGAGCGGCAGTTGCTGACTCGGGTAGCGAGTCTCCTTCGACGCGGCCGATACAGCTTCGCGCTCCGCCGCCGGTTTCATGCTGCGGCCGCTCCGCATTGTTGAAGGCTCGCTCCAACCGCGAGGGGTACCAGTTTGACAACCATTCCGGGATTGTTTCTTATCGGCTCGACGAGCACCGCTAGTGAATAATTCCCAGCGAAGATCAGTTCTTGATCCCGTCGCCACGCGGGATATTTCGTGTCGGCAGGTGGGCGTAGGAAGTATAAGGGCAGTGTTCTGAGCTGCGCGGCTAATGCCCTCGATAGCCTGGCGGCGCGCCTTTCCCAGCTCGGTTGGAATGCTGTCTCGAAAAATACGTCCGCCGAAGCGTCTCGGGGAGGTGCCGAAAGGGTACGAATCGATCCACATATTGCCATTTGCGGGTAGAGGAGCACCCCGGCAGCCAACCAGATCGATTTAAGGAGAGGATCTTTCCGGGAAAAAAAGAAGCGGCCCGCTGAAAAAACCGACGGGCCGCGGGGGGAGAAGAAGGAAACTGTCGTTTAACGCACTCGGTTCAGCTCGCCTTCTGTACGCAGATTGTTAGTAACCGAAAAGACTCCGGAAACGCCGTTCACGGCCATGTATGCAACCTGGCGGTCCAGGTTATTAAGCACCACTCCGTCCAATGTCACGTTGCCGTTTTTGACAATGATCCGGATCGAGGGTTGCACCCCCAGGAAGTACTTATTTAACGGCGCGGAGCGCAGCAGAGTGTTCAGCGTCCGGTAGCGGATCTGATCGTCGAAAGGCGATAACGGGAGAACCTCAATCCGATTGTCCACGCCCGCCACGCCCTTAACGGTTTTTACCGCCTGCTCGATGTTGTATTTTTCAACGGGTTGGGTGACTTGCCCGAGGAGCGTCACCACCCCGTTGTCGATTGCAAAAGCCGGGTTATCAAAAACTCCTATATAAGGAACGCTCAGGATTTCATGTCTCACCTGATCTTCCAGGGTCTTGGGGTGCTGCGTTTTGGCCATTAAAGCACTGCCAAGCAGCGCCACGCCCACCGCCAGCTTGATAGTGAATGGTTGTCTGGTTCTCATCTTGTTGTCTCTCCTCACACCCTATTGGACGCTGCTTTAAACCCAAAGTTGCAGCTTTTGACACCGCAGAATGATGCAACCGGGAAGGCGCTTTGTTCGTCTAGAACCGGCGCTTGGAATTAGATAAATGGCATACGGGGGGTGCTCCTTTGGGTATAATTCCCCCATGCGCTTACTTGTTCTAGCACTTGCGTTAGTGATGTCTTTAACCCTGTCCGCCCAGGAAGAAAAGAAGAAGGGGCCCAGCCCGTTTGCGAATCCCAAGAATCTCAAAGTCCTTCCGGCTGAAAATCTGCAGCAAACCATGCAGGCGTTTCGGGCAGGTCTGGGCGTGATGTGTACCTACTGTCATGTGCAGGGCGATTTCGCCAGCGACGACAATCCTAAGAAGGAAACCGCCCTGATGATGATCCGTATGGCGATGGACATCAACTCGAAGTTTGCCGATGGCAAAAGGCATGTGAGTTGTTACACGTGTCATCGGGGCGAGACAGAGCCGAAGATGACGCCTCCTCCCGCGCAGTAGGAGTGTTCCAAAATTCCCGGTCAAACGCGACCGGAGTGTCGAGCGGGCCCATCGCATCGCTTTGTTCCGTTCGACTTTTGCTAGGCTGAACTATGTCTTTCGAGGGGCTGCGCGTGCTATCGATCGAGAGTCGGCGCGCTGCGGAAATCGAAGCCTTGATCCGCCGGCAAGGCGGCGATGCTTTCGTGGCTCCTTCCATGCGAGAGGTCCCGCTCACACGGAACCCGGCAGCTTTGTTGTTTGCCGAGCGCCTTTTTGATAATCAATTCGATATGGTGATTTTGCTGACCGGGGTGGGGACGCGTCTGCTCCACCAGGTTATCGAGACCCGTTGGGCGCCCGGCAGTTTCGCCGAAGCGCTGCGGCATATTGCTGTGGTGGTGCGAGGTCCCAAGCCGATGGCGGTAATGCGCGAGTGGGGAGTGCCGGTGGCCGTGACTGTTCCCGAGCCCAACACCTGGCGCGAGGTTCTGGCCGCTACGGAAGGCCGCTCCGAAAAACACATCGCGATCCAGGAGTACGGCCGCCCGAGCCAGGAGCTTATCGACGGACTTGAGGCTCGCGGCGCCGAGGTGACTTCCGTCCCGGTTTACCAATGGGACTTGCCGGAAGACCTGGGTGCGCTGCGCGAGGCCGTCCGCCGGATAGCGGCCGGAGAGTTTGACGTGCTGCTGGTCACGTCAACTGCGCAGATCGAGCATTTGCTCCGCGTGGCGGCGGAACTCAACCTCGTAGACGCCGTTCGCCACGCTTTGAAGCGCGTTGTGATCGCCTCCATCGGCCCCACCACCAGCGAGACGCTGGCTGAACTCGGCCTCCCGGCGGATTTTGAGCCCACTCATCCTAAGATGGGCTTGCTGGTAAACGAGACCGCGCAGCAGGCTCGCCGGATTCTACAATCGAAGCAGTGAATCCCAAACGGCCGGATCGCTTCCTGGTGTCGGCGGCGCGCTACACTGCCGTGGCAATGACGCTCCCTGCCTCGACGTTTGTCGGCTACGCGATGGGCTACGCGCTCGACTTGTGGCTGCATACTACCTACCTGAAGATCGTATTCTTGATCCTGGGGATTGCCAGCGGTTTCGTGCAGTTAATCCGCCAACTGATGCGGGACATGCGCTCCAAAACCAACGAAAAGTGATTGAACTTTCTATAGACCGGATCACTCGTATCGCTATCGTGCTCGGTGCGATCGGCGTTCTGGCGGCGCTCGGCCTTCGCGGGCCGCGCGACGCGGCGGGTTTCTTGATCGGCGCCGGACTCTCGCTGATCACGGTCCGCTCCTGGTTCAAGCTTGCGGATGCAATCGGCGCTTCGGGCACGCTTCCCGCGGCGGGTTCAGTAGTGTTTTTGGTGGTGCGGTATCTGCTGATTGCAGGGGCTGTCTATGCTACGATATATGTTTTACGAAGCAGTCCGGCAGTCCTCGTAATGGGGTTGTTGGTTTCCTTCTTTGCCGTTGTGCTCGAACTTCTGTTCGGGCTAAGTGTCTCCAAGTAAGTCACAATTCATATGGAAAACGAGCTGGGGCTCACCGCCCTGTTCAATCACTACCTCGCTGGACCGGGCAATGCCTTACGCCACCTGATCGGCTTGTCCGGACCGACGGAGCATCCGTGGGATAACTCAATAGTTATGGAGCTGCTGGTGGTGGCGCTACTTGTGCTAACGGTTGCAATTGTGCGTTCCGGTCTGTCGGTCGATAAGCCCGGCAAGCTGCAACATATCTTCGAGATGCTCAACGAGTTCTTCACCACCACGGTTAACGAAGTTGGCCTTCATCACGGTGAAAAATACATTCCTTATATCGGAACGATCTTCATCTTTATTCTGAGTTTGAACCTGATAGGAATTGTACCGGCATTCGAATCGCCCACGATGGCGCCTTGGGTTCCAGCGGGCCTCGCGCTGGTAACCTTCGTCTACTTTAATGCGATGGGCTTTGCGGCCCACGGGATTAAGTATTTGGCGCATTTCGCGGGGCCGGTGCGTTTTCCCCATCCGGTCGCGAACGTGGCGATTATCCTGTTCATGTTGCCCATCGAAACTGTCAGCGTGTTTATTCGTCCGCTTTCGCTCACGGTTCGTCTTTACGGAAACATGTTCGCCGGTGAGCAGGTGACCAACGTTTTTCTGAGCCTCACCAAAATCATCATTCCGGTGATTTTCATGGGATTGCACGTGTTCGTTGCCTTAGTCCAATCGTACGTTTTCTTTTTGCTGACGACGATTTATATAGCGGGCGCAACCGCTCACGAGGATGAAGCGGCTGCGGATACAATTTAGTTCGGCATTATCGACCGCCAAGTGTGAGCCACCGACCCCCCAGGGCGGACCGGAACCACCTCCTTGGCGGAATTCATAGGAAGGAAGGAAACACATGAGTACTTTGAAAGTATTGGGATTGATGGCACTGTTTCTCTTAGTCGCCGCCAGCCCCGCATTCGCGCAAGGCACCGGTTACGGAGTCGGAACGGGCGAGCTGCGGTTCGTCGGAGCGGCGCTCGGCATGGGCATTGCCTCGGGACTGTGTGGACTCGGGCAGGGTAAAGCAGTAGCGGGCGCGGCAGAAGCGGTCGCGCGGAACCCAGGCGCTCGGGCCGGCATCCAGACGCTATTGGTGCTTGGCTTGGCGTTCATTGAGTCTTTGGCGATCTTCACGTTGTTGATCATTTTCGTTAAGTAGTCTTTCCGTGGGGGCGGGTATGAAAAGCCCGCCCCGCAACGGTCCTCTATGTTTAAGCTGCAGGGCATTCTTCCCCCCATTGCCACTCCTTTCGATCACCGTGGCGAGCTTTACAAAGTCAAGGTTCAGCATAACGTCGAAAAATGGAATCGCACCGGTCTTGCCGGCTATGTAGTCTGCGGATCTACCGGCGAGAGCGTTTACCTCTCGACCGAAGAAAAACTGCTGATGTGGGAATGGGTGGCGGAATATGCTGCCTCCGACAAGATCCTGATCTGTGGGACCGGTATGGAGAGCGTCCGCGAAACAGTCGCGCTCACCAACGCCGCCGCAGAACGCGGGTACAAGGCCGCGATGGTGCGCACGCCGCACTATTACAAGAATCTGGTGCATAAGATGGACACCCAGATTCTCTACTTCCGGGCCGTCGCGGACCAGATCAAAATTCCGTTAGTGATTTACAACTGGCCGCAGGTTACGGGCGTCGACCTATCGCCCGAGGCCGTCGCGACTCTCTCGCACCATCCCAATATTTTCGCGATCAAAGAAAGTTCGGTGAGTCTGGAGAAGTGTATCCAGATGATTCAGGAAGTGCAGCCCGGCTTTCAGGTTTTGACCGGTTCGGCGCCCATTCTTGCGCCATCGCTCGCGATCGGTTGCGCGGGAGCCGTCCTTGCGTTCGCCAATGCCGCGCCCTTCACTACCGTCAGCATTTGGGAAGCGCACCGTACCCGGGATTTCGCTGCCGCCATGGATTGGCAGCGCCGGATACTGCGCGCCGCGCAACTCGTGACCGTGAAGTACGGCGTGCCCGGGTTGAAATACGCCATGGATCTGAACGGCTATTATGGCGGTCCGCCACGCTTGCCGCTGACCGCGATTACGCCCGAAGCTAAGCAGGAAATCGAGCAGGCCTTTGCCGGACTTAAGGGGTGAGCGCCCATAAGCCCGCCATTTCGCTTTCCGTGACCAGCCTGTCGAAATCCACCAGTCTGCGGGGACGGCCTTTGCCCCGCAATGCGCCACTACGCAGATCGCGATCGCGGTAGACCACTACGTCGGAAATCCGGTCTGCGACAAAGCCGGCGAGCTGCGGGCGGTCGCCGGTGGTGATTTCCAACACGACGATTTTCGGCTGGCTTCCCCGGCTGGCAGGCGGCAGCCGCAATTTGGTGCGCAGATCGATGACGCCGATCAGTTGTCCCTGGAGACTGGTGATTCCGAGCAATCCGGGGTGCATCCCGGGCATCGGCTCGAGTTCGCTGTAGGGCAGGATTCCGCGCACGCGCCCCGCCTCCATCGCCAGGTCCTTGCGCGCCACCCGGAAGGTCAGATATGGTTTGGGTTCGTTCCCCACGTAAGCTTATCGACGGGGGGAGACCGAATCAGAGTAAAGTTAGCGTCCGCTCAGCTCGCGGAACTGTTCTTCGTCGAAGCCTAGTACGACCTTAGATCCACGCACCAAAATGGGCCGCCGGATCAGGTTGGGATTCTGGGACATCAGCTTGATTGCCTGCGCACGCGTGGGCGGATTCGTCTTCATCTTTCGCTCGCGGTAAAGCGCGTTATGAAAGTTTAAGAACTTAGTGTAGTCGCCGGTGCCGATAAGCGCCTCGATCTCGCCTTCGCTGAGACCTTGGTTGAGATCGATCTCTTGCACTTTGACGTCCTGTGCCTGGAGCCACTTTTTGGCCTTACGGCAGGTGGTGCAGTTTGGCTTCTGATAGAACTTCATGGACCGTGCGGCTAGAATTTCTTCAGTTCTTCGATGACCGCAACGATGCCCCGCTTGCGGTAGATCTGCACCAGGCGTTGCTCCTCGGGAGAAGGCGCGACTACGCGGCGGAGCACAGGATCGTCCAGTTCGGCGCGGTTGGGAATCCACATCGACCCGTCGATGAATTCGACACTCGATACGAAACCGGTCATGCTTTCTACCGATGTCCGCGGGTCAAAGCGCAAGGTCGCGTCCTGCGGAATCTGGCTGACGCTTCTGGGCGGCAGGCGCATCTCGGAAGGCATGGACGCCGCCAAAAACTCGCGCCCCTGCGAATCCCGAACAATCCAGCCCATCTCCAGGTAGCGGATCACGCGCGGAGAACGGTTATGCACCACCAGCTTAGGCTCGCGCGCCTCGTTGCCCGCGATGCGCGCCATGCCTTCCATCGGTTCGACCGGGGCATCCGGGAATCGCAGGAAGGCGAACTGTAAATCGCGTTCGGGGTCGGTGTTGGTCGCGCGGCCGCGAACCATCTGTACGCCGAACTGGGGCCGGTCGCCATCCCGCGCCAGACTCGCCAGCATTTCTTTCTGCAATCCGTCGCGTCCGGATTGGTCAAGCAGCGCCTTGAAGTACTGGCGGTCGCGCCGGGCTTCCAGTTCCCAAACCATCATGGTCCGCCGCGAATGCAGCTTGTCGGGACCGTAAAAATTCAGGTCATCGAAGAGAACGCCGTCGAGGCTGACCTCGACCATCGGGCTCGCGCCCGCCCCGATCGGCCGCAACAGGTGCAAATCGCCGCGCACCGAAAAAGTTTCGCCCGGCGCGACATCAAGACTCGGCACCGAGATCGAGCCTTTGCCCCCCGGCGTGGCCTCTTGCGCCAGCACCGCCAGCGTGATCCCGCGGATGCGGCGCTGGCTGGCATTCCGCAGCGATAATGCCACCCTCACGTCAATCGCATAAGCCCCGCCTCGAACGGTGGCCGCAGAGCCACCCCATTCGTCTCCTGCCAGCGTCACCGGAGCGTCGTGCGGAAAGTCGATTTTGTGCGCGAGATTCTGCTGTGCGCTTAGCCCGCTGGTCAACGCGAGAATCAAAGACAGCGTCTCTAAAACTCTACTGCGCATAGACGCCTGTGATGGTCACTTGACCGGTGTCTGCGTCGATGTAGCGGGCCCGCGCCGATCCCTGCACGCTGAGAGTCACCGTCACCGGCCGCTCTTTGCCTTGCGACATGCCGAGCGTGCCGCCGTTCTGCTGCAATTGAATCCCAGCCGCGGAAATTTCGACTAAAGGTCCACGGTCTTCAAGTGCCAGAATTCCGCCCTTCCACGGGCGCGCCTGCACAATTTTCTTCGCCACGCGACCCAACGCGATACTCTCGGATCGCGGCATATTCAACCACCAGGCGCTTACCAGCAGGACGATGATGCCGACGGCAACGGCTGCCACACGCCATCCCGTGGCTAAAGCTGGCTTGCGGATCCGTGGAGTCACACACTCGCCCGCAGCCAGGCCCACGCGAATATTCGCGGACATCTCGAGCGCGAGCCGATCCCAATTCACCCCGGCCGGCATCGCCGTCGCCAGCGTCCGCAGAGACTCGCGATCCGTACGGTAGACCGCCACCCATCCCCGGCAGTCGGCACAACTATTCAGATGCGCCCGCGTGATCGTCCGCCGCCATAGGGACAAATCGCCACCGGCATAGAGCGCCAAATCGGATTGCGGCAGATGCCTCGTCAGGAAATTCATGCGAGGCCCCTTTTCTGCAAGCGGGCGAAATGTTTCCGCAGCTTCACGCGGGCATTCGCAATATGCGACCGCACCGTCGCCTTGGAGCAATTCAATCGCTCCGCTACTTCTTCGGCCGGAAGATCTTCTACGTCGCGCAACAACAACGCGGTCCGCTCCCGCTCGGTTAAGATATCCAAGCCGGATTCCAAGTACTCGCGGCGCTCGGTTCGCAACACCATCTGTTCCGGACTCTCCATCGCCGAAACCGTCACCGGTTCGGGCATCTCATCGAGCTCGGAAAAGCTTACGCGGCCGGACCGCCGCAGGAAATCGATAGCGGTGTTACTGGCGATGCGCGACAACCAATGCGCGGCTTTGTTCAAATCCTTCAGTTGATCCTGCCGCTGCAGCGCCTTGATGAACGCTTCCTGGGTAAGGTCCTGGGCGTCGGGCACGTTGCCCACGATGCGGTAGATCAGCAGGAACACGCGGCGCATGTTCTCGGACACAAACCGGGTCTGCGCCTCAGAGGCGAGCGCAGCCGCGTCGTATCGGGTCGAGCCTGGGATCTCGCTCATCTCGCGTTCGAATGATGCCGATAGCACGGTCATTGCTGGTCCGGGGCGGATTTGCCCTACACCAACATGACGATTCAGGTAGCCCAAGCGTGCAGCCTGAATCGATGCTATCCACCGCTCTCGAGCGGCGCTATCCTAATCATATATGAGGCCTGTAGCTATTATTGGTATCGGCAAGACAAATTTTGGCGCATTTCCCGATCGGGACCTTCGGTCGCTGGCGGTCGAGGCGGGCGAGAAGTGCTTGGCGGATGCTCACGTAAGTCCTTCACAAGTGGAGGCTTATTATTTGGGCAATTTTGCTGGTCCATCTTTTGTGGGGCAGAATCACCTGGCGCCGTATATTGCCGGGGCCATGGGGATCACCGGCGTTCCGTGCACGCGGTTTGAGGCCGCCTGCGCATCGAGCGGGTCGGCTTTTTATCACGCCGTATCGAGCGTGGCGGCCGGCCTCAACGACGTAGTACTCGTCGCGGGGGTCGAAAAGATGACTTCGCAGACCACTCCTAAGGTCACCGAGATCCTGGCGGGAGCGGGGGACACCTGCGGCGAGGTCCGCGCGGGCGCCACGTTCCCGGCGCTGTTCGCCATGATCGCCAGACGCCACATGTATCAGTACGGCACCACCCGGGAACAGATGGCCGCGGTAGCGGTGAAGAACCATGAGAATGGGGCCAAGAATCCGCAGGCCCACATGCGCAAGATCATCACCATGGAGCAGGCCCTTAAAGGCAAGCCAATATCCGAGCCTCTGACGGTCTACGATTGTTCTCTGATCAGCGACGGGGCCGCCGCGGTTTTGATCGCGCCTCTCGAACGGGCCGCCGAATTCACCGGCCGGCCCGTCAAGGTTATGGGCATTGCCCAGACGTCGGATTATGTAGCTCTCGATCAAAAGGACGACATCACTACCTTTCGAGCGGTGGTCGCCGCGGGACAAAAGGCCTACAAGATGGCCGGAGTCACGCCTAAAGACATCCAGTTCGCCGAATTACACGATTGCTTCACGATTGCCGAAATTTTGGCTACGGAAGACTTGGGTTTCGTCAAGAAAGGGGAAGGCGGTCCGTACGCGCTGGCGGGCTGTACCCGGTTGACCGGGCCGCTTCCCATCAACACCAGTGGCGGTTTGAAGTCCAAGGGGCATCCGGTGGGGGCAACCGGCGTGGGACAGATTTGCGACCTAGTGATGCAACTTCGCGGCGATGCGGGAGAGCGCCAGTTGGCGCGCCATTCGTTGTGCCTGGCGCAGAATCTGGGCGGCTCGGGCGCGACTGCCGTGGTCACGATCTTGGGGGCGTTATGAAGAGTGGAGTGGTCTACACCGAAACCGTGGTCCACGCGGCGCCGGAGCAGTTCGTGGCCGACGCGCCGTATCAACTGGCGATCGTCTCGCTCGAAGAAGGCGGACGCCTCACGGTGCGCGTTGACGGAGATCGCGTTGCTATCGGCGACCGGGTCGATTTCACAGAGGACCGCAACGGCATACCGTTTTTCCGTAAAGCGTGAAGCTGCTGCTTTATTACATCGGCAAGGCGCGCGACCGGCACGCCAATGCAATGGCCGAGGAATACATCAAGCGGTCGTCGCGTTTCGCCAAGTGCGCGATGCGCGAGATTCAGCCGCGGCGTTTTGATCCCTGGATCAAGCATGCGTCGGCTTCGAAGATTCTGCTTGATCCGGCCGGCCGTGCTCTCGATTCCGCCGGGTTCATTTTGCTGGTGGATAAAGCCGAGCGCGATGGGCGGGACCTGGTCTTCCTTATCGGAGGCGCCGATGGGCTGCCCGAGGAATGGAAAAAACGCGCCGATCTGCTGGTTGGGCTATCGGCGATGACCATACCGCACGAACTGGCGCGGGTGGTGCTGGCGGAGCAGATTTATCGCGCGCTTACTGCACTACGCGGGCACCCGTACCCGCGTTAGCTGCGAGCGCTCCGCGAGCGGCGGGAGCACTGCCCAGACAATGCCTCAATCGTGGTGTCCGGGAAGTAATGACCTAGAATGATGCGCGCGTTGTAGCCGTGATGAGCGATGTCGATAGCGCCCATCTGGCACATTCCTACGCCGTGGCCCAAAGCCTTTCCGCGAAGCGGGCAGACCACAGAAAAGAACGGATAGCCCGCCTGCGGAGTGGCCCACTTGGTTTGCGCGAGCGTCTTGGTGTGTCCGCCGCAGTTGGCCGAATACATGGCGGGCACTACATCGCCCTTATAAACCAGCACCTGGCCGCGAGTGGCGAGGGTCGCGCGGCTGGCCGCGCTGGTGGGGTGGGAAAGTCCCTTTAGAAGCTGGCAGTGCTCGGAATCGCAAAAATCGTAGCCTAGATGCCGGTTGTGCGCGCCCGCGAGGTAGGAACGCGTTACGATTGCCTGGGCCTTCCGCGCTTCGTCGGGGAGGCCCGCCGCGCCCTCCACTTCGACGATGGCTGCCACTGCGGTTTCGCGATCCATTTCCACGATCGCGAGCAATTCCACGCCCGCACGCCGCACCTCAAGTTTGCCGATATACTCGCGGGCTGCGCTTCCCGGCAGCGCCAGCCGGAAACGCACCGCCGCGCCGTTGCGCCCGGCAACTTTGGCCGGACCTGTAAGCGGCAGCGTATGCTCACCTTCGAGCACCTCCGTACGCCCCTCGGATTCGACCATCAGCGTCTGTCCCGCCGCCGGCTGTAATTCGAACTGAACCGGGTGAAAGGAACCGAGAACGCTGATGTGAACCGTTGCCGCGATGGTGAGAGCGAGCATGATGGGCTGGGTAGCACGCCTTCTGCGCGCAGGACTTTCAGTATACCCAGTTACAATGGGAGTGTGTCGCGCTTCGATGCCCTGTTGATTGTGTCCTTCGGCGGTCCGGAAAAGCGCGAGGATGTCATTCCGTTTCTCGAAAATGTGCTGCGCGGCCGCAATGTGCCGCGCGAGCGGATGCTCGAAGTAGCCGAGCATTACTACCATTTCAACGGCCGCAGCCCCATCAACGATCAAAATCGCGAGTTGATCGCCAAGTTGCGTGAGGCGGTGAGCATCCCGATTTATTGGGGCAACCGCAACTGGCATCCGATGCTGGCAGATACTGTTCGCCAGATGCGCGAGGACGGAATTCGCCGGGCCGTCGCGTTTCCTACTTCGGCCTTCGGCTCCTATTCCGGATGCCGCCAGTATCTCGAAAACATCGAGGGCGCGCGCGCTTCCGTGGGGGACGACGCCCCGGAAATTGTAAAAATTCCGCCATTTTCCGGGCACCCGCTGTTCCTCGAAGCGATGACGGATCGCGTGCGGGCGGCTGTGGCCCAACTGCCTCGAGCGCGCCTGGTGTTCACGGCGCACAGCGTGCCGGTCTCGATGGCGCAGGGGAGCCCTTATGTGGAACAACTCGAAGCCGCTTCGTGCCGGCTCGCAAAAGCCGTCGGCGTGAGCGACTGGAAGCTGGTCTACCAGAGCCGCAGCGGGCCGCCGTCACAGCCCTGGCTCGGTCCGGATATCTGCGATTACTTGCGCGAAACTCCGCGGGACACCATCATTGCGCCGATCGGCTTCCTTTCGGATCACATGGAAGTGCTCTACGATCTAGACACGGAAGCGCGCGCCGTATGTGACGAGTTGGGTGTTCGCATGGTGCGGGCAGGCACCGTCGGCACGCACCCGGCCATCATTCGCATGATTGCCGAATTGGCGGAGCGGGAGCCGCAACCGTGCGCGGTAACTTGCTGCCCGGCCGCTCAGCGGCCCTTGTCGCCCGCAATCAGCCGGTAGACCTCGCGTTTCGATAACCCGCGCTGCCGGGCCACGAGCTTGATTGCTTCCATGCGCTGCAAACCTTCCTTTTCAGCGGCGCGCACCGCTTCCTCGAGAGGCGTGTCGTCCACTTCCAACGTTTCACTCTTGCCGACCAGTAGTGTGATTTCGCCCTTTACCGACGGCCGCGATGCCAGTTGCGCTCGCACCTCGGCCGCTGTCCCGCGCAAAAACTCCTCGTACAGTTTCGTGAGTTCGCGCGCTACCACTACTGGCCTTGTTCCCATCACGGCCGCCACATCTTCGAGCGCCTCCAGAATGCGATGCGGAGTCTCGTAAAAAATGAGGGTGCCGGTTTCGGGCTTCAGTTGCTCCAGAGTTTTTTTTCGCTGCGAGGATTTTGGCGGCAGGAATCCGCAAAACCGAAACGCATCTGTAGGCAGACCTGCCGCGCTCAACGCGCCCACCACAGCGGATGGTCCGGGAACTGGCACCACTCGTATCGCCGCCGCAATCGCGGCCTGCACCAAGCGATAACCAGGATCGGAGACCAAGGGCGTGCCGGCATCGGTGACCAGCGCGACGCTTGCGCCGGTCATCATCCGTTCGACCAATTCCGCTGCGCGGGCGGCTTCATTGTGCTCGTAGTAACTCATCATCGCCGTTGCGATGCCGAAATGTTCCAGCAGCTTGCGGGTTTGCCGAGTGTCCTCACAGGCGATCCAATCCACCTCCTTTAAGACACGCAACGCGCGCAGCGTGATGTCTTCCAGGTTGCCGATCGGCGTCGCGACAATGTAGAGCGTTCCAGTCACCGTAGTACGATGAAACGGTAACTGAAATGGCGATCCCAACACAAGATCCCGCCGGCTACTACATCTGGGGGGTCTCTGGCCAAGCGGTGGTAATTCACCTGCGGTTGGACGTGGTAGATCGCCTGGCGGCGGAAGTCATGCGCGGTTTCGGCGCGATGCCCAAGCGCGGCGCTGAAATCGGCGGCGTACTGATCGGCACCATTCGCCCCGGCGTTCCGGCGATTGTCCGAATTGAGGATTTCGAGACGGTCCCGTGCGAATACCGGCGTGGTCCGTCCTATCTGTTCACCGAAGAAGATGGAGTCGCTTTCGAAAATTGCTTTCGGCGTCTGCAGCCGAGCGCGTCGCCTCTGGCTTACGGAGTAGGCTATTTTCGAAGCCACACCCGCGACGGATTTTCTCTCGAAGCGGGAGATATTGAACTCCTGGACAATTTTTTTCCCGGCGCGGCAAGTGTGGCGCTGCTCATTAAGCCTTACGCTACCAAAGTCAGCGTCGGCGGTTTCTTCGTTCGCGAGTACGGAGTGTTTCCCGAAAAGACTCCCCTGGAATTTCCTATGCATCGCCGCGAAATCCTCGGGGAGGAGCCGGCATCGCGGCGCCCGCTCATGGAAGCCCGCCCGGAAAGAGTGCTCGACCGGCGGATCGAGAGTCCTCCGCTCGCCGCCGCGCTTGCCGCCGAAAAAATCGCCGAAGCGGAGCCTACCGTTACGGCCGCCGGACCCCCGTTCCCCGAGCAGCCCTCGCCGCGATGGCGCAGCAGTTGGGTGTGGTTTCCGCTCACTTTCGTGTTCCTGCTCTTGGGAGTGGCCCTGGGATATCAGCTAGCGTTGACCGCCGGAGCGCGTGGGGCTGCAAATACGGCGCAAGAATTCGCGCTATCGCTATCGGTCAAAAAAACCGGCGACAACTTGAGCGTGACGTGGAACCGCGTTTCCCCCGCCGTCCGCTCGGCGCAGAAAGGCTTGCTTGAAATCGACGACGGCGGATACACCAAACCCGTGGTCCTCGACGCCGCGCAGCTCCAAAACGGCAGCCTGATCTATCGCAATGCTTCGCAGTCCGTACGTTTTCGCCTGACGGTGTATCCGCAGTCGCGCGTCAGCGTGGTCGAGACTTTGGAATGGAAGCAATAGCGGGTGTATCGGTCACCGCGGCTTCTCCTTTTTCCGCTGCTTGGCCAGCCGGCTCAGCACCGCCAACTGCTCCAGGTGTTCCTTGAGCGGCCTCGCCGGGGTGCCCCAGACTGGTTGCCCCGCCCGCACGATTTTTGAGGTCAGCACGCCGCTTCCCGAGCCCACCACTGCCCGCGATTCAATGCGCGCCTTGTCGCCCACACCCACTTGTCCTCCGATTACCGCGTAGTCTTCGACCACCACTCCGCCGGAGAATCCGGTTTGCGCCGCTACCACCACATTACGCCCGATGCGGCAGTTGTGTCCCACATGCACCAGGTTGTCGATCTTGGTCCCGTCGCCGATCGACGTCACGCCCAGCGCCGCGCGGTCCACGCAGGAATTTGCGCCGATATCGACGCGGTCCCCGATCTCGACGCGTCCGATCTGCGGAAAATTCTCGTAAATACCGTCCGTCAGCACATAACCGAAACCATCCGCGCCGATAACGCAGCCGGCGTGCAGCACTACTTCGCGCCCCAGCGTGACGTCCCGATAGAGGGTCACTCCGGGATGGAGCGTGCATTTCTCTCCGATCGATACATAATCGCCGATGACGCAACCGGCGCCGATCGAGCTCCCTGCGCCCACCCGCACGCCCGCGCCAATCGAAACCAAAGGCCCCACGTGCACTCCCGGTTCGATGATCGCTCCCGGTCCAATGACGGCTGAGGGATGTGTGCCCGAGGCCGCTTCCACTTTCGGGTGGAGTCTTGAAATCGCGCGCGCCACCGCCGCCCTGGGGTGTGCCGTGCGCACTATAGTGCGCCGGTCCACATTGTCAAAATCGCTCGAAACCAGCAGGCAGCCGGCCGCCGATGCTGCAGCGCGCTTCCCCGGCTGGCTACCCGTCACAAACGATAGATCCTCCGGCCCCGCATCCGCAAGCGCAGCCACCTTGCGCAAAACCCGCTCGCCATCGCCCTCAAAAGGAGCTTCCAGGAAGGCAGCCAGTTCTTTCACGCGCATCACATTAGTATGCCATCCGATTAGCGGGGCTTCGGGAGAGGCCGCGACAAGAAAGGGCGTTCCCCCTTAGGCGGATTTGCTTTAACCGTCTACGGCAGGAACGCCCAGTGCACGATTCGGAGGAGCTCGTGCTTTGATTATTTAGTGCGGAACCTGAAATAAAAATCTCCGGAAAAGTGTTGGCCCCTGGACGATTTCATTGCCTGCGCTCAGCGCCACCCTGGCGTCGTTTTTATGCGGAAGAACGAGATTGCCGGTGACGATAAGCGAGGGGGATTTCGCCTAACCTCAGGATGTAGCCGCGCTTACCGTGGTGAGCACTCCGCCTGCTGCCACGAACGAGGCGGTTATTTCCGCCGAAGCAGCGTCATTCAAGCTGCGCACCGCGTCGGTGACCAGTTCCACTCGTTTGCCCGTCTTGAGCAGGCCCCACGCGGCGAATTTTACGCAGATCTCCGTCACGACTCCATAGACCAGGTAGCGCTTGGCATCCAAACGTTCCAGCAATCGCGCCAGATTTACGTTGGTGAAGCAATCGAAGGTTTGCTTTTCGAGCAAAATTTGTTGTGTGCTGTCGAGGTTGAACGCAACGTCTGCGTTGGGCACTATCATGCGCCTGCTCAAGAGCGTAGCCTCCGGCTTGTGCTGGCCCCTCATACCCGCCACACAGTGGGGCGGCCAAGCTCGAAATTCAGGGTCGTCTTCGGTATGCGCGTCCATGGTCGAGACTACCGGAATTTCATGAGCGCCTGCGAATCGGTTTAGGGCGGCAATCTGCTCGACCACCTTCTCTGCTCCCGGGACATACAGCGCGCCAGCGGGATATAAGAAGTCGATCTGCGTGTCTATGTCGAAAAATACGGTGTTCACCCGGCATGTTCCTTGCGCACACTTTCGTCCAGTGCTTTCAACGCCGGACTCAATTCCACGCGCCAGGCATTCTCCACCTGGAACAGGCTATGACAGGGAGCCGGCAGCCGCGCCATACGTTCCGCCGCGTAGCGCTTGGCCTGCGCTGCAGTAGGCAGCGGTTCCACCAGCTTGCCTCCCAGGATTACCGGACGTTGCAGCGCCTCCGCCGCCTCACCCCCGCACGAGATGCACTCGGTGGAGCGCGCCAGCACATCGTGATCTCCGTGCCGGAAAATCTGCTTGGCTCCCGGCAGCGTGTTCTTTTCGTGACTGAACTTGGCGGTATAGCGATGCTGGTGCGCGCTCTCCATCTCCACCATCTTGTAAATGACGCCCAGCGACGGCGCGTCGGCGGAAGTCGCCAGGTCCGTTCCTACGCCGAATACGTCGATGGGCGCCTGCGCGGCCACCAGTTCGTGAATCTTATATTCGTTCAGATCGCCGGTCGCCATGATTTTGGCATCGGTGAGACCCGCGTCATCCAGAATTTTGCGCACTGCTGGAGCCAGCTCGATCAAATTGCCGCTGTCGAGCCGTACACCCCACAGGGGCCGTCCCAACGATGCCGCCAGCTTCGCGCCTTCGATCGTATCGTAGGTATCGATCAGGTAGGTGGTGCGCTCGCCCAATAACTTCTGGAGCTGCTCGAAAGCTGCCCGTTCGCTCGGAAATGACATTACCCAGGAATGCGCCGCCGTCCCGAAAACATGCACTTTGTAGCGGAACCCGGCTTCGGCGTTGCTCGTACCCACGCAACCGCCGATATATGCCGCCCGTCCCGCGAGCACCCCGGCTTCGGGTGAATGTGCGCGCCTAGTCCCGAACTCCACCACATCGCGACCGAGCGCCGCCTTCACTACTCGCGCCGCCTTGGTGGCGATCGAGGATTGGAAACCGATCATCGCCAGCAGGTACGTCTCCGGAATCTGCGCTTCAATCACGGGAGCGCGGACCGTCAGAAACGGTTCCCCGGCGAACACAGGAGTGCCCTCCGGCACCGCGAACAGGTCGCCGGTGAAGCGCAATTCAGCCAGCATCTCGAAAAATGCGGCGCTGGCATAGCGGAACTGCGGAATACCGCGCAGGTACGCAATTTCCTCCGGCAGGATGCGGAAGCTGAGCAGATATTCGACTGCCTGCGCCAGCCCCGCAGCCAGAATGAAATTGCGATTATATGGCAGCCGCCGTACGGAGAGTTCGAAGGTCGCGCGATCTTGAGTCTTACCGGCCTCGAAGTAGCCGGCGGCCATGGTGAGCTGGTAAAGATCGGTAATGAGGCCCAGGCCCACTACTTTTTCTTTTCCGGCTGAGCTTCGCGCACGTCTCCCACTGCTTGGCGCAAGTCCTTGATCACCTTGCCCTCCAACTCATAGAATGACGCATCGCCATCCCGCCGCGCCAGGAAGTTGCCGCCCGAAGCCGCCGGGGCAATTTCCACTTTCTCCCGCTGCTTGCCCTGATTCGAGACGACGGTCACGGTGACCAACGGCGTGGTGAAAGCCGTATCGACAAATTTTGCGGCTGCAAGATCGCGCAACTTGTCGATAAACGCCTGCACGCTGGTGGTATCCATTTTCTTGCCGCCGGAGGTCCAGTTCTCGCCGCTCTTGTCGAACACCGAAGTCTTGCCGCCATCGGTTACGTCAAGGTGCGTCGGATCGTTGAAACCGAAATCGAAGACCTTTTTGTTACGATAGGCGTCGACTGGCTTGTCCAACCCGTCGCCCGCCATCTTCGAAACCTTGTAGACGCCTTCGACCGCGCTCGATTTCGCGTAGTAGTCGTCTTTGGACTTGCGGATCTCGAGCGTCTTGGTCCCGTCCTGATCGGTCACCTTCGCGATCGTCAGCACCGGAGCAGCGGCAAACGCCGCCGCATTCTTTTTTTCATCCTGAACTCCGCTCAGATCCATTTCCGCGTTTTTGAGTTTCTGGACCAGATCATCGGTCTGGATGGTATCGGCACGCATGGCCTTGGGCTTCACGATCTGCCATTCGGTTTCACCCTTGCGGACAAATTCGAAAGTTTGTTTCTGCGCCGACATTTCGATGCGGCTTATTTTCTCTGGCGTGAAGGGCAGCAGGCGCTTGTCGCGGAGATCCTTAGCCTCCTTGTCAAACGCGGTCTTGGCCGAAGTCGCCATGGTGAAGAGGCGCGGATCGCCGTCGAGCTTGGCATAGGCGGCGCTGCTGGTGGGCGTGTTCTCGCCAATCAATAGCTTGGACGTTTTCCCGTCCTTCGCAGTCAGGCTGACCTCGATTAAGGGCGGCGCCAGACCATAGGACGCTAAATCAGACACGTTGGGGTCAACCACGCGCTCCGAGTCGAGACTCGACGCCGCGCTGGTGACGGCAGCGACGGCCACCGAGTCCGCCGGCATTGGTTTGGGGGAAGTGATCTCCCATTTCCCGCTGCCGTTGAACTGAACCGTGACTGGCTCCTCCCCGAGGTGGCGAATTTGGACCTGCTTAACTGAATCCGCGGGGATAGCCAGAATTTTTGGCGGCGCATCCGCCGAAGGCTTGCCTTCCTTAGCTTTTTCCTGGCGGTTGGACCACCACAAAGCAATCGCCAGGCCGGCCAGCAGGACGCCGGCCATCAACATTCGCCCCCATTTCATAATGTCAACGCCGCTTCCACCAAACGCTTACTCCCGCCAACAGTATCAAGAGCGGAATCGCCAACACGCTTGAATAAAATGCCAAGGCCATCTGGCTCCGCGTCATGCTCAGGCGGCGGTCCTCAGGCTCTTTGGGGCGAATCGAAATCAAATCCTCATCGGCCGAAAGCCAGTTCATCATGTTCAAGAACAGATCGCGATTGCCGGCCAGGCGCAAGTACGAATTCGCTACCCAGCTGGACGACCCCACCACAATGAATCGCCCGTTGGCGTTCTCTTTCCCGTTGTTAAAGGTGCCGGCTGCGCCCAGAATCAGCGGTCCCTTTTTGTCGGATGGAGATGGCTTGATCTCAGCCGAGGCCAGGTTGGAAGTGGCTAATGCATCTTCGGTCGATTCAAACAGTTTCTCCACCGTGGTCTTATCGCCCTTCTTAACCTGGAGCGAACGGGCGATGGGGAATCCCGACGCCAGCCTCTTCATGGGCGCCACAATGGGATGCGTCCCGTAGCTGCTGACCAGCGCAATTTCAGGACCCAGGCCATAGAGTTGGCCGACGCCGCTGGTGTCCAGTACCAGGTCCTTGTCGACCGTCACTCCCCAGGACGCCAGCACATCCACCAGCGCAGCGTTTTCATCGATATTTTGCTTGGCGAACTTCAGCGGCGGGTCGAGC
>JANXXL010000016.1 GCA_025350625.1 Bryobacterales bacterium | reverse complement strand
CGGCTGCCGATCGAGGAATCTAAGGACCGGTTGCACGAAGTCTTTCTCATCTTAATAGACGCGATTCAGGGCGGACGCATTGATGATCCGCGGGCGTTCCCGGGCTACGCCGTTACGGTTGCCAAGCGCCAGGCGTGGTCGCAGATTCGGGTGCGATCGGGCCCCGAGTGCAGTTGCGACGAAGCGATGATGGAACGTGTGTTCGCCGACGGCAAGGACGATCCGTACAGAATTCTTGCGGCCGCGGAGCAGCATACGCTCTTGAATCGGGCATTGGGCCTGCTTCACCCGCGGCAGAGAGAGGTCCTTCGCCGGTTCTATGTTTTCGAGGAATCCAAGGAAGAAATCTGCGCCTCGATGGATTTGACGGACACCCAGTTCCGATTGTTGAAGTCGAGAGCGAAGGCAAGGTTTGGAGAAGTGGGCCGTGACGCGCTGACGCGCCGGGCCCCCGCTAGAAAGCCGATCGCCGGAATTGGGAAGTCCCTGCGGAAAGGCGTGGCGTAAAGCTCGAAACCAGGACGAAAGAACGATGCTTCCGTCTGAAGTTTAGCGTTTCATAGTCACCGCGGAGGACACGGACATGAAAAATCGGTCGTTCCCGCTCGCGGCGACAATCTTGGTTTGCGTGGCGCAGGCGAACGCCCAAAGCGTACAGAACTTCCGGGCAAATATCACCGGGGGCGGTGGCGATGGCGGAAAGTGTACCGTCGAGGTGGACGTTGACGATGTGGCGGAAGTGGAGGTTTATGGTGCGGAAGGCCGCATCCGAACCTTGTCCGGCGGTCCATCGATTTGGCGGAGGTTTCAGTGCACATCTCCGCTTCCCCGCAACCCGGCAGACTTCCGTTTTCGGGGAATTGATGGACGGGGCCGCGTGGAACTGATTCGCGACCCGCGCAACAGCGGCGGACGGGCGGTTATTCGAATCGAGGATCCGAAAGGCGGACGCGAAGGCTATACATTCGACCTGGAGTGGCGCGGTGGTGGAGGCTATCCGGGCGGTAGTTACCCGGGTAGTAGTTACCCAGGTAGTGGCGGCGAGTATCGGGGCGGTGGCGGAAACCAATACCCTATCGCCGAAGCGATGAATGGGTGCAAGAACGCGGTGCGGGAAAGAGCGCGCCGGGATTATCGTGTGAGGGACGTGGATTTTACTAACATCAACCGGGATGACAATCCAGGCAGAAACGATTGGATTGTGGGCACGTTCGACGGTGGAGACGGCAGAAATCGGGATCGTTATAGTTTTGCCTGCTCAGTGAATTTCAATAACGGCAATGTTCGCTCAGTAGACGTCCGGCGCCGTTAAGTGCCGTTACAGGCCGCCGATACAAACGACTTTTCGGAGACAGAATTTCTCGAACATAGAAACAATCACTTACGAGCTACGCGTGTTCTGTAAGTTGTTGATTCTTGGCAGAATACAGTTTCATTCCTTCAAACCCGGTTGCGAACTCAATTCCTAAATCCGGCGCGTCGGCTGCCGCGGATCGCGTGTCATCTAATAACTGATTTCATTGCAACTGCTTGCGGCGAAAGATCGCCTCGATCTTGAATGGCTCCGACTGCTGGATTTAGGGTAAACGGTATTCAGGCGACGACCGGGATTCGCAGCAAGGAATCCAGACGGCAAACCACCATAATCGCGCAGGCGACACCACTCCGGCATCCGGCTAGTGAACTAGTGAAGGTCGCCATTCAATGCCAGTTCCCGACAGACAGATTATTTTGGTCTGAAATAGTCAGCCGTTTTCGCCGTGGTGTTGTGGTTATTCATCTTCCACGGGTAGGGCCCGGGGTGCCAAGCAATTGCGCTAACTTCATGCCGGCCGCCAGAATCCCCTTGCCTCAGCGAGCCTCTAACGCAATTGAAGTTACCGAGTGGGGCGCAAATACGAAGTCAAAATCCGATCCCAGGTTCGACAGAAGGGTGTTGGAGATTCCTACTTCCAAGGGGCCGCCGTTCACAAATCTGGATGCCGGCCCGATTTGAGCCTGTGCCGCCCAATTCACAAGGGGAATACTTGGCAGCACCGTTCCCGTATTCGCGTCCGGAGCCGTACCGCTTAAGGTATACACCGTTGCCCGTCCAGCCATCGCGAAGTTTTGGACCTGAATATGTGCGCGTACGCTGCGGTCGAAGTGTTTGTTGATCCCTAATACATAAAGCGTCTTGGAATCGCTTGATTTTGAAGTGACCACTTCTAAGTAGGGTACCTGGCCGGCCGCGTCCACCCAGCCCACTGCCGGTGAATCGTAGGTGGGAGAGACCGTAGCTGTGGTGACCAGCTGAGGTCCGAAGTAACTGCGAAACATCTGCACTGCCAGCAGGGAGGCTTTGGCTGTGTATACCTCCTGCCGCATCCCAATCCAGCCCATAAAAAGGGGATCTACCAGCTTGAAAAAGTTCCCAATTTCGGTTCTTGGCGATTCAACGAACGTTTTGATTGTGCTCGCCGCAAAAAGGGCCGAACTCAAGGTTTTCAAATGGTCGACATAGCGCCCGCTGGGATCTGTCTGGAAGTACGGACCCCATTCCGTGATCGCAATCTGAATCGGAGTTGTCCGCGAGGGAGTGAGCGCATCCAAGCGGCGGGAAAGATCGGCCAAGTGGCGCGCAATCATGGGCGGCGCCGCCAGCATCGCCGAGTATACCGTCCTGCTATTCCAGCCCAAATCCTGATTGAGCGCTGGAGCGTAGGCGCAATGGAGCGCGATGAAGTCGATCTGGTTTCCGGCGAGCGCGACTACCCTCTCCGTCCAGTCGGGATATTGCCTCGGTGCAACCAGCGAAAAATTCTCGTCCGCGATCGCTCCAATCTTGATGCCGGGATCAACCGCCCGCATCGCGCTGGCAAACTGCAGGAAACGGGCAGCGTAGGTTTCAGGCGACAGCGAGGCTGGTCCTGGGACGTATGCTTCGTTGCCTATTTCCCAGTAGAGAACACGGCGGCTTGCACCGTTGACATACCGCACCCAGGCTGCTGCGTCAGCCGCTGTGGCGGTCACCACGTTAACCGTGATCAGGAGTTGGCCGTTGGTTTGGCCGGCGAAGGACAGCGCTTCGTCGGTACCGAATCGATGGACGGAGAACGGCCCTTGCGGCGTAGCATTGGTAGCCGGTCGCGAGCCGAGTGGACCCACTCCATTCCGCCAGGCATAATAGTCCGCGAACATGCCGCCGGGAAAGCGATGAAGCGTCGTCCCGACCGCCTGGGTCAAACGAAGCAAGGAACTATTCAGTGCCGCCTTCGAAACGTCCCAAAGGCCTCCGCCATCCCAAACCCATTCGAGGTTATCGCCATACAATGTGCTGGGAATCTGGCGAATCGACTTGCCGGCATCCACAGTGACGGTAGCGGCAAGGCTACTCCCGGGGTCAGGAACACCCAGCGCCTCCTTCCATGTATTCGGGACGCCCACACTGAGTGAAACCTCGTCGAAGTAAGCGGTGCCGGAAAGGCCCTCCACCTGGCAAATGACAATCACAGCGGACGTGGCGGCACTGTCCGGAACCTGAAAGACATCGCGGCGCAATACCGGGGCCCCGCTGGACGCCGGCTGCAAGATCTCCTTCCGAGCCGCGACCGTTTGGAGCGGTCTTCGAATATCCATAACGCCATTTTCTGCAACTAACCACCGCGTGTCCGCAAGCTCTACTTCTGGTGGAAGATGCGCGGCTTCCCCGGACCCGCTACCCGAAGCCACTCCAGCCGAGGGCGCTTTAGTCCGCATTCAGCCGCAACCGGCATGCCCCAAGCTCGATATATCGTCCTGACGATTAGCGGGAGTGTGGCGTTTACTCCGGGACAGGAAGCCTGAAACATTTAAAATAGTGTCCGCCGCAGCACTTATTCACCGGTGCATGTGAAGCATGGTATGCCTAAACCGGTCGTGATTTACATGCACTTTTGACGCATAAAAATCTTCAGATCGCCATTTGGCCCCGGAATTGCGCCTGAACTCAGATTCCTTCGAGCCTACTGCTCGATTAACGGTAACAGCGTTTAGGCACTCCTGCGTCTTCACACCACTCACCATGTTGGGGTTGTGCGCTGAGTCCCAGTCACTCCTAGGAGTCTGTCGGAATGAAGCTGTTTTCGACCAAGAATCAATCACTTACAGACCATGCAATGTTCGTAAGTTATTGATTCTACGTTCGAGAAATTCTATCTCCGACAGACTCCTAGCGCCAGGCAATCTTCCTCCACCATTTCCCGCACTAGGTCCTTGAAGCGAACGTCACTCTTCCATCCAAGTTTCGCGCTTGCTTTGGCGCTATCGCCAAGCAAAAGATTCACTTCCGCCGGACGGAACAAGTCCGGATCGGTTACTACATATTTGCGATAGTCGAGTCCTCCGCACGAGAAGGCGAGATCCACGAATTCGCGAACCGAGTGCGTCTCGCCTGTTGCGATCACGTAGTCGTCCGGCGCCGGCTGCTGCAGCATCAGCCACATGGCTTCCACAAATTCGCACGCGTGGCCCCAATCGCGCTTGGCTTCCAGGTTCCCGAGTGCCAGCGTGGCCGATTTTCCCGCGAGGATACGCGCTACTCCGGACGTGATCTTCCTAGTGACAAATTCGAATCCGCGGCGGGGCGACTCGTGATTGAACAGAATCCCGCTCGAGGCGTGCATTTTGTAAGCTTCGCGGTAATTGCGTGTCAGTTCGAAGCCCGCCACCTTGCTGATGCCGTATGTCGACCGCGGGTGAAAGCGGGTGCGTTCGTTCTGTGGCGCTTCCTCAGCGTTTCCGAACATCTCGCTCGATCCCGCGAAATAGAATCGGCAATTGGGCGCCAGGTTCTTCAGTGCGGACAGCAGATAGTGCGTACCGTTGATATTCGTGTTGAGCGTGGAGAATTCGTCGTCGAACGAATAGCTGACAAAGCTTTGCGCGGCCAGATGGTAGCATTCGTCCGGCTGTACTTTCCCGACCACCTGATGAATGCTCGCATAGCTCTCCAAAGACGCTGCATGTAGAGTGACGCGCGATCGGACGGCGTAGATGCGCGAGAGCCGGTGCTCGGGGTCCTCCAACGCAACACGCCGGACAATGCCGTGTACTTCGTATCCCTTTTTAAGTAGCGATTCGGCAAGGTACGATCCGTCCTGGCCTGTAATCCCCGTGATAAGCGCGCGTTTGGCTACCATAATTCCACAATGGTAACAGGCGCCGACGGTCCCCTGAAAGAGCCAGTATCGAAAAACAGCGATTCTGGAATCAAGTGAAGTTCCCTGGCGCACTGAAAGATCAGCGTACTCGAAGCGGATGGCAATATTCGCAAGTGGAAGATAGAGTTCCTGGCGGGGGAGCCGAGCAGAGGCAGAGATGTCGCGAATCACCTTCACTGGCGGATACGCTGAGCGCTTCGGAGTGATTCGCGAAAAGTGTTCCCAAGCGCTCAATATCCTCGACCGGTTTCACATTGTCGCCAAGGTGAACAAGGCGCTCGATGAGGTCCGCTCCGCTGAAGCCAGAC
>JANXXL010000216.1 GCA_025350625.1 Bryobacterales bacterium | reverse complement strand
ACTTTTCGGTGAAATAGAAACCAATCAGCAGGTAGCTGCACAATCCCACGCCTTCCCATCCGACAAACAGCAGCAGATAGTTTGCGCCCAAGACCAGCACCAGCATGAAGAACATGAACAGGTTCAGGTACGCGAAGAAACGGTAATAGCCGCCTTCGTGCGCCATATAGCCCACGGCGTAAACGTGAATCAGGAACCCGACACCGGTGACAATCATCAGCATCACAGCCGTCAGACGGTCGATGGCGAAGTCCACGCCGATATTCAGCATGCCGGATTGAATCCAGGTGTAATAATGCTCGGTGTAAGCTTGCTCCAAAGGATTGCCGCCGCCGAACACACCCAGCGCACTCAGCGTCTTCAGCACCCACAAGAAGCTCAGCAGCACGGAGCCGACAGCCACCGCGTTGATCGCAGCCTTCGGCAAGCGCCGTCCAAGCAGACCATTCACGGCGAAACCGGCCAGCGGTAAAAGAGGTATCAGCCAAAGTTGCATCTTAGTTTTTGAGCGAGCTTAATTCGTCGATTTCAAGCGTCTGCCGGTTCTTGAAAACCGTCAGAATGATCGCGAGGCCGACCGCGGCTTCCGCCGCCGCCACCACCATCACAAAGAAGCTGAAAATATGCCCGTCCACCTGTTTCAGCTTGTAAGAAAAGGTGATGAAGCTCAGGTTCACGGCGTTGAGCATCAGTTCAATCGACATGAATACAGTGATGATATTGCGGCGAAATAGAAAGCCCGCAATCCCCAGCACGAACAGAATCAGGCTGAGAGCCAGGTACCACGAAATCGGGACGCTCGACGGAAGCGCAGGCACTAGTCAATCTCCTTGCGGGCCAGAACCACGGCGCCGAGGATGGCGATCAGAATCAGGACGCTGGTCACTTCAAACGGCAGCAGGTAGGTGGTGAAAAGCGCGCGCCCGAATTCGAGCGGCGAGCCTTTGGTGAAATTGCCGAACACCACGTTCTCCGACGCCGGCATGCGATTGGCGATCAGGTTGGCGATCACGCCCATGAAAATGAGCAGCAGCGGAACTCCCGCATATTTGGCCCAGGTGCGGCGGCCCTTATGCTCGGTGCCGGCGTTCAGCAGCATGATGACGAAGATGAACAGCACCATAATGGCGCCTGCATAGACCACCAGTTGCGCGGCGGCGATAAATTCACCCCCGAGGAGCAGATACAACGCCGCCAGCGCGCCCATCACGCCCACCAGCGAAATCGCGCTCGAGATCGGGTGTGTCTGCAGCACCAGATTGATGCCGCAGATCACCGCGATCGCGGCGAAGATCATGAAAAGGAGTCCGTCCATATTTGTGTGCGAGTCCTTAGGACAATGCCACCACCAGGCCGGTGAGAAACAAGTTGGTCACGGCCACCGGGAACATGAAGGTCCACGCGAACCGCATGAGCTGGTCATAGCGGAAGCGCGGTAGCGTCCCACGAACCCAGATGTAAACGAAGAGGATGAACAGGACCTTGGCCGAGAACCAGATAATCGGCATCAGCGGCAGCGCCACTGCCGGAATCAGAAATATCGCCGCCAGCCCTAAGAACGCGATTCCAACCACTGGAAGCGTGATGCGATCGAGCGGGCGCGCGGGACTTGCGGCATGCAAGAAACACAGTACGCCGGCGCCGGCCATGGCCAGCGACGGCAGGAAACTGGAACCGTATTGAGCCGGGAATGGCGGATGCCATCCACCCAGAAACAACAGCGTCGCCACGCAGGAGACCGTCACCATGTTGCAATACTCGGCCATAAAGAACGCGGCGAATTTCATGCTGCCGTATTCGGTATGGAATCCGGCCACCAGTTCGTTTTCCGCTTCCGGAAGGTCGAAGGGCACGCGATTGGTTTCCGCAAACGCCGCGATGATGAATAGGATGAAGCTGATGATGTTGAAGGGGAAAACTTGAAAGATGGTCCACCGGGGAAGGAAGCCGAAGAAGAATCCGCTCTGCGCATCCACGATCCCCCGGAAGCTCAACGTGTTCAGCGCCAGCAGTGGAGCCGCAATCGCCAGCGCCATGGGTAGTTCGTAACTGATCATTTGCGCGGAACTGCGCAGCCCGCCCAGCAGCGAATATTTGTTGTTTGACGACCATCCTGCCAGCGCAACACCGTACACACCTAGACCGGAAATGCCTAAGATAAACAGCACTCCAATATTCAGATCCGTCAACTGCATCGCAGTCCGGATCGCCGGAATGTGCACCGGCCCGAGGTTGATCGCCGGAAGGTTCAGCTCCGTACCGAACGGAATCACTGCGATTGGAATCAGAGCGAACAGCACCGCAATAAACGGCGCGAGAAACCAAAACACCTTGTTCACATGGGAAGGCATCATGTCTTCCTTGGTAATTAGCTTGATGACGTCCGCCAGCGGCTGCAGCAACCCGTGTGGCCCCACACGCCGCGGACCGACTCTTAATTGGATGTGAGCCAGCACCTTGCGTTCCAGCCACTGCAGATACGCGAGCGCCGTCAGCAGGACAAACGCCACCACGGCGGCTTTGATGATGCTCACAATCAAAAAAGTCGTCATCGCCTATTGCCCTTCCCCGCCGTAGAGCCGGCCAGGAGCTTCCATCACGGCATTGAGGACTGCGGAGTACGGAGTAAGCGACCCGGAAGTAAACAACGTATCGCCGGCCGATTGGATCGCGCCGGGCAGCGCGGCCACGCGCCCGTTGAGCGGCATCGTGGCTACCGGTCCGACAGCCAATAACGCGGGCGAGACGCCGTAGCCATGCACGTTCTTGCGTATTTCCTCGAACACTTTGTCGGGGAGCCAAATGCCCAGATTCAGCCCCATCTCCCTCGCGATCTGACCGAAGATCTCAAGATCGGTCTTCGTGCCCATCACCTTGATCGCCTGCTTCAGTCGCTGCACTTCGCCGCAGACGTTGGTGACGGTGCCATTCTTTTCGTAAGCCGACGCCGCCGGTAGCACGATATCGGCCTGCTTCGCGGTTTCGGTCATGAAGAGGTCTTGCACCACGACGAACGCGTTCTTCGATGCGACCGCACCGCCGCCCTTCAATGGATTCGCGCCCACCACCCATAGGACATCCAAGTCGGTGGCCGTCAGCATCTGCTCGCGAGAAAAGCCTCCATCCCGCGGCAGCACGCCCATATCGAAGGCGCCACGGGAATTTGAATAATCGACCAGGCAAACGTACTTGACCGGGATGCCCAGCGAATCGCCGAAAGCTACCAGTTTTCGCAGCGCGTCGCCTTGCACGGCGTCGCCGAAGACGATGACCAGGTCCCCCTCGGCCTTCAGTTTGTCGCGCAGCGATTCCACGCCGGCGACTTCCCCGCCCTTTTTGACCCGGACGCTGGCCACTGCATGCTTATCCTCGCGGACCGGTCCCGAGGTCACAGCATAGACGTGCGCGTGGTGATGCCGGAAGTTGGCCCTCGCCTGGAAAGAGAGGAAGGGATGCTGCTGCGCCAGATCCGATCCCACCACCAGAACCGCTTTCGCGGAGTACAGATCTCCCGTCGTCGCCAGCGCGCCACTCTTGCCGGAAAGTGCGTCGAAGAAGGTCGCCAGATCGCCGGTCCGATGATGATCGATGTTGTTGGTGCCCAGCCCTTGCCGCGCAAACTTAGCCAGGAAGAAGTTTTCTTCGTTAGTGGTGTGATTGGACCCGATCACGCCGAACTTGCCGCCGCGTGCTTTGGCTTCACTGAATTTGGTCGAGACCACCTCCAGCGCCAGGGACCATGAAATCGCCTCATAGCCCTTCTGAGTCCGCATCATCGGCGATTGCAGACGCTCTGGGTGTTTAGTGAAATCAAAAGCGTACCGGCCTTTTACACATAGAAACTCATTATTGATCCCGCTGCGGTCGCGGTTGTTCCCGCGCATAATCTCGCCGGTGCGGACCCCCAGTGTGGTCTTGCATCCATCCGCGCAGTGGGTGCAGATAGTTCCCACGTGCTCCATCTCCCAAGGCCGCGTCTGATAGCGATACGCGCCGCTGGTAAGCGCGCCCACCGGGCAAATGTCGATGCAGGCGCCGCATTCGTCGCATTCAAGATGATCCTGATGGTTTGGAACGATTTCAGAGATCGCGCCGCGGTTGCCTACGCCGAGCGCTCCCACCCCCATGCCTTCATCGCAGGCGCGCACGCAGCGATAGCACAGGATGCAGCGCGGCGCGTCGAAATACACAACAGGAGACCACTGCTTTTCATCGACGTGCAGCTTGCGCTCGACAAAGCGGCTCTCACCCGCGCCGTAGCGGAATACCATGTCCTGCAACTCGCACTCGCCGCCCTTATCGCACACCGGACAATCCAACGGATGATTAGTGAGTAAGAACTCGAGCGTTCCCTTGCGCGCTTTCTTTACGATGTCGGAGTCGGTGCGCACCACCATGCCCTCGGCTACCGGCGTGGTGCAGCCTACTTGCAGCTTCGGCGTCTTTTCAATCTCGACTAGGCACATGCGGCACGCCGCCTGCAAGGTATAGTCTTCGTGATAGCAAAAAGCTGGGACTTCGATCCCGTTCTGGCGCGCCACTTCGATCAGGAGCTTGCCCTTCTCCGCCTGGATCTGTTTCCCGTCGATGGTCAGCGTTACGATGTCAGCCACGATTTATACCAGCACCTCTTGCCGCGCCAGATACACTTCGAAATCTTCCGTGAACTTCTCGACGATGGAGATGGTCGGCAGCGCCGCGGCGTCGCCGAGTGCGCAGAACGTGCGCCCCAGCATGTTTTTCGACAGCTCGCCCAGCAGCGAAATGTCTTCGCGCCGCCCCTGCCCCTCGTAGAATCGCTGCAGGATCTTCTTCAGCCAGGTGGTACCCTCGCGGCAGGGGATGCACCAGCCGCAGCTCTCATGCGCGTAGAATTTCATGATGCGCAGGGCGAACCGCACCATATCGGTCGATTCATCCAGCACCACCATGCCACCCGATCCGAGCATGCTGCCGACCTTCGCGAGCGTGTCATAATCCATCGGAATATCGCATTCGTCAGCTTTCAGAATCGGACACGACGACCCGCCCGGCACCACGGCCTTCAGTTTCTTCCCGCCGGGAATCCCCCCAGCGACCTCATTGATCGCCTTCATCATCGGATAGCCCAGCGGCAGCTCATAAACCCCAGGCTTATTCACGTGTCCCGAAATACACACTAGCCGCGTGCCGCCGTTCTTCGGAGTCCCCAGAGCCGCGAAGGCCGCGCCGCCATCGCGAATAATCGCTGGGATCGCGCTGAACGTCTCGACGTTATTTAACAGCGTCGGCAAGGCCCAGGCCCCGGCCACCGCCGGAAACGGAGGCTTCATACGTGGAATGCCGCGTTTGCCCTCGATCGAATCGAGCAGCGCAGTTTCTTCGCCGCACTCATAGGCGCCGGCCCCGCTATGCGTGTACAGGTCGAACTGGAAGCCCGTGCCCGCAACGTTCTTGCCCAGGTAGCCTTTCGCGTAAGCTTCGTCGATTGCGCGATCCATCACTTCAATCAAATAGCGGTACTCACCGCGTATATAGATGTAGCCGACGTGCGCATCGACAGCCAGGCCCGCAATCAGAATGCCTTCGATCATCTGGTGAGGGTCGTACTCCATCAACAGGCGATCTTTACAAGTACCCGGCTCGCTTTCATCGGCGTTCACCACGATCACCCGCGGCTTGGGCGAATTACGCGGCACAAAACTCCATTTAAGCCCAGTAGGAAAGCCAGCCCCGCCACGCCCGCGCAGCGCTGAGGCCTTCACTTCCTCGACGATCGCCTCGGGTGTCATTTCCTTAGCTTTGCGGAACGCTTTGTAGCCGTCGTTCGCAAGATAGACGTCCAGCGTCTCGGAACCTTCGACCGCAAAGTTCTTGCTTACGACGCGAGTCTCGAGCGGACTCGGCTGATTATAGAGCTGCTTCGCCATTACTGCGCCTTCCTCAGGCCGTCGATCAGCTGATCGAGTTTCTCAGGCGTAACGTGATGATGAAAGTCGTAATTGATTTCGACCGCAGGCGCCCAGGAACAGGCGCCCATGCACTCGACCTCTTCCAATGAGAACTGGCCGTCCGCGGTGGTCTCCTTGTGCCCGACCCCCAGCTTTCTCTTGGCATGCTCGTACAATTCCTCGCCGCCCACGATCAGGCAACTGATGTTAGTGCATACCTGCACGTGAAATTTCCCCTGCGGTTTGCGGTGCAGCATGGAGTAGTAACCCACCACTTCATCCACCTGCAGCGGTGTCACCTTGCAGCGCCGGGCCACTTCTTCGATCAGTTCGTGGGTCACCGCGCCCACTTCGTCCTGGGCGTAAATCAGCATGGGAATCACAGCCGAACGCGTGCGCCCTTCCGGGTAACGTGTAAGCATCTTGGCAAAGCGTTCTTCGAGTTGTGGCGAGAAGTTCATTAGCGGTCGGTATCTCCCAACACGAAATCCATGCTGCCGAGCGAGGCGATGGAATCGGCGATCAGCGTCCCTTCAAGCAGCGGAGGCAGCGCCATGAGATTAGCGAAGCTCGGCGTGCGCATGTGAACGCGGTAGGGTTTCGCGGTTCCATCGCTCACGATGTAATAGGCAATCTCTCCACGCGGCGATTCGACGGCCTGATAAGCCTCGCCGGCCGGCACGCGGAAGCCCTCGGTCACGATCTTGAAGTGATAGATCAGCGCTTCCATCTGCGTTTTCATCTTTTCGCGATCGGGCAGCACCACATGCGGCGCATCCGCCACAAACGGGCCTTCCGGCATCCCTTCCATGGCCTGAACAATAATGCTCGCGCTCTGCCGCATCTCTTCGAGGCGCACCCGGTACCGTGCGTACACGTCATTTTCCGTCCGCGTCGGGACCTTGAAATCGAACTTCTCGTAGCTCGAATAAGGCTCCGTCTTGCGCACGTCGAGCGGAATGCCGGCGGCGCGCAGCATGGGGCCCGTCACGCCCAAGTCCAGCATGTCTTCGATGGATATAAACCCGACGCCCTGCGTGCGGATCTTCCAGATCGGATTCGCATCCAGCAAATTCTCGTATTCATCCACCTTGCTCGGGAACTGGCGGATGAACTTGCCGACGGCCTTTTCCCAGCCACGCGGTGCCTCAAGCGCCACTCCGCCGGGACGAATGTAGCTGGTCATCATGCGCTGGCCCGAAAACATTTCCTTCAGACGCAGCACGTCTTCGCGCTCGCGGAAGCAGTAAAAAAACATGCTCATCGCGCCTATATCGAGCGCGTGCGTGCCCAGCCAGACTAAGTGACTATTCAGCCGGTCCAGTTCACAGAGCATCACGCGCAGCCACTGGGCCTTCGGAGGAATCTCCAGTTGCAGCAGCTTCTCCACCGTCAGCGCATACACCAGGTTGTTGGCAAGGTTCGAAAGATAATCCACGCGATCGGTAAGCGTGACCACCTGCGCCCAGTTGATGGCCTCGCATTGTTTCTCGATACCGGTATGCAGGAAGCCGATGTCCGGGACGGCCTTCATGATGGTCTCGCCTTCGAGCTCGATGACGATGCGCAGAACGCCATGCGTCGAGGGGTGCTGCGGCCCCATGTTCAGCGTCATCCGCCGCGGAGCCGCAGGGCCCGCCGGCGTTTCCTGGATCGCCGCGATCGTCGATACGTGATCTTCGAAGGACTGTTTCATATGCCGCGCCTACTCTTTTGCATATTCGTACTTGTAACCGTGGACCGGATAATCCTTGCGCAGCGGATGCCCTTCCCAATCAAGCGGCATGAGGATGCGAACCAGATTAGGGTGGTTGCGGAAACCGATGCCAAATAAATCGAAGATCTCCCGCTCATACCAGTCGGCCGCGCGCCAAACGCTGTAAACCGAATCGATCTCAGGATTGCTCCCACTGACCCGGCACTTCACGCGCACGCGCCGAATCGGCTCGATCGAGTGCAAATGGTAAACCACCTCAAACCGGGGCTCAGACGGATGCCAATCCACCGCCGTGATCGAGCTGAGCCGTACGAACTTTTCAGTGCTCTTGAGGTAACCGCACAGTTCCACGATCGCCCCAGCGTCGGCGATCAAAGTAACCTCGCCCAGCGCCAGTTTGGTCTCGAGTATCGCGGGATGTTGCAGATCGCTCATGTTCATCGCTTCGAACCGCCGCCGCGCTTGGGTTCCGGGCCCCACTCGAGCACGCCCTTCTTATACACGTAGAAGAAACCCACCAGCACCAGCACTACGAACACAAACATCTCGGCTAGTCCGAACAGCTTCAGTTCGCGGAACACCACCACCCAGGGGAACAGAAACATCGCTTCGATATCGAACAGGATGAAAATCATCCCCACCAGATAGAACTTGACGCTGAAGCGTTCGCGCGCCGAACCCACCGGCGCCATGCCGGATTCATAAGGCGTGTCCTTGAGCGGACTCTTCCCGCGCTTGCCCAAAAGCGTAGAAGCCCCGATCAGCCCCGCCGCCACCGCGATCGCGATGATGACCTGCACCACGACGGGGAAGTAAAGTTCCGGATAAGTAGTCGGCATGTATTCGCTTGGCGTACACCGGGAAGGCGGGTCGCTCCCGGAGTGACTCAGGTTTAATCCTAAACATTCAAATATAATGAGGAACGAAAGGGAGTGTCAAACCCGCCGGATGGAAACCGCTGAAACAAAGACAATTCAAGTTGTTCTAAACGGCGAGCCGCGGAGCCTGCCTGCGGGGCTGACGGTGGATCGCCTCCTCGTGTTCCTCGAGATGGAGCCATCGCGCGTCGCCGTCGAAATCAACGGCGCGATCATTCGCAAGCCCGATTGGTCCTCTGCCCAAGTCGACGAAGGCGCACAGGTCGAAGTCGTCTGGTTCGTGGGCGGCGGATAAGCACCAGGGCTATAGTCCCACCAGTACCACAGCGCTCCCGCCTCACTTGCGAAATTCTTTGGCGCTCGATCACTCACGCCCCGAAAATTTCCCAGCAAATTCGGGCCTGAAAAGTAACCCTATTGACACACCCCCGAAGTTGAGTACAATCGAAAAGTCGCCTCCCAATGCCCAAATGCTGAAATCACGCAAAAGCCGCCCCGAACCCGCGAACCCGAACCGCACTTATTCCTCCGTTGAAGTTTCAACCCTGGCTAGCGTGAGCCTGCGGCAACTGCAATGGTGGGATGAACGCAAGGTAGTATCGCCCCGCCACGAAGGCCACCGCCGCATTTATTTTCCGGCCGAGGTTATCGAGATCACCGTCATCGCCGAACTCCGGCGCAAAGGATTTTCTCTGCAAAAAATCCGCCGCGTGCTGCGGTTCCTGCAAAAGGAAATGGGCAAGCGGCTCGGCGACCTCACGCAGGCGGGCTCAGACCTCCACCTTGTCACCGACGGCAAGGCCATTTACCTCGAAGACCGTCATGAGCGGATTATCGACCTGCTGAAGAACGCTCACCAGCCCATGTTCCTGGTGTGCGTCAGCGATCAGGCCCGCCGCCTAGACGAAGTCACCCGCAAGCCCGTGCGTGTCGAAAACGGCCTCGCGCGCCGCTTCCGCGCCGGTTAAAGCTGAGAGTTTTGCCGGGTCCACACCGCACTGACCCGCTGCACCACGGCGTGCCCCCTTTCGAAACCAAGTTGATATACTGAAACCGGAGGACTTGATGCCATCTCGCCGCCGCTCGTATTTCTTTTTTCCCCTTTTTGTAGCGCTAGGTGCCCTCACGGCAGGACTTTTCACCGGTAGTCATGTTTCAGCGGCGTCCCCCGCTGACGACCCCGCCGGTCAGAGCATGAAGTCCTTCACCTCCGTTTTCGACGCAGTGGAACAGAACTTCGCAGATAAAGTGGATGCCGACAAGGCCGTCTATAACGGCGCCATCCCCGGCATGCTGCGCACGCTCGATCCCCACTCCAATTTCTTCGACCCGAAATCCTACGCGGCCCTGCGCGAAGATCAGCGCGGCCAGTATTACGGCGTCGGCATGCAGGTGGGCCCGCGGAACGGCAAGACCATGGTGATGTGGCCGTTTGAAACATCACCGGCCTATCGCGCCGGCCTGCGCCCCGGCGACATGATCGTCCAGGTCAACGACAAGAAGACCGAAGGTCTCAATACCTCTGAAATCGCCGAGCTCTTGAAAGGCCCGCGCGGCACTAAGGTGCAGGTAACCGTCAATCGCGAAGGCAATGCCAAGCCGATTAGCTTCGACATCGTTCGCGACGCGATCGCCCGCCCCAGCGTCCCGGAGGCCATCTGGCTGAAGCCCGGCATCGCCTACATCAACGTCACCCAGTTCGGCGAAAACACCAGCAAAGAATTTGAAGAACAATTTCGCAAGCTCGGCGAGAACAACATCAAGGGGTTAGTCCTCGACCTGCGCGGCAATCCCGGCGGCTTGCTGAATGAAGGCGTCGAAGTGGCCGGTCATTTTCTCAAAAAGAACGACCTGGTAGTCAGCCATCGCGGCCGCGCCCAGCCGAACAAGAACTACTATGCCCGCTCCGATAACGGCGGCAAGAGCTACCCGGTGGTTGTGGTGGTGAACCGTTCCTCCGCTTCCGCGGCTGAAATTGTCACCGGAGCCCTCCAGGATCACGACCGTGGCTGGGTTCTCGGCGAACCCACCTTCGGCAAGGGCCTCGTCCAGACCGTTTTTCCCCTGAGCGAAAACACTGGCCTCGCACTGACCACGGCGCACTATTACACCCCCAGCGGCCGTCTGATCCAGCGCGATTATTCCAACATCTCTTTCCTCGATTACTACTACCGCACCCGCAATGAGCAGAAAGACATGACCGACGTGAAGATGACCGATAGCGGCCGTACCGTTTACGGCGGGGGCGGCATCACCCCCGATGAAAAGTTCGAAGCCGCGAAGCTCAACAAGTTCCAGATCGAATTGCTCCGCAAATTCGGCTTCTTTAACTTCTCCGCTCACTATTTCGGACCCAAAGCCGACGCCCGCCTGCCCAAGGGCTGGGAGCCCGACGAAAACCTCGTCAATGATTTCCACGCGTATTTAATGAAGAACGGTTTCGAGTTCAGCGAGGCCGACTTCACGGCGAATCATCAGTGGGTCAAAGAACAACTGAAGCGCGAAATGTACATAACCGCGTTCAGTTGGGAGCAGTCGGTGCGCGTGAACATCCAGCAGGATCCGGAAGTCGCGCAAGCCATCGAGGCCATGCCCAAAGCGGTCACGCTGATCGAGAACGCCAAGAAGCTTTTGGTCCAGCGCGTAACCCAGCAAGAACGCCTCCCCCGCTAAAGATCCACGCCGGGGCAAGCTAAAATAAAGTTTGCCCCCCCAGATCACCGTCCTCGACGCCGGAGGACAATACTGCCATCTCATCGCCCGCAAGATACGCGAACTCGGCGTCTACGCCGAAGTAGCCGCTAGCGAAACCCCCGCGGCTGCTCTTTCAGGCAGCAAAGGCGTCATCATTTCCGGCGGCCCGTCGAGCGTCTACGACCCCGGCAGCCCCACCATCGATCCCGCACTGCTTTCCTCCGGCACCCCGGTTCTCGGAATCTGTTACGGCGAACAACTCATGGCTCATCTGCTGCGCGGTTCCGTCCAGAAAGGCGACCGCGGCGAATACGGAGCCGCCCAACTCGATCTCACCGGCTCCGGCACCGCCTTCGACCACCTCTTTCGCGGTATTTCCGGCCGCCAGCAGGTCTGGATGAGCCATCGCGATCTGGTGGCCCAGCCGCCCGAGGGCTTCGACATCCTCGCCACCACCCCAACCTGCCCGGTCGCCGCCATGGGATCGGCCACCGACCGCCTCTACGGCGTCCAGTTTCATCCCGAAGTCGCCCACACGCCCTGCGGTAAAACCATCCTCGCCAACTTCGTGTTCGACATATGCGGATCGATCAAAGATTGGGACCCCGCCGGCCAGGTGCTCGCCATCGAAGAACACATTCGCCGGACCGCTGCCGCCCGCAATGTCTTTTTCTTCGTCAGCGGCGGCGTGGATTCGACCGTCGCCTATACCTTGTGCCTCCGCGCGCTCGGCCCCGACCGCGTGCACGGCACCTACGTCGACACCGGCATGATGCGCGAAGGCGAAACCGAATTCGTGCGCCGCCATTTCGAAGCCCTCGGCGCGCGTGCTTTTTTCGTCGAAGATGCCCGTAATCTTTTCCTCTCTGCGCTCTCCGGCATAACCGAGCCCGAAGCCAAGCGCCACGTCATCGGCGAGAAGTTTGTCGAAGTCCAGCAGCGCATCCTTGAAAGCGAACACTACCTCGATCAACACTGGATTCTAGGTCAAGGCACCATCTACCCCGACACCATCGAATCCGGAGGCAGCGCCAAAGCCGATCTCATCAAGACCCATCACAACCGCGTCGCCGGCATTCAGAAGCTGATCGACGAAGGCCGCATTCTCGAGCCACTCTCGTCGTTCTATAAGGATGAAGTCCGCGCCATCGGCCGCGAACTCGGCCTCGCGCCCGAATTGCTGGACCGTCATCCGTTCCCCGGCCCCGGTTTAGCGATCCGCTGTCTTTGCACGGATGATGCAATGAACCCCCAGCGCGTTGACGAAGGCTGGATTCTTCCCGTCCGCTCCGTCGGCGTCCAAGGCGACTCCCGCACCTATCGTCCCGTCCTCGCGATCGAATCTGTGCCGGACTCCGACGACCAGGTCGCCGAACTCACCAACCGCCGTCCCGACGTGAATCGCATCGTCGCCATCGCCCACACCTGCCAGCCAATTGGAAACCTCAAGGTCATGCCCGCCCACTTGACCGCCGAGCGCCTCGACCGCCTTCGCCGCGTTGACGCCATCGTGCGCGGCATGTCTCACCATTCTGGTTTCGACCAGACCGTGTGGCAGTTTCCAGTAGTCTTGCTTCCGCTAGGCACTCCCCAGCTTCCCGATTCCGTTGTACTGCGCCCCATCGATTCCGTAGACGGCATGACCGCCCGCGCCGTCCGCCTTCCGCCGGACCTGCTGTCCCGCCTGGTGCATGAGTTAATGGAAGTAGAAGGTATCGCCGGTGTATTCTGCGATCTCACCAACAAGCCGCCGGCTACTATTGAGTGGGAATAAAGTATATCCGCTAGACTGAAAGATCCCCATGGCATTCGGCAAAATCGGCCAAACCCTCTCGGCGCTCGAAATTTTCGATTTGGTGCGAGAGGACCTCGAAAAAGTGGAGCGGGAGATCGGCTTGGAATCGGTCGCCTCCGTCGAAGCCATCAATTACATCAACCAATATCTGCAAGCCGGCGGAGGCAAGCGTCTGCGGCCCATCCTGGTGCTCCTTTCCGGGCGCATGTTGGGCGACGTGAATCCGATGGTGATCCGCATGGCGGCGGTGGTAGAGATGATCCACACCGCCACGCTGGTTCATGACGACGTGATAGATCTCGCGAAAACCCGCCGCGGCCGCCCGTCGATCAACGTGGTGTGGGGAAACCACACCTCCGTGCTCGCAGGCGACTGGCTCTACATGCAGGCCTTTCAAGTGGCCGTGCGCGAACGTAATTTCCCTACCCTCGACCTGCTCATCAGCCTGACGCAAATGATGGTCGAAGGCGAACTGCTGCAACTGGAGCGCATCGGCAAGATCGCGATCTCTGAAGCCGATTACTTCGAGTTGATCGACCGCAAAACCGCCAGCCTATTCTCGGCCTGCGCCCGCCTGGGAGCCATCAGTGCAGGAGCCGGCGAAGCCATCGAAACCCAGCTAGCCGATTACGCCTGGAACCTGGGAATCGCCTTCCAGTTGGTGGACGATATTCTGGATTTCACCTCGCGCGAAAAAATTCTAGGTAAGCCCGTAGGCAACGATCTGCGCGAAGGGAAAGTCACCCTACCGCTGATCTACGCGCTGGAGCTTGCCGATTCCGAGGAACGCAAGCTTGTCGAGACGGTCCTGACGGATGGCAATTACGATCAGGTTCCCTTCAGCAAGATCCTCAACATCCTTCACCGTCATCACGGCATCGAGCGAGCACAGGAACGCGCGCAGGCGTTCACCGAAAAGGCCCGCGCCATCATCGGCGAGTTCCCGGCATCCCCTTACCAGCGCGCGTTAGCCGCCGTAACCGATCTGGTCACGGGACGCGATCACTAAGTTCCGTAAAGACGATTCGCCCGAATATAAGCGGCAACGGGCTCCGGCAAATCCGCCGGCGTTTCTCCCCGTGCCAGCGCATCGCGAATCTCCGAAGAGGAAACCGGCAGTTCTACAGTTTCCAGGCGTTCGACACGCGCGCCCGGTGGACCGGCGATCTGGTGCCCCGGCCGCGCAACCACGATGAACGTCACCGCACTGATCACCTCCTCCCAGCGGTGCCAGGTTTGGATTTCGGCGAATGCGTCCGCGCCGATGATGAAAAATACCTCGCCATCATCGGCCTTCACGCGGTGAATGGTGTGAATCGAGAAACTCTTCCGCTCCCCCTCTTCGAGCCGCGATGCAACGAAACGCGGGTCGGCCGCGCATGCCAGCTCCACCATGCGGTAGCGGTGCTCGAAGGGAGTGTCGACGTGCTTATGCGGCGGATTACCCGCCGGAATAAAGAGCACGCGATCGAGCTGAAACTGATCCGCCGCCCGGCGCGCCATTTCGAGGTGTGCCGAATGAATCGGATCGAAAGTGCCCCCGAAAATAGCGGTCCTCATGCAGGCAGCCCGATCTGCGCCCACAATTCTTCTTCATTTTCGATTTCGATCCCGATCTTCAACCAATACAGCTTCAGAGGAGACACGATTTCGGTTGCCCCATCGCAAAGATTCAGTGCGTCTTTCTCGGTGGTCACTAATGCCTCCGCGCCGCAGGTCTGGGCCTGAGCCAGCAGGCGCTGCAGTTCGACGGGGTTATAGGAATGATGATCGTCGAACGCCCAGTGAAACACCAGATCCAATTTCAGTTCTTCGAGCGTACTCCAAAACGAACGTGGATTCGCCAGGCCGCAGAACGCCGCCACTTTTTTGAAAGGCGCCGCCGCGACCGGCAGGCTGAGGGTAGAGTTTACATCCACCCAGGCGCGCGGCACCGCCCGGCAGCGAAAAATAGGCGCTGTTTGATTGAACTGCCGCAGTTGGCGCTCCAGGCCGGTGTTATGTTGGCCGGGCTCGGCTCGCGTGACGACGATAACAGTGGCCCGGCCCAGTCCCTTAGCGGGTTCGCGACTGCGCCCCAGAGGAAACACGCCGCCGCCGAAGGGATCGAGCGCGTCAATCAACACGATGTCGTGCTGGCGCGCGAGGCGGCGATGCTGAAAACCGTCGTCGAGCAGCATCACGCCCGGCGCGAAACGCTGTTCCATTTCGCAGCCGACCTTGTAACGATTGCCGCCGATGCCTATGTGAGCTTCCCCCGCCCGTACAAACATCTGGGCCTCGTCGCCCGTCAAAATCACGCTGGCTTTCCCGCCGCGCGGCACCAGGACGACAGGTTCCGCCGATTTACGTTTGTAACCCCGCGTGAGGATCGCAGGATTATGCCCCGTTTCCCGCAGGTGCGCCGCGAGATGCGCCACCATCGGAGATTTTCCAACCCCTCCCATAGTGAGACCGCCCACGCTGATCACCGGAGTTTTCAGGGTATTCTGCGTCGCATCGCTCAACGCCACGTTAATCCGATGACCGGCGCGCCAGATCCATGAGAGCGGTATGAAAACCATGCTGGCGGAGAGCTTGCGCGGCGGACTCGGAACTCCCGCGGAAAAAGCTTCCCAGATTTCGCCCGCGATGCGCTCGGTCACACCCCGCTTGGTCTGGGCCAAGGCGCGCGCGCGCACCCCGAAAGCCGAGCCCTCCGCCAGAAGTCGGGTCACGGCTGGTCCAAGCTCAGCAGGCCGCTCAATCGGAACCAGCGCCTTATCGCGATGGAACTCATCCGCGATGGCCGCAAAGTTTTGCATGTTCGGTCCCACGATGACAGGCTTGCCGAAATATGCCGGTTCCAGGATATTGTGCCCGCCGCGCATCGCGAGTGTTCCGCCCATGAAGACTACGTCGGCTTTCGCGAACAGCGCCGCGAGTTCGCCAATGGTGTCCAGCAGGAGAACGCCCGGCAGCGATACCGGGGCGAGCATGGTGCGCCGCGCGAAAGCCACGCCGGCCCGAGCGAGTTTTTCGGCGACGACATCGAACCGCTCGGGCTTACGCGGCGCCAGGATTAACAGCAATCCCGGGTTGGTTGCGGAAATCTCTCGAAACACTTCAATCACCGCGTCGTCTTCGTCCACATCGCCCGCACCGGCAGGGGGCATGGTGCTGGCCGCGATCCAGACCTTTTGGGGATTGACCTCGCTTAAAAAACTCGCAATGTCTCGTGCAATTCCGGATTCGGGCGGCTTGAAATCGTACTTCAGATTGCCAGCGGCTTTGGTGCGCTCCCGCGGTGCGCCCGCCATCACAAAGCGCCGGGCGTCTTCTTCAGTCTGCGCCAGAATCGCATCCGGCTGCGCGAGCACATGCTTGAAAAACCAACTCCAGCGCCGATAGCGCGGCAGCGCGCGATCCGAAATCCGCCCGTTCATCACCAGCAGCGACGCCCCCGACCGTTTTATCTCGCGGTACAAGTTGGGCCAGATCTCGGTCTCAAGCACCACCACCAACGACGGCCGAAGCTGCCGCAGCACGCGGCGCACGACGGACCGGTAATCCAACGGCGCAAAAAACACGCCACTGGCGATACCCTTGAGCTTTAAAACAGCCGTGGCACGCCCCGCCAGCGTAGTGGTTGAGACGAACAATTGCACCGAAGGCCGCTCAGCGCGCAACCTCCGCAGCAGTTCGACGATCGAAAGCACTTCGCCAACCGAAACCGCGTGAAACCAGATGGCTCCGCTGCCCGTCGTTTGTAAGGAGTCCGACAGCAGCCCCAGCCGTTCGCTCATGTGCGCGAAGTACCTGCGGTCGCGCAATCCCCGGTAAAGTAGATAGAGGGCGACTGCGGGCGAGAGGGCGATCTGCAGAAGCTGGTATAGGAAATATATGAAACGCGTGACGGTAATCGTTCTTTTGAGTATAGCGACGCTCGCAGCCGCCGACAAGGACAAACCGCGCTTTAACCCAGGCCCCGCGTCCTCCTACGCGTCCCATCAAACCCTGGATAAAATCACCATTGCCGCCGTGCCCTATTTGACCGACGCCGAAACCGCCACCGCTTTCGGAAAACTGAATCCTAACAAGTACGGAGTGCTTCCCGTGCTCGTGATTCTAGAGAACGAAACCGGCAAGGCGCTGCGCCTGGGCTTGAAAGCCGAGTTCGTCACCGCCGACAACAAGCATGTGAACGCGCTTTCGCCCGACGAGGTGCAGCACTTAGGTGGAGTGATCAAGCCGCCAAAAATCAGCGGAAACACCCCGCTGCCCCTGCCTTTTCCAACTCGCGTGAAAAAAGGCCCACTCAATGTTTTCGAGATCGAGGGCCGCGCGTTCGCTGCCAAGCTGCTGCCCATCGGCGAACGGGTGTTCGGCTTTTTCTATTTCAATGCCGACCACGAGCCCGGTTCGCGCCTGTATCTCACTGGTATCCAGGACGCCAGCACCGGGCAAGATTATTTCTATTACGAAGTCCCCCTGCAGCGCCAGTAATTAATAGGTGACAATCGCCGCGAAGGATTGAGGATCGAGGCTCGCGCCGCCCACCAGTGCCCCGTCGATCTCTTCCTGCTCCATCAGTCCCTTGACATTGTCCGGCTTGACGCTGCCTCCGTAGAGAATCCTGCAGGAGTCGGCCGCAGCAGCTCCAAAGCAACTTGCCATTTCCGCGCGCAAAACCCCATGGGCATGGGCAGCCATTTCGGGCGTGGCGGTTTTTCCGGTGCCGATAGCCCACACCGGTTCGTAGGCAATCACAATGCGCGCAAACTGTTCGGGAGTCAGCCCCGCGATACCACCAGCGCATTGTATCCGCAAAACACTTTCGGTAGCTCCCGCCTCGCGTTCCTCCAACCGCTCGCCTACGCAAACGATGGGCGTGAGTCCCGCCTCGAGCGCCGCTCGCGTCTTCTTCAGAACAGTTTCGTCGGTTTCATGAAAATACTGGCGGCGTTCACTATGTCCGACGATGACCCAGCGGCACCCGACCGCAGCCAGCATGGGCGCGGAGACCTCGCCAGTGTAGGCCCCTTCGCGGAGCCAAAACAGATCCTGCCCGCCGATTTCAATCGCCGTGCCTCGCGCCGCTTCGACCGCCGCCGGCAGATTTACATACGGCGGGCAGATCACAATCTCCGCGTGGGACGCATTCGCAACCAAAGGGGCGAACGCTTCGAGGAAGGCGGAAGTCTCTGCCGCCGTCTTGTACATCTTCCAATTGCCGGCCAGAACGCGCTTGCGCATATTACGTTCAGAATAACAGTGAGGAAAGGCCCTCTAGGGTTCAAGCTTGATAGGATTGTCTCTATGCGCGGAATGGACGTTCATCTCAACGGAAACAAACTATGCACTGCGGGTATTGGTACCGACGGGGTCCTTACTACCACCCTTAATGTAGTTTCAAGAGAGGGCGAATACCATATGGAAATGAGAGTCGGCGGCCTTGAAAACAATGAGTTTCTCAACTGGTCTACACATGGCCTGCGAGTCGGGGATGAAATTACCATTCGAATCAAAGAGACTGACTCAATTGATCCTCCGGCGGAGCGAAAGCCGAATGTCGCTGTAAGATAATGGCGCAAACGCAGCGCGCTCACAAGTCACGCCAGCCGGAGTTGGCTGTATTCTTTGATCAATTGAAAGTTGGTGCGCAGGCCAGCAAGGTTTTCCCCGCGCTGTTCGACGCGGGCCTCATCGATCACACCCAGCCGGTCCGCCGCCCGCTGCAAGTATTCGACCCGCGAAGGATCGATGCCCATGATGCGGCAGCAGGTAGCGTCGACAGCCGCGAGGTCCGAGCCCATCACCAGCACTCCCGCATTCTTGGGAGTGCCCTGTATGGGGCCATTGCCTTCCATGCCCACGATGCCATCCACCAGCGCGAAACTCTTGGGCCCGAAGATGCGCGTCAGTTCGAGGATCGAGTCGTTGATGCCGATATAGTGCAGCTCGTTCTTGGGCCACCCGTAAATGGAACCCGGGACCAAACCGAAGTAGTTCTTCATCGAAAGCGTCGCCCCCGCCCAATGATGAGTCTTCATCTTGGCGAGCGAGACAATCAAGTCAGCGCCCAGCACCGAGTTCGGAAAGTAAAATTCCTTGCGATCCGCAAAGCTCTTCACCGCACTCACATCATCGCGGTTCAGATCTACAAACACATCGTCAAACTGCGGAATCTCCGAGCGGTACCGCGTAAGCTCGGCAATCGCAAAGGTGTCGCGCCGGTGCCCAGGCCCCTCGCCGATTTTCACTTCCGCCGCGCCCAGCGACCGAAACACATCGAGCGCCGTCGCTACTACAGCCACATCCGTATTGATACACGTATTCGGATCGAACTCCACGAAGTTGGGTTTGAGAAGCACGCGTTTCCCCGCCACGTCCAGGTCGCACTCCAGGATGCCGCGCATCATGGCGTCCGCGAGATCGACCGAATAGGAGGCCGCTTTCACCACGGCCACCGTGGAGGTCTGCCCGGCCAGCGGGAGTTTGGACTTTGCCTCAGGTTGCATCTGGCGCCCCCCTCGGTAACCGGCGTATCCCGTGATACTCGCGGCCCCGGCGATCGCCAGAAATTCTCTCCGGTTATTCGTCACGCGGCCGCTCCAGTTTGCATGAATTTATAATTACCCTCCGGCGCGGCCAGCGCCTCGAGCGCGGTAATCATCAGGTCGGCCGACGGATCGCCAGTAAGCTCCGGAGGCGTCACCCCGTGCAGCCGCATCGCGATCGTCAGCCACGCGCGCGCCAAAGGCGATGGAGTCTCGCCGATCAGCCGCAGCCCCAAGTCAAAAGCCTTGCCCAAATCGCTGCGCCCTTGCAGCCCGACCAAGGCGAGCGCCGTGGTTTCCGGGTAAGACGGCAAATCGACCCCCAGCGCCGCGGGACTACCATAGTTCCATCCGCCATCGCGCGACCGCACATCCATCAACTGCGCCTCACCCATTCTGACGCGGCCTTGCAACTCCCGGCTCGCGAGCTTGGACGACGCCTGCTTCAGCGCCACCAGAGCGTGCGCCGTCGGTTCCACCCATCCCGAATTCCCCGGCTTCCAAGGCCACGCCTTCAGGGCTATATCGCGTTCCTGCGTTACCAATCCAATGCGGGCCGCAACAATATTGAACCAGCCGGATTCCACCCCAGTCGTACCCACCAGCCAATTCACCCCGTTCTGCAAAGGCGAACCCCACTCCTTGCGGGCGATTGCGAGTGAAGCGCAAAGCGACGTTCCCCAGTTGGAAACGCTAACCTCCGCCGAAGGCTTCCAACTCCCATCGGGCAATTGCCAGGTTGACAGCAATTTCCAGGCGCGATCCGCAGCAGAATCGCCGGCGAGCGCCATAGTGGCGTAAGCGGTAGGCTCCAGCCAAGAGGCTTTCCCTTGAAAATACCCCCAGCCTCCATCGGAATTCTGCGTTTTCCGCAGCGCGTCGAGGCGGACGCCCAGATACGAGTCGCCCGCGGAATCAAGACCTGGCACAAGAGTACCATCGACGGAAACCTTTGATTCCCATAGGATAATTTCGTCTTAGTACAAGGAGTTGAAGCAAAAGTACTATTTACTAGCTAAGAGGTTCACTCTAGACTCGATACAGTTTATGACCGAGGACTTAGCGTGAATCAACTACTACTCCAGTATTCCTACCTGCAGATGTTGGATCTTCTGACCACGGTGGCCTTCATGCTGCACGGAATCCGGGAGGCCAATCCGGTGGTGCGCTTCGCTCTCCAATCTTCATCTCACCCGTTGGGAGGCCTCCTGGCCGTGAAGATGATGGCGTTAGGCCTGGGAATTTACTGCTGGCGCTGCGGACGCGAGCGCCTTTTGACGCGCATCAACATCCTGTTTGCGATCGTAGTGGCCTGGAACCTGGTGGCTCTGATCGCGGGCGGCGTCGGCGCAGTCTAACCCACTCGAACCTGCCGCGCGGCCTCTGAACCCCGACATCGAAGATCTGCATCCAACCCGAAACCCCGGTATTCCGGCGCTGTGTTAGCATCGATTTGAACTGGCACGCATGAAACATAAATGGTTTCTTATGCTTTTCGCGCTAGGTCTCGCACCGGGGTTCTACCAGCTATCCCACCCCGCCGGCTTAAGCCTGGGTCCTGGCAACGAAATGGCGATGGAAGCGCGGAATTTGGTGGAAAACGGCGTAATCGGCAATTCGTTCCGGTCTATGAACACCGGGCCTACCGCGACCAATCCGCCGCTCTATCCGTTGTTTCTCGCGCTCTACACATTTCTTTTTCAGAAGCCCGTGATGATCGTGGCCGCAGTTTTGATAACCGATATTATTGTGAATGCTTTGGCCGCGGCGTTGCTGCCGGCACTCTCCGCCGCGCTGTGGGGAACGCCCGCGCCCGGCATCGCGGGCGGCGTACTTGCCATAGCGGCATCCCAATTAATACCTTCTTGGGACGCAAACTATACCCAACTTGGGCTGATTGGATTTTGCCTCCTCACCCTGCATTTGGCCCGCGCCCGTGAATATAGCGTCTGGCACGGCACACTTACGGGAGTCGCCCTGGGAATCCTTTTCCTCTTGAGCCAGGTGGTCTTGCTGGTTGCACTGCCGTGGATGGCTTACCTTTTCTGGGGCCGGCATACGCGGCCGCCCGCAATGTTGCGATTCATCTTGCCCCTGCTGCTCGCCGCCCTGCTGGTAAATCTTCCCTGGCTGCTGCGGAATTACGGGATCTGGGGCGAATTCGTAACGCGGACGAATTTCGGAATGACGCTTTACACGTCCAATAACGATTGCGCCGAACCCAGCGTCTATCAGGAGCTGGCAAGCGGCTGTTACCAGGCCACACATCCCGAGTCAAGTGTAGCCGAGGCCGGTCTTTTGAAAAATTTGGGGGAGCCGGCCTACGACCGCCTCAAGAGAGCGGCGGCGATGACTTGGATCCGGTCGCATTCCAGCCGCTTTTTACAGTTGACGCTGGCGAGAATGATTCAATTCTGGTTTCCCGTCCCGAACTCGCCGCGATATGCGGCCTACGTGATTTGGATCATTACCCTCCTGTCGCTGCCCGGTTTCTACATCCTGCTGCAGCGCAGGGCGCCGGCCGTGGTTTTCTTGGGAACGATTCTGTTGATCTATCCGCTGCCGTACTACGTGGTCGTGTCGGCGGTGCGCTACCGGGTGCCGGTTCTGTGGCTCTCGAGTTTGACGGCGGGTTATTTTCTTACGGCTATTGCGCCGCGCCGCTGGTCCGCCGGCTTTAACGCGCCGCCAGCGGGTATTGCAGGGTCTCGAGTAACCAATCCTTATTAGCCCGCACGTCTTCGGTGAGGCGGCGCACCAGCTCTTCGCGCTGGTCGAAAAGACGGTAGCCGCCGCGCGGACGCAAATAACCGCGGGCCTGCGGCGTCCTTTCAAATAACTTCTCTTCCCCGATCGCCTCCGCCTGTTCCGCATAGCTCTTGCGATTGTCGAGGAGCGCTTTCACCAGGAACGGCATCAGCATCGAATAGTCTGCCTGCATGCTTTCCGTCGCCTGCAGATAGGTGTCCTTATCCACCTTGCCCCAGGTGACCGCTTCGCCCGGCGGACAGGACGAGAGTGATCCATCAGTCACCGGCGCCGTAACAATCTGCACGTCGAAGTTGTAGCCGCGTACGTTGGGGATGCCCAGCACCTGCCCCAGTGCCGGCTCCGGCTGCAGGTTGTAATTCTTGGGCACTCCGCCACCCAGAATCAGCGTGGCCAGCGCGTTGGGCGAATTATCGAACAGCCCCCAGCGATGATACGCGCAAGCCTCGTAAACTTCGGCGTGCAGGTCCAAATCGAATTTATAGGATTCGATTAGACCGGCCTGCTGCATAGCCCACAACTTCATGGAATTCAAGAAAATGCTGCCGTCTCCCGGAGCCCCCACGAATACCGGAATCGCCAGCCGATGGCATGTCGAAAGCAGCCCGTGCGCCACGCGGCTCTGCCGCTCCTGGTGGGTATAGAATGCGCCCAGGCGGTGTCGCAGTTCCGTGCCGGTCATGGTGCGCTGGAACTCGTGACGCTGCAGCACGGCGGTGAGGAAGCGGTCCTGATCGAGCAGCACATCTTCATCGAAAGCCATGTCGGTGACCCGAATGGTGCGTTCGTCGCGCAGTGCCCCGTCATCGCCCCAGATGGGGACCTCAAAGATGGGACCGTCGCGATGCGCGTCGAGCGAACGGTGGCCATCGTGATAACACACGGCGTCGGTAGTCGAGAGGTAAGCTACCCAGCCGGTTTCAAGCAGCGGGATCAGCCACGCTTGATGCTGCCCCGAAACCGTCACCGGGCCCGCGACGGCGACAGTAAGCGGACATCCCTGCCCGATGGCATGATCGAGGATGCTGTAAATACGCCGCAGGAACGCCCCGCCGAACGCCGGGAAACAGTGCGTGATCAGTTCGCTGATAGACTCGCACTCGTCGACACGTTTTACTGTGACAGTGGATCGGCGATCATGAGGGCCGCGCGGCATTTAATTCGATCTTACTCGAACTGCCGCCGGAAACTTTCGAGAGTCTGTTTCAATTCCGCGACTTCACGCTCGAGCGCCGCCACCCGCTCCTCGAATTCGCCGCTGCGAGGGGTGGGCATTTGTGCCTCCGGCGCGGAGTGAGCGGGATCCGGAACGCCTCCCAGCAGATGACCCCAGCGTCCGCGCGGCAGGGACACCACCAGCGGCTCGGGCCGGCGCGCGGCCAGCGATTCCAGGCAGTGTTCCACGTCCTCGAGTTCCGTGAATTCATACATGCGCTCGGTCCGCCCGCGCACTTCGCCCACAGTTTGCGGGCCGCGCAGCATTAACACGCACAATGCCGCCACTTCAGGCCGTCCCAGGTTCAGCTTGTCACCAAGCGAGTGCGCATACTTTTCGACGCGATGCCCGGTACCGCTGATTCGGACAGCGAGTCCTTTGTGGCGCAGTAGCGCGAGCGCCTGCTGCACGAGTTCTTCCTCATAATTCACCACCGGCTCGCGATTGGATTTCTGGTTGCACGCGTTGACCAGGGCATTGAGCGTCAACGGATAATACTCCGGAGTCGTGATCTCTTTTTCGAGCAGCGCTCCCAATACGCGAACTTCAGCGGGATCGAGCGGGTCCATGTTAGTTCAGAATCGTTTCCATAAAACGTTGCCCGGCCACCGGATTGCCATAGTACGCGCCGACCCCGCGAAATCCCAGGGATTCATAAAGCCGCTGCGCCTCGGCCATTTGCGGCAGCGTATCCAGACGAATCCGCGCATAACCCATCTCGCGAGCCGTCTGGAGAGCGGTTTCTGTAAGCAGGCGTCCCAGTCCCCTGCCGCGATAAGCGCTTCTCACGTAGACCCGCTTCAACTCACAAATATTCTGTGCGAGCGGCCGCACCGCAGCGCATCCCGCCGTTACGTCCTCAATTTCTGCGAGGAGCAGCACGCCGCGTGGAGCTGCATACATCCGCCGTAGAGCATCCAATTCCTGCGCGAATCCTTGAAAGCAGAGGTCACTAGCAAGGCCCGCCGCGTACTCCTCAATGAGGACCCGGGCCAAGGCAAAATCGGCGTCAGTGGAAGCAGCGCGGATAATTTCTCATCATAGCGCGAGACGCAGGCGCTATTATTTTTTGGCGTCCGGAGCCGGCTTGGCCGCCGGACTTTCCACGGGAGCGGCCGCGGAAGCCGGGGCTGCGGCGCCAGGTTCTGGAGCGCCCCCTGTTGCCGGCGCCGTAGCAGTCGGCAGCGGGTGAAAGTTGACCGGCTGCGGATTAGTCCGGCTATCGATATCCAAAAAATCAAACAGCAGAAAAATGCCGAGGAAAATGAAGCCGGCCCCAGCGATGACGGCATTCACCGGCTTGTCATGCAGCAAGTGCATAAAGATCAACGCCACGATGATGGCCTTGATAGTGGCGATGGTGAGCGCGATCACTACGTTGGCCGAGCCAAACTGAATGTAAGATGCGCCTACCGTGATCGCGGTAAGGATGAGAAGCGTAATCAGCGTCAGCAGGTACTTCCTGGCTTCCGCCTTGGGATCGGAGGCATGTTCGGTATGCGTGCTCATGTGATTAAGTAGTACAGCGGGAACAGATAGATCCAGATCAAATCGACCAGGTGCCAGAACAATGCCACCAGATCGACCGGCGTGTAATATTTGTCGGAAAAATCGCCGCGCCTCGCCCGGATCGCCAGCCAGCTCATCAGCACCATACCGGCCAGCACGTGCAGGCCATGCAGTCCGGTCATCATGAAATAGAAGCTGAAAAAAGTGGCGTAGCCATGGCTGCCCGCAATCAAGTCGCCGTGATGGCGATAGAAGATTCCCGGCAACAACCCTTCTTCAAATTTGTGCGAGTACTCATACGCCTTGACGCACATGAAAATTCCCGCGCAGCCCACCGTCAACCACAAATACATCGCGGTTTTTTTCGCCTGATTGGTGCGCGCCGAGAGCACCGCCATCACCGCCGTGAAACTCGATACCAGCAGCACCACCGTGTTGCCCGCTCCCGCGAGTCGCTGCAAGTGCTCGTGCGCTTCGACAAATTCCTGCGGATACTTGCTCTGCATCAAACCGAACCCGGCGAACAGTCCGCCGAAAGTCAGGACTTCGGTAGCCAGGAACAGCCACATACCAATCTTGCTGGTATCGAACTGCTGCTCCATGGTGGTGAAGTGATGCTGATGATGCGGATCGTGCTCTCCGCCGTGCCCGTGCGGATCTTGATGAACATCGACAGTCGTCGTACTCATACATTCACTCTCATACGTGCGTTACCGTCCTATGGCGGTAGTCATAAGGCTCATGTTCGAGCACCGGCTGATCTTCGAAGTTATGGAACACCGGCGGCGAGGACGATTCCCACTCAAGCGTGGTGCCGCCCCACGGATTATCCGGCGCGAGCGGTCCGGTTTTGAGCGACGCCAGCAAATAGATCGCCGTGAGGAACAAGCCCGAGCCCAGCACCCAGCTTCCATAAGTCGAAAACGCGTGAATGGGCTGGAACTGATCGAGGTAGTTGAAGTAGCGCCGCGGCATACCCTGCCCGCCCATGATGAATTGAGAGCCGAAGGTCATATTGAAGCCGATGAAGACCAGCGCGCACCCAATGCGTCCCCACTTTTCCGAATACATCCTGCCGGTCATCTTGGGCCACCAGTAATGCAGCCCGCCGAGGAAAGCGATCACCGTGCCGCCCATCATCACGTAATGGAAGTGGGCCACCACGAAGTAAGTGTCGGTGAGGTGGATGTCCACCGCCAAAGTTGAGAAGAAAATGCCGGTCAGTCCGCCTATCGCGAACAGAAACAAGAACGACATGGCGTAAAGCATCGGCGTTTCAAAAGTGATATTGCCCTTGTACATCGTGGACAACCAGTTGAACATCTTCACGCCGGATGGAATCGCCACCAGAAAGGTCAGGGCCGAGAAAACCACATTGGCCAGATCGCTTTCACCGGCAACAAACAAGTGATGTCCCCACACGATGAAGCTCAGCAAGGCGAGCGACACGCTCGAGTAAGCGATAGCGCGGTAACCGAAAATGGTCTTGCGGCAGAACGTAGGAATGATCTCGCTGATGATCGCCATGCCTGGCAGAATCATGATGTAGACCGCCGGATGCGAATAGAACCAGAAGAAATGTTGGAAGAGAACCGGATCGCCGCCGATGCGCGAATCGAAAATGCCGATCTGGAAAACCCGCTCGATCAGCAGCAGCACTAGAGTGATCGCAAGCACCGGAGTCGCCAGAATCTGAATGACGCCGGTGGCGTAAATGCCCCAGATGAACAGTGGCATATCGAACCAGCCCATGCCCGGCGCGCGCAGCTTGTGCGTCGTGGAGATGAAGTTCAGTCCGGTAAAGATGGACGAGAAACCGAGGATGAACACCGCCATGGTCATAAGGCCCACTGCGCCGTCGGTTGTAGTCGAGTAAGGCGTATAAAAAGTCCAGCCGGTATCCACCGCTCCGATGATCATGGAACTGACTGCCATAACCGCGCCGATACACCACAGGTAGAAACTCATCAGGTTCAGCCGCGGGAAGGCCACGTCCTTGGCCCCCAGCATCATCGGCAGCACAAAATTGCCCAGAGAGGCGGGAATCGCGGGGATGATAAACAGGAACACCATGATGGCCCCGTGCAGCGTGAAGAAGCGGTTGTACATTTCCGCGTTGACCCACTGCTTTCCGAACAGCGTGTGTTGCGGATTAAGCAGCGACAGCCGAACCAACAACGCGAATATCCCGCCGATCAGAAACGCACTGCACACCGCGATCAGGTACATGATGCCGATGCGTTTATGGTCGAGAGTAGTCAGCCAGCTCCAGAGGCCCTTGGTCTCGTTGAGATAGTTCTTAACGGGCCGCGGCCGGTCCCCCGTGATCGAACCCGTTGTGAGTGTATGTTCCATTTGATAACCCTTACTGCAATGACTTTATATACGCGACCAACCCACGAATTTCATTTTCGCGCAGGAGACCCTGGAAAGTGGGCATGATGGGATCGAAGCCCTCGACCACTTTGGCTTGCGGCTGCAGCATGGACTCGCGCACATACGCCTCGTCCACCAGCACCGTGCCGCCGCCCTTGAGCTTTTCCATCTTGCCCCAAATGCCCTTCCAACTCGGACCCTTGCTGCGCGTGCCATCCACGTTATGGCAAGTGACGCACCCCTTTTGCTCGTATTGAATTTTGCCCCACTCCTCGGGCGTATGATGCATCCATTCGTCGCCGCCGGTTTCCATCCACTTGGCGAAATCCGCCGGGGTATCGACGAATACCTTGGCATGCATATCCGAGTGACCCTTGCCGCAGTATTCCGCGCAGGTCGAAACATGCTCGCCGATCGAGGTGGGCGTAAACCAATATTCCGTGTAGCGTCCCGGCACGATGTCGCGCTTCACGCGCATGTCGGGGATAAAGAAATCGTGCAGCACGTCCTCGCTGGTCATGATAAGGTGAATCGATTTATTCACCGGAATATGTAATTCATTAACCGCCCGCGTCCCGTCTGGAAATTCAAATTGCCAGAGCCACTTCTTCGCGGTCACCTGAATTTCCATGGATTCGCCCGGCCCGACGGCGAACTGCATATAGCCGATGATGCCCCAGAAAAACAGCAACACGCATAGCAGCAGCGGGATCACGGTCCAGGTAATTTCGAGCACCGTGTTATGCGTCTGATGCGGTGTTACACGTCCGGCCTTGAAGCGGTACCGCCAGGCGAAATAACACATGGGAACCATCAGTCCGATAAACAGGACGATGCTCAGCCACAGAATCGCCATGTACATGACGTCGATGTGCTTGGCGAACTCAGAGCCTTGATCGACCGGCAATAGTGCCCTACGAAGCCACTCCATTATGCAAAACCTTCCTTGAACCGGCTTGGGGTCCGTTTGCGCTCCGAGCGGAACATCCGCCAAATGAAAAGCGCGATGAGTAAAACCGTCAGGATGCCTCCGCCGCGCATCAGGTTCAGAGCGAACCAGACGTAAGCGCCGGCCTTGGGATCGTAGTGATAGCAGAACAACAAAATCTTTTCGAGCGCCATGGTGCTTCGCCCTTCCGATGCTTCCGCCAGCGCAAAGCGCAGATCGCGCGGGCTGTAGCGGATGCCATAGAGATACCGCGCCATGCGGCCTTGCGGGGTCAGCACCATGATGGCCGCCGGATGCGCGTATTGTTCCTGGCGCCGGTCGTATTTATAGTTGAATCCCACCTGCTTTGCCAGGCGCTGCGCGTTGCCGTCGTGGTCCGTCAGAAAATGCCAGCCGGGAGCGGGCCGGTCAAAGCTGCCCATATAAACGGCCTTCTTTTTCTGCGCATCGGCGAACGACTCCCGCGGGTCGATGCTGATGGTGACCACTTCGTATTCTTTGCCGGGGGTCCACGAAATTTCGCGCATCGCTTCCGTCTGCCCGTTGAGGACCAGCGTGCATAACATCGGGCAGTTGTAATACACCAGATTGAGGATCACCGGGCGCCCTTTATGGAAATACTCGCCCAGCGCCACCGGATAGCCGTTCTCACCAATGAAGGTCAGGTTCAGGTCCACCCCACCGCCCAAATGCTCATCGATGCCGACGCCTTCGAGCTGCGGCGGTCGCACGTTCGCGGGCAGAGTCGACGCATCGCCGATTTTAGACAAATGGTATTGCGCCGCCAGCGGCAGCGTCGCCAATGCTAACAAAGTCGATATGCGTCGCAAATTCATGATCTACTTCTTCGCGGGCTTCGCCGCCTTAGCCGCAGGCGCAGTTGCAGCAGCCGGGGCTGCACCCGCAGGCGCCGCAGCCGCAGCACCCGGTTCCTCTTTCTTGATCGCTGTAGCTTTCGCCGGATAGAACAGCTTCCCTGCGGCCGCCTCCGCAGCGAAAGTTTGCATAGCCTTGTCGATCGGTATGCGCACCCGGTTTGTCGATTTATCCAGGTTGCCGTACATGTAATGCGTCATATTCCACGCATCCCGATTGCGCACATCCTGCAAGAGTTCGCTGGGGGCGATCAAAACCCGCTCATACACCGCTTGCTTATAAATCTGATCGTAATAACCCTGCACCGCCACGATCACCAGCACTAGTCCCAGGACGCTAACAACGGTGAAAAGCCAGATAGCCGGTGTATTGGGCTCGGTAGAATCGAAGCCTTCCTGAGGATCGTGGTGTACGATCGGGTGTTCGTAAGCGTCATCCGCGTGGCTCATCGCAATCCTCCTTTATGCGTTCTCAAAATGCAGGCTCTGTTGTAACCGCAGGTCGCCCACCGGCACCATCTTATGTTTGCGGAAACGGCTCCAGAAAACCAGCCCGCAAATACTGACCGTAGTCACCAGAGTCGCCAGATCCAGCCAATGCAACTGTGGACCGGTCTTGTAATAGGTGGGCATCACGATCCAATACAGGTCGATATACTCGACCACCAGACTCCACACCGCCATGAAGCCGAGCAGTTTCAAGCTGCGCTTGGCGGGGCGGCACAGCAGAATGGAAAACGGAATGATGAAGCGCAGGAAGGGCATCGCCAGACTGATCGGCAGCCAGCTTCCCACCATGCGATGCCGGTACCAGATGGTCTCCTCAGGCAGGTTCGAATACCAAATCAGGAAGTATTGCGAAAACGCCACGTAAGTGTAAAAAGAAGTCAGCGCAAGCAGCCATTTTCCGAGGTCGTGGTAATGTTCCTCCGTAATGGAGTTCTTGAGGATTCCCGCACGCCGGAAAGCCAGGCAAACTAAAGTGACCACCGAAAAGAACGAGAGCGAGCCGCCCGAAAGCATCACCAATCCGAAAATGGTTGAATACCACTTCGGCTCAAGCGACATCAGCCAGTCATAAGATGCCAGCGTCCCCACCGCGATAGCCAGGAACAATCCCGGAGCACTCCAGCGCGAAGCAATATGCATCTGGCGCACTGACCGCTCGGTATCCTGCTTGGTCGACTGGTGATAAATCGAACCCGCCCACAGCGACCACAGGAAAAAATAGATAAACGTGCGGGCCAGAAACCAATTCGGCGTAAGATAGCTGGATTTGGCCCTCAGCACCGCATCGGCTGCTACCGCCTGCTGATTGGTCCACGGGTAAATCTCATTCAACCCCATCGCGATAGGAATAAACAGCAGCAGTCCCACCGGCAGCGTGATCATGATATTTTCCATGATGCGCCGCATGGTGACGCTCCAGGCCGAGCCCGTCAGAAACTGAATCATCACGAAGAAGAACGCGCCCAGCCCAATCAGCGTAGTGAATGCGAAGGCCACCAGGTAGGACTGGAACAATCGCGCCGGATTAGTGAAGTATCCTGCAACACAAGCAATGACGCCCAGTAATGCCGCAAACACCAGGACGTTGCGCCCAGTGGTCCAGCGGCCGATTTCAAGCTGGTAGTTATCGGCGACGGTACGATGCGGTTCGTGATGGGAAGAAAGTGTTTGGCTCATGGCATTATTTCAGCGCGGCGATAGTAGTTCCCGGCGGCGCCTCATCCGGTTTGCTGTGGGCGGCCCGCTGCAGCGCGCGCACATAGGCAATGATGGCCCAGCGATCCGCAGTCACCACCTGGAAGCGATAAGAAGGCATGGTCCGGCGGCCGTTGGTAATCACGTCGAAAATGTCGCCGTCGGCAAACTCCACCACCCGGTCATCGGTTAAGTTGGAGGGTTGCCAGATCGGCACTCGGGCCGGCACAATGCCTCGACCCATCCCAGTCTGGTCATGGCAGGGCGAGCAGTAAATGTTGAACTTGGTCTGCCCCTGCTGCAGGAGTGCGAGCGTAATCGGAACCGGGTTCTTCCCCACATACATGCCGTTTTCAAGCCCCGTATTCAAAGCCGAGTCGTCGCGAAATTTGTCTCGCGCCACCGTGTCTTCGGGCGGCATCCGGTTGGAGCGGCCGTCAGCGAAAATGCCCACCACCGGTGCCTGCGCCTTAAACTTTTGCTGATGCTTCATGTCATCCCACACCTGGAGCGGTGTGTCGCGCTGTACGCTCGAGCAACCTGCCAGGAGGATCAGCAGCCCCGGGAGAATAATCCGTAGCTTCATCCTTCCACTACCTCCACGTCGCCTGCCCCTACGCTGCGCAGATCTTCAACGCAGGCTTGCGGATCGAACCTGGGATCTTCCGCCTCAATCACCAGCAGAAACCGGTCGTCCGAAGCGCGGTGCGCCTGCGAATAATTGAACGAAGGATGGTAGAGCCGCGGCAGCCCGTTGATGGCCCACATCCCCAGGAAACTGGCGAACGCCGTGAAAAGCACCGTTAACTCAAAAGTCACCGGAATTGAATACGAGAAATCGAAAAAGGGTTTGCCGCCGATTACCAGAGGATAATTGATAGCGCCCACATACCAGATCAGCAGCAGCGCGGTGGCAGCGCCCATCGCCGAAAACCAGATGACGATCCATCCCAGCTTCGAAGGCGGCACGCCGATGGCTTCGTCGATCCCATGCACCGGGAAAGGCGACATCGCGTCCAGCTTGGTGTAACCCATCTCGCGAATCCTGCGGCCTGCTGCAACCAGATCGTCCGGCGCGGAAAAGGCCCCGATCACGCCGTAGACTTTGTCCTCACCCAGTCCTATTTTATCTTTCAGTTGATCGAGGGTCATTTCGCCATCACCTCTTCCTCAGTGAATTGGTGCTTCTGGACCGCCAGCACGCCTTTCACCTCCGAGATCGCGATCATCGGCAGGAAGCGCGCAAACACTAGAAACAATGTCAGGAACAAACCGATGGTGCCGGCGAACGTGCACATGTCGACCCAGGTCGGATGAAAGTAGCCCCACGAGCTCGGCAGAAAATCGCGCGTCAAGCTGGTGGCGATAATTACGAAGCGCTCAAACCACATGCCAATGTTGGTGGTGATGCTGATGATGAACATCACCCATAAATTGGTGCGCATCTTCTTAAACCAATAAAGTTGCGGGATGAAAAGATTACAGGTATACATCGACCACGCGGCCCACCAGTACGGTCCGAAGGCGCGATTGAGGAAAGTGAAACGTTCGTAAATATTCCCGCTATACCAGGCAATAAAAAACTCGCAGGCATACGCATAGCTGACCACCGAACCCGTCACCAGGATGATCTTGTTCATATTTTCGAGGTGCTTCATGGTGATCAGATTCTGCAGATTCAAGGTCCAGCGCGCGATCAGCAGTAGCGTCATCACGCAGGCGAACCCGGAGAAAATGGCGCCCGCCACGAAGTAGGGCGGGAAAATAGTGGTGTGCCAGCCCGGAATCACCGACGTTGCGAAGTCGAAGCTAACGATACTGTGGACGCTAAGCACCAGCGGCGTCGAGACGGCCGCCAGAATCAGATAAGCTTTTTCGTAATTGCTCCAGTGGCGAGCCGACCCGCGCCATCCTAGACTAAAAGCCCCCAGGAGCACCTGTTTTAACCTGCTGGTGGCGCGGTCACGCAGCGTAGCCAGATCCGGCACCAAACCCGTAAACCAAAACAACAGCGAAACCGTGAAGTAAGTGGACACCGCGAACACGTCCCAGATCAGCGGACTGCGAAAGTTCTGCCACAGATTCAGGTCGGTGTTCGGAATCGGAAACAGCCAATAAGCCCGCCACGGGCGGCCGGTATGAAACAGCGGAAAGATGCCCGCGCACATGACCGCGAACAACGTCATGGCTTCAGCCGAGCGGTTGATGGAGGTTCTCCACTTCTGCCTGAACAAGAACAGAATCGCCGAGATCAAGGTGCCGGCATGGCCGATACCGATCCAGAAAACGAAGTTGGTGATGTCCCACGCCCAGCCGATCGGGCGGTTGTTGCCCCACACGCCGATACCAGTGACCAGCAGGTAGGTAAGCATGGCGCCGAGCAGCCCGGTGACGGAGGCAGTGATCGCCAGCGTAATCCAATACTTAGTCGGCGTCTTGACGACGTCGCCTTCGACGATGCTACTGATCTGTTCAGTAAGGTCGTGATAATCGTCGCTCCGCACTAACGGCGGATTGACTTCCATCAACTGCGGATCTTGCAGGACCGCGCTCATGCAGTTAGCTCCGGATTGGGATTGCGCAACTTCGCCAGATATGTCGTGCGCGGCTTGATGCCGAGCTCGGCCAGCATGGCGTAGTTGCGTTCCTGCTTCTTCAGTTTCGAGACCCTGCTATTAGGGTCGTTAATATTGCCGAATACGATGGCCTCGGCCGGACAAGTTTGCTGGCAGGCGGTCTTGATTTCGCCATCCTTGATATCGCGCCGCCCGTCCTGCTTGGCCTTGATCTTGGTTTCCTGGATACGCTGCACGCAGTAAGTGCACTTTTCCATCACGCCACGCATGCGCACGCTGACGTCCGGGTTGTAAACCAAACCTGTGATTTCCGGTTCGTGCCGGTGGAAATTGAGGAAGTTGAAGTGGCGCACCTTGAAGGGACAGTTGTTCGAACAATACCGCGTTCCCACGCAGCGGTTATACGCCATATCGTTCAGCCCTTCCGGACTGTGCGAAGTAGCCTGCACCGGACAAACGTTTTCGCAGGGAGCGTTCTCGCACTGCATGCAAGGGATAGGCTGCTCGATCACTTCCGGGTCGTTCTCATCGCCTGAATAGTAGCGGTCCATGCGAATCCAGTGCATTTCGCGGCCGCGCAGTACCTGATCTTTGCCGACAACCGGAGTGTTATTTTCCGCCACGCAAGCGATCACACAAGCATTGCACCCGGTGCAGGACGTCAAGTCAATCGCCATGCCCCACTGGTTGCCTTGCGTGTAGCTAAACTCCGGATAGATGGAGTGGATTTCGGGAACCTCCGACATCTCCTCAATAGACTTCGGGTTCTTCTTGTACTCCTCGACCGAAACCTCGCGCGCCAGCGGCCGGCGGTTCTGGCTTTCTCCGCTCACGCGATCCTGCATAACCGGCCCGGTCTGGTTGTCGATCGTCCCACGCTCCTGCGTAGTCGCGAGCGTTTCACGCTTTCCGGTCGCCGCCAGCGTGAAACCGGGCGCGAAATAGAAAGCATCGCTCGTGCGGATCAAGTTGGCGTTTGCGCCAACATCCTTCCCTACCCGACCGCATTTCTGGCGCCCGTAACCGAGCGCGATCGAAACCGTATCATCGGAGTGCCCGGGCTGCACCATCACCGGCGCTTCCATCTTGAAGTTGCCGCGCGTGAGCGAAATCACATCGCCGTCGGTCAGCTTTTGATCGCGCGCCATCTTAGGGCTGATCATGGCCGCGTTGCCCCACACTAATTTACTAATGGGATCCGGCGCTTCCTGCAGCCAGCCGTTGTTTGCAAAACGCCCGTCCCATGTGGCCGAGCTCGGATAAAAGCCCACTTCGATTCCACTCGACGCCGCTTGCGTTTCCGCACCCAGTGCGGTTGCCAGCTTCTTCGCGTCGACGGAAACCTTAATCGGGTCAACCGGTTTTGACGCGGAAACCACGCCATCATGCAGGGCCTTACGCCAGGCTTCTTCTTTATTGCCGGCGAGCCGCGACATCCAATATTCCTTTACGATGTCGTGGGACTTGGTGAACTTACCCGTCGTCACCCAGGAAACAATTTCTGCAGCAGTCTTCCCGCCGTACATCGGCTCGATCATAGGCTGTTGAATCGCAGCCAGACCATCTGAGGTCGCTTCGTCACCCCAGGATTCGAGGAAATGCGCCTCCGGTAAATGCCAAGTAGCCGCCGCCGCAGTTTCATCGTCTTCTGCGCCCAGATGAATCGACGTCGCGACTTTCGACAGCGCCGCCGCGAATTGCAGATCCGCCGGAGCGGAGTAAACCGGATTGCCCCCCAGCATCACCAGCGTTGAAACCTGACCCGCCGACATCTCGCCCGCTAGGGTCTTCAGCGCCTCAACACCCGAATTTGTTTTATCGATCACCGGCTTGGTGTACGTGACGCACGCGCTGCCCAGTTTCTCATTAATCAGCGCCACCAGAGCCTGGACGCTAGCAGGCTGGCGCGGACCGGCCACCACCAGCCCCTCCGAACCAGCGGCTTTGAGATCCTTCACCAGCGCAGCCAGAAATTTCGCGCGCTTGTCTGCGCTCCCGCCGTTATTGACAACGTTCAGACCCGGCATCGCACCGAGGCCGCTGGCCAGATCCACGGCGAACTGCCGCACGTCCGAGCCTTTCATACGCAACCGGTGGTCGGCGTTCGCGCCCGTCAGAGAGAACTGACTCTCGACCGCGTACAGCCGATTCATCTTGTCGAGATCTTCTTCCGATCCCACTCGCCGCCGCATCGAGAACGCCCGCGTGAAGAATGGTACGGGCGCGTCCATTCCCAGGAAATCGTGATCCAGCGCCACCACTACTTTGGCTTTTTCCCATTTGGGATGCGCGTAGAGCGGCTGGCCGAAGGCCAGGTTCGCGCCCGCTAATTCGTTGTCCCGTGAAAGAGCATCGTATTCAATCCACTTAGCTTTGGGAAACTTCTTCAGAAGATCCGCGCGCAGCGACGCTAGCGTGGGCGACGAAACGAACCCCGAGAGGAAGCGCAGCCCCGTGCCGTCCCCTAACGACAACTTTTGAACGGCTCCCCCCAAAGCGGGCCAAGTCGACTCTTTTCCACCCTGCAAAACTTTAGCGGAACGATCGGGATCGTACATCCCCAAAACGGTCGCCTGCTGTATTGCGGTGGCCGCTCCGAAACTATGCGGATGATCCGGGTTGCCCTCAATCTTGGTCGGACGGCCATCGTGGGTTTCAACCAGCAGCCCGGTCACATGACCGCTGAGTCCCATAACCGTGGCGTAATGGAACGGCTCGCCCGGCAGATAATTGTCGGCCTCGGTACCGATTGAGTTAGGCAGAATATGTTCCACCGGCCGATGGCAAGCAGTGAGGCCCGCGAGGCCAAACGACGCAGCCATCAGCTTCAACACCGTTCGGCGCGAATTGCCGTCGAGCATCTCCGTGGCATTCGCAGGAAACTCGTGGTGGACCCATTCGCGAAATTCCGGTGTATCAGCCAGCTCATTCAAGCTGCGCCAATACTTTTTCCCGGTGGCATTGCCGGCGACTCCGGGGATCTGGATGGAAATCAAACTCATCGATGGCACCCCGAGCAGTTGGTAGGAGGATTCAAATGTTTCTGCGCGACGATCTCGCTCCCGATCTCCCGGGCGTCGCGGTCCGGAACCCAATCGAGCTTGGTGACCAGCTCGGCCGGCCGCACATTAGGCGCTGGGTCGCGGTGGCACTCGAGGCACATGGCCATATTGAGCGGTTTCTCCTGATGGACTTCGATCATCTGGTCAATCCGGCCGTGGCAGCTCACGCAGCTTACCCCCGCCGCCAGGTGCGCCGAGTGATTAAAATAAACGTAGTCGGGAAGACGATGAATCTGCACCCACGGCACTGGCTCGCCACTGGCAAAGCTGCGCCGTACCGGCTCCAGTCGCGGGCTGTCTTTCTTAACTTGGGTGTGGCAGTTCATGCAAGTGCTGGTAGCCGGCACCGCCGCGAAAGCGGCCTTATAGACCGTCGAATGACAGTAATAACAATCCAGCCCCAACTGCCCGGCGTGCAGTTTGTGGCTATAGGGCACCGGTTGCACCGGCTGGTAACCGGTATCGATCACAGTCGGATAGGTATAGTATGTGAAGGCGGCAATCGCGCCCACCGCTCCCAGGCCAACTACCGCGCCTAGTACTTTTAGAATAATGTCGGACGATTTAGGAAAGATAACAGCCATTTCGAGTGTTGATCTCCAGCCCTGAGGTGCCTACGTTGAACGTATCTGTAAACCTGGGATCTAACAATATTTCTACCATAGCGGCATCCTTTGCGCAACTGGAGTAAGAATTCTTGTCTGACAAGAAAATATCGGGAGTCGGCAAGCTTTTCGGAAATCTAAAAGTCCGGCCCAAGCTGATAGTGCTGCATAACCTTTTCTTCCTGGTCTTAACCACCGCTGCCTATTTCTCTTTGATTCCACTTTACGAGCAATTGGTGACCGACACCGGGGCCCGCCAAGTCGCCGTGGCCGGGCCGAACACGGCCGCAAACGCACAGTCTGCCAGTCAATCCCAACGATCGGCTCTCACCCAGGCGCGGGTCAGGTTATTTCTGGTGCTAGGCATCATTTATCTGCTGGCTGTGGTGCTGCTCGAATCCGCCATTATGCCCCTTTACGTGTACCGTCCCCTGCGGCGGATGTTAAGCGCGGACGCGGCCACGCAGGCGGGCGACCGGGAAGCTGAATTGATCCCCGATTCTGAAATTTTAGGCGATGAAATCGGGCAAATCATGCGCTCCCGCAATGAGACAGTGGAGGCCTTACGCAAACGGGAGGACGAACTCGCAGCGGCCCTCCGGCGCATCGAAGAGCAGGACCGTCTGGTAAGCCTCGGCCTGCTCTCGGCGAGCGTGGCGCATGAGTTGAACACCCCGCTCGCGGTGCTGGCCGGGTCCATCGAAAAACTGATCGAGACCAACCCAGATTCGCACACTCAGGAACGGCTGGCGCGCATGCACCGGGTAACGCAGCGCCTGCGCCGCATCAGCGAGAGCCTGGTGGATTTTTCAAAGGTTCGCAACGCGCAGATGGAACCGGCGGCGCTGCGGCCGCTGATCGAAGAAGCGTGGTCGCTCGTCGCCATCGACGAGAAGTCCTCGCACATCGAATTCGTAAACCAGGCGGGCGGGGATCATAGCGTGCTCGGAAACCCCGATCGCCTGCTGCAGGTGTTCGTAAACCTGCTGCGCAACGCGCTGAACGCGATCGGGGGCTCGGGCCGCATCGAAGTGCGCACGCGCCGCGAGCAGAGAGACGGGCGCGCCTCGATTGTGCTGACCGTCGAAGACAATGGCCAAGGGATTCCAGCCTATGTGCTGCCGAATATCTTCGACGCATTCGTGACCACCCGCCTCGATGCGCACGGCACCGGGCTAGGCCTGACCGTAGCCGAAGGAATCATCACCCAGCACGGCGGGACGATTGCAGCCAGCAATCGTCCGGAAGGCGGCGCTCGCCTCGAGGTTTCTTTGCCCGCGTCCTAGCGTTACTCAATTTGCCGATTGAGTGGCACCGTTGGGAACGGCCCGGGCAGTCTGAGAAACCGGCTTCAGAAACCACTTGTCCGCTAAGCGCGACCCCATTCGCATCATGGGCGCTTCTATGGTGTGGAATACCATCACCGGAATTCCCGTGATCAGCAGGATGAAGACACTCCATTGCACGCCCCCTGGCAGATGGCCCAGGTATTCGAACGCGAACCAGATGCACGTCACATGGCAGAGATATTCTCCATAAGAGTATTTGGCGATCCAGAAACTCACTCGCCGCAGCGGGGCCAGGGAGATTTCGCGGAAAAGGGGTATGGAGAATCCGAGTGCGAGACACACCAACCACTGCGGCTTTTTGTCCGCCGGTGCGAAGTTCAGCAGGGATAATACCGGGACCCAGATTAACCACAACCACGAAGGCAGGAACGGCCGGATCCGCTTCGACAGCACGTATGCAATCACGCCCGGCAAGAAACTGGGGGCGAATTGAGCCAGGTTGAGACGTGCGCTGACGTGAGGTTGCACCATAGCCACGCCGACGGCCGCGCACCACAGTGCAAGCAGACTCCAAATCCCTCCCCAGCGGCCGAGCAATAGAAATAGCAGGGGAAGGAAAACGTACATTTGGACTTCGAGCGGCAAACTCCACAGTACGCTCAGAATATCTCTGCTGTGAGTAAGGTTCTGAACCAACAGCAGATTCGAAAACAGCGAGCCGGTGGACCACGGAACCACATGAACCACGCCCTTTGTCAGGTCCCCGGAAGGAAGCTGGAAGGCCGCCGCCGACAGCACAAAGACCACGCTAAGCGGATAGATTCTAAAAAACCGCCTCACGTAAAAGGACCCGAATAAACCGGCGCGTCCGTAACGGGCATGACGCCCGAGTGACATCGTCAAAACCAAGCAGGTGTGGACGAAAAAGAACGAGACCCCGGCTTGTCCCAAGCCGATTACGCGGACCGGTCCAATATTCTGGATTCCGTAAAAGCTCAGCGTGTGGCCCACTAAAACCAACAGCACGGCGCCCGCACGGAGAAAATCCAGATTCCCCGATTCCTTCATGGTTTCCCGATATTGCACGGCGATATCCAAAGCTATGTTGGATTTGAAATCCTCAGAAACGAAGCCTTGAACCAGCGGAACGAAACGGCAGCCCCGAATATTTGGATTCCATTCTAGGGATTGGGACAGGCTTTGGGTAGAAGGAGGCTGCAAGACCGGCCTGCTACATATCTTGCTATTGAGTCCTTTTGGCGAATCTTGCGAAAAACACTGAGAGGTCTGAGAAACAAAAAGGGTGCAAACTCGAGATTTGCACCCTTCTCCGAATAATTTAAACTTAATCGGCGCAATGACCGGGGCAATTCGCCAGCAAGCCTTGGTTGAAATTATCAAGCCCGTTTACAAGCGTGCCAACGGAAGAGGTGGATAGCGCACCGGACCCAACCGGGGGCGCCACCAGCGCGCCGATGATCGCATCCGCATCCTTAATAAGCTTGGCGACGGTGTTACAGGTGGCGCCGTTCGCTACATTCAGCTTCGCCGCGATCAACTGATGCGCTAGGGAAACGAGACCGTTGCCTTTGACGGGCTGGTTAAGGATCGCGAGCAATTGTGCCTGCGTGTAGGTTACAGTGCCCAGCGTCAGTGAGGTAACCGCCCAATTGCTCGCATGGTTCTTCCAAAAACCCTGGGTCAGCGTGCAACCCGTGATTCCACACGGCTGATTAATGCAATCTGCGGTAAACACAGTCGTCACGGTGCTGGATCTGGTAGGGGGAATCAGCGCTGAAGAAGTAGCTGTCGCTACCACCGTATAAGCACATCCGCCTACGGGCGTAAATGCGATGCTGTATGGGAAAATGCCGGTGGCGCCGCCTGCAACCAACCCGCCGACTGTCTGGGTCGCCCCCAGTACATCCACGCCACTACACTGAACTTTTACCGTCGCGTTCATCGTTGAGGAACCGAGGCCTACGTTTTTTACCGTTACATCGCCCGAGACGCCTTTTACGTTTTGATTTTGCAAACAGACCGAGAAACAGCTTGCTGATACGCTCAGCGGGAGATCGCTATCGACCTGTGCCGATACGATTGTCGGCGTCACCGCCATGGCGATGGTCAGAAATAATTTCGTCGTGAATTGCTTTGACATTTTGCTTCCTTTTTTGCTGTGAGTTATCAGCGCTTCGCGCTTGTGGTCCTTGATCAGAGTGTACACCGTTCCATGGAGGAACAAACTATCTTTTGATCTGTGGTCCTGGTAGCTGTAGTACCCCCCTTTCCTCGGGCGAATTTGGG
>JANXXL010000353.1 GCA_025350625.1 Bryobacterales bacterium | reverse complement strand
CGACTGCGCCGGATCCATCCTGTTCTCCCGCGCGGAGTCGGGCCGGTCCGTGCTGATCATTGTGAATGCGACGCTGGCTGCGGCAGCCGCGATGCTGGCCGTCGCGGCCCTCACCAGGGTCCGCTTCGGCAAACCGGACGCCTCGCTCTGCGCGAATGGGTGGATCAGCGGGCTAGTGGCCAGCAGCGCCGGTTGCTCGGTTATGCCGCCGGCGGCCTCCATCATCGTCGGCTTGGTCGCCGGAGCGCTGGCTATGTACACGGTCCAACTGTTGGAGCTGCATCTCACCATCGACGATCCCGGAGGCTCGATTTCGGTCCACCTGATCGGAGGCATCTGGGGCGTACTGGCAGTCGCCTGGCTCGGAAAGTTTCCGGGAGCGGAAAATGCATCCGGCCAGTGGCTCGCCCAGCTCGCGGGCGTCGCGTCGCTGCTCGGCTTCGTTTTACCCTTTACCTACGGCCTCCTGCGCCTGTTAAACCATTTCTACCCGCTGCGGGTTGCGCCTGAAGGCGAGCGTCAAGGTATGGATCTTCATGAACTCGGCGCCGGAGCCTACCCCGACTTCATGAGCCATAACGACGACTTTTTCCAGCGCTAAGTGTGCTTGGCGACCAGTAGCAGCAACCCAAAGATCACGATGGGGATCAGCGCCATGGCCGCGTAGAAGAGCACTTGGCGCGCCAAGGATGTCTTGCGTTTCTTCCAGTCCCGCATCTCCAGCCGTTCGGCGGGCTCCACCTGATCCAGATGTTCCAGGTCCCAGGCAAACTCGTTCGCAGCAGTGTAACGGTTGGCGGGCTCACGCTCGAGCGCGCGGTAGAGGACCTCCTGCAGTGCAGGCGAGATCTCCGGATTCACCTCGCGCGGAGGAATCGGATTGTTCAAAACCCGGTCATTCATAATTGCAAACGGATTCGGCCCGGAAAAAGGCGTATCGCCCGTCAGCATCTCGTAAAGAATCACGCCCAGGGCATACAGGTCGCAACGGGCGTCGCCGCGTTTTCCCTTCACCTGCTCCGGCGAAATGTAATCCGGCGAACCCATCACTTGCGACAGCTTGGCGAAGGTCAAGCGCCGCGCGCCGGATTTTCCGGCGATGCCGAAATCGATCAACTTGATCTGATCCTGATCGTTGACCATGATGATTTCCGGCTTCAGGTCGCGATGCACCACTCCGTTGCGGTGGATGTAGTCGAGCGCGTCCAGGATCGACACTGTAATCTTGATTGCACGCTCTGGCGGCAGCTTCTTCTGTTCATGAATGATGTAACGCAGCAGGCGGCCTTCCACCCATTCGAGCACCATATAAATCTGGCCGCGGGTGTTGTACGCCAGGACTTTCATCACACCCGGATGGTCCAGCATCTGGCCAATTTCGGCTTCCCGCTGAAAACGCTCGAACAAGACCGGGTCGCCTTCCATCTCCGGATGCGGAATTTTTATGGCCACGGTCTGCTGGGTCTGCATATCCGTGGCTTTGTAGATGGAGGCCATGCCGCTGCGCGCCACCAGGCTTTCAATCCGGTAGTGGTTGAGAAAGTCGCCGGGGTGGAGGGCCATGTTCAGGGAGCGGGCCAGAGCGCGGATGCGCTGGTATCAGCGCAGTTTATATGGTCGCCCGCGGTACATGCCGACACGCTCCACGTCCCGAATACGCGTGATAGAAACACTTATATTATCGCCGCCGTCCCGGTCATTGGCAAGGTCGATCAGCCTCCGCGCCGCAGCGTCGGGATTGGCGCCATGCCCGGCAACGGCGGCCATTTCCGATCCTTCGACGGAGTTGTGCAGTCCGTCGCTCGAGAGCAGCAGCACATCCTCCGGAAGGATTTGGTGCTCGGCGAGCTCCACGTTCACAAACAAATCGCTGCCGAGCGATCGCACCAGAACGTGACGATGGGGAGAAACCGCCGCCGTCTTCGCCGACAGAATTCCCAGACGCAGTTGTTCGTTGGCGACCGTGTGATCGCGGGTGAGCAGCGTGGCCAAGCCCCGCCGGATCAGGTAGCAACGCGAATCGCCGGCGTGAGCCACCACGGCACGGTCATGGCGGAGGGCGCATGCCACCAGCGTGGTCGCCATCGAATTGCCGCCAGCGCTCGCCCGCTTTCCCGCCTCATAGACGCACAAATTGGCCGCTTGCACCAGCCGTGTCAGCAGCCCCCCCAGCGCCTCGCTTCGCGGAGCATTGCGAAAGCCGGCTACCAGATGCTCCACCGCGGCGCGCGACGCGACCTCGCCGTAGTCATGCCCGCCGACACCATCTGCCAAAGCGAACAGCCAGCCGTGGGAGCGCGCCTGCTCTTCATCTTCGGGCGCGGCGTACCCCAGAGAGTCCTCATTGTGATCGCGAGATTTGCCGGGATCCGAAAGCTGGGCGAATTCTACGGCAAGCATGGACGTCCCTTGTAATAAAAACGGGCGGGCAAAGCTGCCCGCCCGCATACCGATAAATTATAGGTGTACCTTACTGCGTCGCCCCCATGCCGCGCTCGCCTACCAGAGTGGTCCGGCCCTTCTGCTTACTGGAGCGCATGAAGTAAATGCCGCCGTAGAGAGCCCAGACTAGCGCGATCCCCAGGGCGAATAGCGGTTCCTTCGCCGTGCCGTATCCCATGAAGGGTCCGATAATGTAGAACGCCATACAGGCCAGGTTAGCGGCCAGGCCGAATACCGGGATCAACATATGGCGTATGAAACTATAGTTCGGATGGTTGTGATATGCCACGATGCAGATGAAGCAACTCAGCATATACAACAGGAAAGTCCCGAAGTTCGAAGCGAGCGTCACCGTGAGCAGCGTGTTGGGAAGCGCCGCCATGGCGTCGTGCGACATATATCCAAAGCTCGAGAACAGCCCTTGCGGCAGAGCCTTGATGGCCGAGTCCTGCAGCGCGCCGGAATCGCCAAACGGAACCAGCACCGCAACCACGCCCACCACCGCGGAAATCGCAGCCAGCGTCCAGATGGCGCGGTGCGGGGTCAGGGTCTCGGAATGCAACAGGCCGAAATGTTCCGGCACTTCCTCGTCCTTGCCCATGGCGTAGGTGACGCGCGCGGCCGTGTTCATGCACGAAAGCGTCGTGCCGATGATGGCCAAAAACACCGTGAATGCTTCGATCAGCATAAAAGTGCGGCCATTGCCCGGCCCCAGAATCGCGTTGCCGACCACCACCATCATGTCGCCGATCGGCGCCGCTGAGCCCTGGGCGCTGGTCATCGGATAGCCGCTATTCAAGAAATAGTTCGCGGCGAAATACTCGAACAGGTAACAGAAGGCTCCTTGGACCAGCAGGGAAGTGATCACCGCAATCGGCACATTGCGCTTGGGATTCTTAGCCTCGCCTCCCATGGCCGTCACCGATTCGAAGCCCACCAGAATGAGAATCGCAACCGTTGCCTGTACGAACATCCAGCCAAAGTTATGTACGCCGAATACCGAGGCGGCGTTTGGATGGCTCAGGAACACTCCCTTTTCGTCGTGTTCCGGATAGGCGATTTGAAACGGCACCGGCTTGCCGGCCGCGTCCAGCTTGGGTTTGGGATTCCCCTTGTCGTCGCGCACGATGACGTCCGTCGCCGTGCCGTTCACCGTCTGCGACATGATCAAAAACTCATAGTCATAGGCATCGCCCGAGGCAGAATCGAATTGATAGGCGACACTTCCCGGCGGATGATTCGCACGAAAGCCGAGAGCCATCACTGAGAACACGATCAGCGCACTGATCTGGATGACGTTGATTGCGATGTTCACCGCGGTCGAGCCGTTTACCCCGCGGCTGGCGATCCAGGCTACCGCGAAGGAGAATATGATCGCGATCACCGCCATGAAAACAGGGCCGGGATTCGAGGCGCTCATGAAGCTCGGCCAAATCGTGCCCACCAGGTAACCGACCAGGACTCCCATCACCGCCACCATCACGCCGGGATAAATCCAGTAATACAGATGCGAGCCCCAGCCGACGATGAACTTCGATAAGCGCGCGTAGCGCCACATCTTATCGTGATTCAAAAAAGCCTGTTCCGCAAAATAATACGAACTGCCGGTGCCGGGATAAAGTTTCGCCATTTCCGCGTAGCAAACTGCGGTGGCCAGGCACAGCAGAAGCGCCAGCAGGATTCCCGCCCACATGGCCGCACCGGTCGCCCCGGTATTCGCCTGGATAGCAAAAGTCAGCCACAGGAATGCTCCCGGAGCGATCAACGCCATCGCGTTCATAGTCAGGCCGGTCAAGCCCAACGTTGCTTGCATTTGAGGTTCTTTTTCCGCCATTGGTTCTCCTAGGAATGAGAAGTTCGGATTACTTGCAATTGACACCCACAAAACGCCCGCCGCGGTTCGAGGCAAGGCTTCGAGGGCGTGAGCGTTAGAAAAACAAGCGACGCAGCTTGCATCCGCTCTGTAGGTGGCATGCGTCATCATATCCCCGCTAATTCGCGGTGACAAATAGATAATTTCGATAGACTGACCCTTGTAGATCAATGATTATTTCTGATTGGTGCGGCTTGCGAACGCTGGGGCGAGGCATCCCTATGCTTCCAACGTGCTTTCGGCCGAAGTTCTTTTGACTTTCTTGCGGATCCGGAGTACGATTTACGAGAATTCACGTATTCAACGGTTGAGGACTTCCGGCATGTTATTGTCATCCTCTTTGGCTAGGCGCGGGCCCAGTTCCTGGAAAGGCGCCAACGGCAATTTTCTGTGCTGGATCGAAACCTTCCAGGTGGTCGCTTCCACCCGTCACTTTACTAGCGCCGCCATTCAACTAGGCTATAGCCAGACCACCGTGACCCTGCACATAAAAGCGTTGGAGAGCCAACTGGGCGTTACGCTCTTCGAGCGGCACCGATTTTCGAGGACAGTGGTTCTTACCAAGGCGGGCCGCTGTGCATTGGAATATGCAGGGCGGCTCTTGGCGCTCGCAGACGAAATAAAAACGGCGCCGGATAGCTTAGGCAAGCAAAGCGATCTCGCCGGCGCCCGCTAACAAGTGCGCGCCGCGCGGATGGCGAACGATAGAGCGCCGGGCTAGAACCAATTGCTGCGATAAGCCACCCACCAGCTCACCAAGCAAACAGGAATGGTTGCGCCTAGCGCCCACCATAGTGGCAGCACGAAATCGGCCACCAACGCCAATACCGTAAATGTTATCCAGAATATCTTTCTTTCCACAGCTCTCAAGTCTACCGGAGTCCTAGCCGCCGGGCTCCCTTATCCAAACTGGTCCCCAAAAAAAGTTTGGGGCCGCTTCGTTATCCAGGAATATTTCTGAGTCGATTGAAAAATTCTATTGGACCCAACATCTGCATTGCGGCTAAACTTGAGTTTTCTACGAAGCACACCGTCCGCCCCTGCCTGGTCCGCGGGAGCCCCGCTTCCTCGATTCCAATTTACGGAGTTTAACAAACATAACGCTGTCTAATTAGGTTTCGCTGCCTGTGTTGGACAGGAGATTTCGGCAACCCTGGCTTTCTTATGACAAAATACAAACTCGAATACATCTGGCTCGATGGCAAGACCCCCGTGCCTGACTTGCGCGGCAAGACTCTGCTTAAAGCATTTGAGCATCCGCCTACCCTTGCAGATCTGCCTAATTGGGGCTTTGACGGCAGTTCTACCATGCAGGCCGAGGGCAAAAGCTCTGATTGTGTGCTTAAACCCGTGGCGCTTTATCCCGATGGTAGCCGCAAGGACGGATATATCGTGCTTAGCGAAGTCATGCACCCGGATGGCACTCCTCATTCGACAAACATGCGCGCGACGATCGAGAATGACCCTGACTTGTGGATCGGTCTGGAGCAGGAATATTTCCTGTATCAAGGTGGCCGGCCCCTCGGCTTCCCGGAAAACGGCTACCCGACGACTCCCCAAGGCCCCTACTACTGCGGCGTCGGCTATAAAAACATGGGCAACCTCGCCCGCAAAATCGTTGAGGAACACCTGGATCTTTGTCTTACCGCCGGCATCAACCATGAAGGCATCAATGCTGAAGTCGCTAAAGGCCAGTGGGAATTCCAGATCTTCGCTAAAGGCTCCGCCAAGGCTGCCGACGACACCTGGACTGCCCGCTATCTAATGATGCGCCTTTGTGAGAAATACGAAGTTGACGTTCAATTGCATTGCAAACCCATTAAGGGCGACTGGAATGGATCCGGCATGCATTGCAACTTCTCCACTAAATATCTGCGCGACGTAGGCGGCAAGGAATACTTTGAAGCCCTCATGCATGCCTTCTCCCAAAACGTCGCCGAGCACATCGCTGTGTATGGCCCAGACAACCATTTGCGGTTGACGGGACTCCACGAAACGCAAGCCATCGATAAGTTCAGCTACGGTCTCTCCGACCGTGGTGCTTCGATCCGCATGCCGGTTAACTTCATCAAAAACGGTTACAAGGGCTATCTGGAAGATCGCCGCCCGAACTCCGAGGGTGATCCCTACCAGATCGTTTCGCGGGTTCTGAAGACGATCAACGGGGTAGCAAAGCCTGGAACGGCCCCCTCGGCATTAAAAGAAGCGGCGACGGTATAACTACGACAGGAGAATGCTCCGTCGCAGACTTGCGCGGTTGTATTCGAGTCCGCCCGTCCTCTTCCTGGACGCAGGCGCCGCTGACGCCGCTAACTATAATCGCCCCACCGTAATCGAGGCCGTTTCATCCAGCGCTTTTGGCTACTATGGGGCGCGATTCCGGTCTGCGGATGAGGCGCCATCCCAATCTGAAGCCGCACCCGAGCTTAATTTCGTTCCTCGCCATTCCTTATATAATCCTGATTTATTCCTTATCAAGTTTTTATAACCCACTCAAAACGCGCGACTTACTGCTATTTTACAAATGTGCCGAATCCAATTTTTTAATTGGACAGCCCTTACCATTTACGGATACACTCGTTCCGCGAGGTCATGACACACGCCGCCGGCCATCTGTAGTAGTTGGTTCGGGCAGCAGAGGCCCCCGTTGATCCTAGCGTGTCCGGGTTCGCCAAAAGAGAGGGCTGCGCATGCTCGACATACAGAAATTAGAAACTTTCCGGGTGGTGGCGATGCGGAACAATTTTACGCGCGCTGCGGCGGAGCTCGGATACTCACAGTCGAGCGTGACCGGGCATATTAAAGCCCTGGAGCGCGAACTCGGAGCTCCGCTGTTCCTGCGATCTAAGTTCTCACGCACAGTGGTTCTGACGGACGTGGGCCACAGAACGCTGGAATACGCCGGCCGGCTGCTGGCGCTGGCGGATGAAACCAAAGAGGCCGTCCTCAAAGCCTAAAGGATTTCTAGAAACGGCGATTTCGATTCCGCGAATCGTGGGATGACTCGCGCATGGCCCGCACTATGTAGTGGTGCGCCCGGCACGACTCGAACGTGCGACCTTCTGGTTCGTAGCCAGACGCTCTATCCAACTGAGCTACGGGCGCGACAGGTGGGGCTAAAAGGATTCTACCACGCCCGCCGCGTCCGATTTAGATGGTAATCCTTAAACGCTTCGATCCATCACAGAGCAGCGGCCATTCGGATGGATGGATTGTTTACAAAAACTCCGCGAGCTACTCGTGACGGATCTTTCCCTCGCGATCCAGCCGTAAAGACTGCCCGCGCCACACTACGGAATGGCCACCCAAGCCGGCCACCCAGACTGCGAATCCGAAGAGATCCCGCAGAGGGACCAACCACAACAGGCGCACCGCATCCCGGCTCCGCAAGACTCCCCACCCCGACGCGAGAGCCATAACCAGTCGCAAACCCAGCAACAGTGCCGCCAGATCTATGCGCCCGAACGCCGCGGCCATGACGGCCCACAGAGTGGCGTTCGTCAGGGGCAGTCCCAGGTAACCGCCGAACCGGGATACGCGAATGGTCCGTGCCCAGCGCACTTGATGTTGCCACACCTCGCGCCAGTCGCCGCCCAAATGCGTCTCCACCACCACGTCGCTCAGCACGCATTTCAAACCGAGCGAATGAAGGCGATGTCCCAACTGATAGTCGTCGGCCAGATAGTCGGCGATGGCGGCGAATCCGCCGATGCGGTCGAGATCCGCGCGCCGGAAAGCCAGAGTAGATCCCATGCCGAACTCGTTCACTCCGAGCAGCCGCGCGACTAACGCTGACGGTGCAAAGTCGGTCGCCACGCCCAATCCTTCGAAGCGGGCGGCGAAGGTCGCGCCCGTGACCCGATAGAGGCAAGTCACCAGGCCTACGCGCGGATCGGCGAGCGGCGACGTCACCCGCGCGAGGTAATCCGGTTGCACGCGAATATCGGCGTCGTTCACGACCAGAATGGGATGTTGTGCCGCCGCCGCGAGATCGATCAGCACACCCACTTTACCGTTGGCAGCCGGCGTATCGCTATCCACTACGCGCACGCGATAAAACTCGCGCAACATGGCGATCGCAGGATCGTTCGGCTGACTTACCCCGCACAGGAATTCGTAGTCCCCCTGCAGAACCGTGTGCGAACGGATCGCTTCGCGCAGACCCGCATCCAGCCCGCGCACTGGTTTCAGAATCGATACCGGTCGCGGAGGCTTCAGGGCAGCTTTCTGGGGCCTTCGTGAAACACACGCTATGATTGCGAGCACTTGGTAAAGAACAGCGATCGCGGCTAACGCAAGAAGTATCACGGGACGGCTTCGCACCCGCCCAGCGGGTTCAGACCCGGTCTTGGGCGGCGGCCTTGCTCAGTACGCTGGCTTTGTGATCCACCACGTACTGCTTGCGCTTGGTACGCAAGCTCATATACTCTCTGGCTTCCTTGTAGAGCCGCTTGCGCTCCGGCCCGTCGAAGATCGCCTTACGCACAATGCGCCAGGCGGCTTTGGGGCGGAAGTAGTATTCGTCATAGAAGCGCTCCACCCACTCCATCATTTCGCCTTCGTCGAGGATGCCGGGATAGATCACATTGGGCAGCTGGTGGCCCTGCTCATCCGACATGCCAATGTTGATCAGCGCGTTTTCCTTGGCGAAGCCATAAAATTCCGTGCCGGGATAAGCGTGAGCAATCGAAACCTGAATGGTCTCGGCATCCACGCGCTTTGCGAAATCGATGGTGTTGCGCAGCGTATCGCGAGTCTCGCCGGGCAGGCCGACGATAAAATCGGCGTGAATGATCAGGCCCAGCTTGTGGCAATTCTCAGTGAAGCGCAGCGCCATATCGATGGTGGCGCCCTTCTTGATGTTGCGCAAAATCTGTTCGTCGCCGCTCTCATAACCTACGATCAGCAGGCGGCATCCGGCTTCCTTCATCGCCTTTAGAGTTTCGTAATCGGTGGTGACGCGAGAGGTACAGGACCAGGTGAATTTCAGCTTCTTCAACTCCGCGCATAGCTCGATGGTCCGGGCCTTGCGGTAGTTGAAGGTATCGTCGTCGAAGAATATCTCTGTGAGGCCTGGGAAATTTTCGAGCACATAGCGGCACTCATTGGCGATGTCCTGGACCGAACGCAGTCGCCAGCGATGACCCGAATGGGTTTGCGGCCATAAACAAAAAGTGCACTGTGCTGGACACCCGCGCGAGGTATAAAACGACAAGAAGGGGTTCAGCAGGAACGGCACGTTGTACCGGCGGAAGTCCAGATCCCGGTGATAGACCTTGGTCGCCCACGGCAACTCGTCGAGGTTTTCGATGTAAGGCGCCTCGGGGTTGTGAACGTTCTCGCCGTTATGACGATAGCTGACGCCCGGCAGCTCCGCGAGCGGCGTGCCCTTGGCATAGTTAGCGATCTGGTAGTCGAACTCGCGGCGGACGATGAAGTCGATAGCCTTGGTCGAGTTCAGAACTTTATCCGGCTCGATGGTCACCGGAGGCCCGACAAACGCCACTTCGAGTTGAGGATTCGAATCCTTCAGCATCTCCGCGATCTTCACGTCCACGTGAAATCCCGGCGACGATGTGAACAGCACCAGCAGCTCGAAGTCCTTGGCCATCTCCACGGTCTGCTCGATCGAGACCCCGTGCGGCGGGGCATCCAGAACCTTGCTGTTTTCGAGCATGCCGGCGGGATAGCACAACCACACCGGATACCAATAGGACTCTATCTCGCGCGTCGAGGGCCAACGCGAGCTGGCGCCTCCATCGAACCCTTGAAACGAGGGCGGATTTAAGAACAATGTTCTCTTCGGCAAAGCTGGCAGATCTCCTTATAATTTCGGGACGCCTGCCGTTCCCACCGGGCTGATGGTGGGGGAGGCGCTGTTTTCTTCTATAGACGGTTCAGGCGGGCTGGGCGCCGTCGGGCTGTCGGATCTGGAAGACACCGCGGGGGTGTCTTCGTCGTCGCCTTCCTGCTTACTGAAGTTGCTGAAAGTTATCTCGAGTTGGGCCTTCCCGACGATGCGCGTGTCGACAGTGCTCTGGATATGGACCGGGAAGGCGACTCCGTCACGCAACTCATAATCCCGCACGAAGGCGATCTTCTTCAGAAATATCGAGGGAGTCTTGACGAACTGGCCCGATTCGCGGATGGGCATGCCGGTATCGGCGTCAATCCACAACTCGCCTTTGAATAGACCGACTGCTTTCTTTTTGGGGGTTACCTCCAGCACCTGCATGGTGACGCCGCGCTGGATAATGCGCCCTGCATAGCGAAATTTGTAATTATCCGGCGTAATCGCGATGGTACCATTTTCGCGTGCCGAGCTTTCCGCCGCCAGGTAGCGCGTGATCACTTCCTGCTTCACGGTATTATCGCCGGAAAAGCCCAGCGCTTTGTAGGTGATTTGCCCCAACCGCGATATCTTGCGCAAGGCGTGGAGTTTGCCGCGCTTTTCGAGCTTGGGCAGTTGCGCGTCAATACTCACTTCCATTTGCAGCCCACGCAGGCTTTCCTGTTGGATGTGGGTGGCATCGACAAACCTGTCGACGATAGCCAGCCGCATATCCCCCTCGTCTTTAGTCGCCGCGGCTAAATTCACACTACCAGCGCCGATCGCTAAGCAAGCCGATAACAAGCAGCCGAGAGTTGCGGTTGGAAAACGCAATAGGATCGTCACTTTCCGGCGCGGACGGGGCACGCTTGCCTACAGTGTAACAGGATTCGCGCGGCCTATTCGAGGTTTAGGGCGAGAGCCCAATTGAACACATTAGCCGAGGATTGGGGATGCCATAACATGCTATCCAGGTTGAGTTTGCGGCCATCGGACCGGACCGTGATCAGCCCGTCCTGATCGGTGCGGAGGATGGCGGAATGGCGGTCGCTAAGCCGTGCCAGGACGGCGGCGGTGGGGTGGCCGAAGGAGTTCTCAAATCCCGCGGATATGATGGCCACAGAAGGAGAAACCGCTTCGAGAAAATCCGGAGTGGTGGATGTTTTCGAGCCGTGGTGGCCAACCTTCAGGACGTCGGCATGCAGCGAGCGGCCGTCTGCCAGCAGAAGCCGTTCCATGGGGCTTTCCATGTCTCCCGTGAGCAGAAAAGAGTGAACGCCGTGGGTGATGCGGAAAGCTAACGAGTCGTTATTACCCGCCTTGGCTGGGGTAAAGTCTTTCGGAGGGGAGAGAATTTCGAGGCGCGCGCCGCCATAGGCGAAGGGCACCCCCGAAGCATTAGGGGCGCGAACGGGAATCCGTAGCTCGGCCGCTCGCCGGAGCAGGTCCGCGGAAGGGTTCGATCCCACCCACATCTCGCCGGGACGGAAATTTTCGAGAATCGCCGCCAGCCCTCCGCTGTGGTCCTGATGAGCGTGAGTCGAGACCAGGATGTCGATGCGCCGGATGCCCCGGCTCCACAAGTAGGGTGAGACCACGTCTTCGCCAGTGTCGAGATTGGAGCGGCGGCGTTGCGAGGGCCTCCCGAATTGCAACACGCCGCCGCCGTCGATAACCATGCTGCGGCCGTCCGGAAACATTATTAGAAGACTGTCGCCCTGACCCACATCGATGGCGGTGAGTTCGAGCGAGTGCGTGGCGACCGGAGCGGTCCACGGCTGCCAGACGATCACTCCAAACAACAAAACCACCAAAAATCCCGCGGGGACTCCGGCGCGCTTGCGCCAGTATGCGCTGCGCAGAACCGACGCAAACACAATCAACGACGCCGCGAAAGCCAGCGCCAGCCATAATGGAGGATTTGAAACGCGCCACGCCGGTTCCATGCGGGCGTGCCAATCGGCCGTTCGGGCAGCGATTTTGAGCAGCCATCCGGCCAGCAGCGCGGGCGCATGCCATCCGCTGAAAATGGCCAGGAATCCAATGGGCACGGCTGCTTCGAGCAGGGGCACGATGATTACATTTGCGGTGAGGCCGGTGAAGGAAATGCGATGAAAATAGACTGCCATGGGCAAGGCCAGTCCAATCTGGATCGCTAGCGAAACCAGCGCCATCTCATAAATGAAGATCCCGCCGCGCAGCAGAGCAGCCAAGCCCACCTGCCACCAGCGGACTGGCAACCGGCTCCAGGCTTCAAATGTTTCCGCCGCCAGACGCATCTCCACGCGCAATTGCGCCACGCGGGGTTCCAGATGCGAGTCGGCTTCCACGTTCGCGAGGTCGCGCAGGCCCCGCGCGAAAGGAGCCGAAGTGGCTTCGAGCAGCGGTGTAGCCAACGCCCCAAGCGCGGCCACGCACAAAAAAGATAACTGGAAGCTGGCGTCTCCCATTTCGCCAGGATCTGACAACAGATATACCAGCGCGACCGCGGCGAGTAAGTTGAGCACCCGCCCACGCCGGAAGAAGAAGCGGGCGATCAGGTACAACGTGAACCCTCCGGCCGCGCGCGCCACAGGAGGCGAAAAACCGGAAACCAGAGCATACAGCCACGCCGCTGCCGCCGTGAACGCAAGCGCGGGGATTTCGCCCATCGCGCAGATCCGCAGCAGGAACAACAACACCCCGGCCAGCACGGCCACGTGCGCGCCTGAAATCACCAGCGCGTGAAACGTGCCGGTGCGGCGGAAATTTTCAGTCCAGATTTTTTGCAGTTGGGAAGTCTCGCCGATCAGCATGGCCTCCATCATGCCCGCGGTGTAGGCGCCGCCATCCTTGTTCGCGGGGTAAAGCCGCTCGATGCGATCAAGCGCAGCGCCGCGCAACGCAAAGATCAGGGCCATGGCGCGCCATCCGCAGCGGCCGGGCAACACGCGCACAGCCGAGCCTCGCGCCATGCCGGCGGTCCAGAATATCTGCTGCCGGGCGAGGTAACCCACGTAGTCGAATGATCCGGGATTGTTGAAATTGCGGGGAGGCCGGATGCGCGCTTCGATTTCGATGCGTTGGCCATATTCGAGGCGTGGAGGCAGCGCATCATCTTCAAGGGGTAAGCTGACGCGCGCGCGGGCTGCGGCATCGAGTTCGAGCGTAAACTGCTGGCGCCCGGGTGAAAGCACCGAAGGCTCGACCACGCAGCCCGTGAGCACCACTGTTTCACGCGATCCGGCATCGATCCGAGGACGCGGTCCCGGACGGTGCCAAGCCTCAGTCGAGGCGCCGACGAAGATGAGCGCCAGCATTATGCACCAACGCCGCAGTTTCCCCGTAGCGAACACCGTCAGCAGCAAGAACACCACGGCCGGCCAGGCCGCATCGAAAGCCGAGAAGGTGAAAACGCGACAGAGCAGAATGCCCGAAATGACAGCGGCCAAGGGCAGGACGAGGGGGTCTGACATCCTGAAATCTAGTCCGCTCCAGAAGCAAAATTTCTCACTACTCGCAACGGCTGAAATGGATTATCTGTAGATAGTTCTTCCACATCCATAAACGCCCTACAGCGAGTAAAGCCGCGGCCAAGGTAGTTTAGGCCGTGATGAAACGCGAAGAACTTGCCCGTAAGCTGGCCGATCACAACCGTGTGTCGAAAGCCCAGGCGCGCGACCAGGTGGATGAAATGGTACGCAAAATTTTAAGAGCGCTCCGCGAAGGGAAGCCGGTGGAGCTACCCGGAGTCGGCCGTCTGATGTCGAAATCGCCGGGGCGCAAAGGGACGGAACGCAACGGGAATAAAGGGTGAGCGGGCGCGAGACGCTCGCCGAGCTTGTACGCAAAGCAATCGATGCAGGGCAAACCGTCGAAATCGACGGCTTAGGTACATTTGAGGGTTCCGCGCAAGGCTATCAATTCCTGCCGCAAACGCGTCCTGAAGTTTTTATCGCCTACGTGGCCGAGGACTTGGCGATTGCGCGGCGTCTGTGCGAAGCGCTGCGGGCGGAGGGCTGCTCCCCCTGGCTCGACAAGGAGAAACTCTTGCCGGGACAAAACTGGCCGCGCGCCATCGAACGGGGCATCGAAGTAGCCGACGCCTTCGTGGCGTGCTTTTCCCGGCGCTCGGTCCTGAAACGAGGTCAGTTTCAAAGCGAACTGCGCTATGCGCTCGATTGCGCGCGCCGGAGGCCGATCGCCGATAGCGTGGAATCCGTTTTCGTGATCCCGGTGCGCCTGGAGGAGTGCCAGGTTCCGCGGCGCATCTCCGATCAAGTACAGTATGTGGATCTCTTCCCGGATTGGAAGAAAGGCGTGCACCGTCTGGCGAAGGCAATCCAGCGCACGGCGCGCGAGCGGCCCGTGTTGGAATTGCGGTGATGCTCCTGCCGGTTCATTCGAAATGCTGCAAGTCGGTCGAGGTACCAAAGTCTTGGATGGCTGAGTTGAAAAACGTTCCGATGCGGAACGCCATCCAAGCGAGTAGCGGCGAAGGCGCCACATCATTCGTTTCTATTTTTTCAATATTAACGGACAGCCAAAGTTTTTTGAGTGATAGGTGGGCGAATGACTCGGAAGGAAAAATGGGCTAGCTTCTAATGTCACTTTATCTGCCGCCAATAGAGACGAGTTCGGATAAATAATATAGCCCAAGCACATTAAAGCGCCCGTATCAGGACCGCCAGGACATAATGGAGGGTGCGGCAGACCGAAGGCGTGTCCTAATTCGTGGCCGAGGCCTCCGACCCAGCGGCAGAGACCAGCCGTGTCCACTTTGTCCCCTGCGCATACAGGTATATTTGTCTGTCCCGTCAGACCTCTTAGGTCATTCGCTGGAAGTAATGCCACCCCTGACGTTCCACCTGTTAGTTGTCCGCATGCGGGATCAGCATCGATATAGAAAACCCAGCGATTATTTGGATCGTTGAAACCGCCGCTGAGCGCGGCGAAACCATCCGCTAAGGCGTTATACCAAAACCACAAAGTCGGGTCCGCGCCGGCCTGATTAGTGGAATACCAGGAGCTCGGATGTGAAGTGGGAATCACTTCAACTACGGGCTTATGTAGTTCGAAGGTCTTGGTATCCCCCATTTGGTTCTGATACCACGCGTCTAGCTGTCGTATCGCCTCTTCGATGGCGCTTGCGTACTCGTCATGGTAGACCCGATCCGACGGTATCAGATATACCATCCGTAATTCGGGCAAGGCCTTGTTTCCCGCGCTAGCGGGCGAGGACAGAACCGGGCTGATCTGCGCAAGACCTGCCGCACTTGTAATCGACAGAGCAATTACCAACCTGGATGTGAAAGAACAAAGGTATTTCATTGGTGAACGTTCCTTTCCCCCTGGCAATTGACCCCAGGTTTTTCGGCTAAGTTTATTGTTCGTGAGTATATTGCGGTGACAATTCACAATTCCATCATGACCGGGCTTCAACCGTACTCCGATTACATTTGGATGTCAAGAAAAAATGAGTACAGGTCAAAGGTAAATTTCACAGCTTGCACGGCGGGCTTGAAGATAGAGAACGGCGGTCGGCCCCGGTTTGCGCCATTTCAAGCCCGTGTTGGAATTGCGGTGATGCTCATGCCGACTATTTCACGTTCAGGATCTGGAACAGATTGCTATAGTCGTCGGTCCAGGGACGGAAGCCTTTCCGCGCAGTGTATTGAGAGGCTGCGGCATCCTTGAAGAAGTCGCTGTGATAGATCGACATGTCGGAAGTCACCAGAACCCAGGTGGAGGAAGAAAGATAACTCGCCTGGTCGCCTTCGTCTTCTATTACCCACGCCTCGCGGCCGACGGCAGCGGCGCCTCCTTCGCACACCGGTTTGAGATCCAGATAGCGATTGGAAATGTGCAGCGCCAGCACGCCCTGGGGCTTTAAGTGGCGGAAGTAAAGTTGGACGGCTTCGCGCGTCAGCAGATGAACCGGGATGGCGTCGCTCGAGAACGCATCGACAGCCAGGATGTCGTAATTCTGCGGGCCCTCCGTCGCGAGCTGGCGCTCCAGCGTCAGGCGCGCGTCTCCCATGAGGATGGCTTTATCGGCCGGCGAGTGCGGATAAAAGGTGAACAACGTTTGTGCGATCCGCTCGATCAGCGGATTGATTTCGTAAATGCGGAAATAGTCGCCTTTGCGCCCGTAATTCGATAGCACCCCCGAGCCGAGTCCGATCAGGCCCGCGCGAATAGGCCCTCTAGCCTGCAGCGCGCTCATCGCCCGGCCCACTCCGGAACGCTTGGCGTAGTAGGACGTAGTCACATATCGCAGCACCGGATCGCGCAACTGCGAGCCGTGATTAATGGTGCCATGCAGCAAAGTGCGCTCGGCGTAGTCCTCAGTCGGCAAGTCGTCGCGCACTTCAAGAGGACCATAGAAATTGCGGGCCTGCAGGACCAGGTTTTTGGAAAGTCTGCGTTCCTGCCGGATAAAATATCCCGCCAGCACAGCGACGGCGAGCAGCATTGAGACCCGCACGGGCCAGGGCATACTCCACACGGCAATCATTGCCAGCAGGCCGCACACCACCAATCCAAGGGGAAGCTCCCAATATGCGGAAAACGTGCGCGGGGCGATCAGCGCAACAAAAATCCCGCCCAAGGCTCCCCCCAGCGCAACCATTAAATAGAACAGCGTCAAGTGGGCGGGCGCGGGGCGGCGACGAGCGAGCTCGCCGTGACAGAACATGCAGCAGATGAACAAGCCGAGCGCGAAGCCGGGAATGGCGAATTTGATGTTGAAATTTCCGTCCTCGGCATAAATCATATACGCCATCGCGGCCAGGGCCGGAGCCAGCAGCGGGATAAACAGCCAGCGGCGGTAAATGCGGTCGCTTTCAAACGCGAGGATGAAGCTGAGCAAGTAGAGCGCTAGCGGCAGAACCCATAGCAGCGGGAGCGGCGCCACGTTCTCGCTCATATGATTGGTTACCGAAACCAGCAGGACCGAGGCGCAGGCCGCCAGTAAAACCCACAGCAAGAGCTGCCATAAACCGGGGCGCTCGCTCGCAGGGAGAACTGCCCCCTGCGGATCGGGTATTTGCGCGCTCGCCCGCCGGCTGACCCAGGCTGTAAAAGCGCAGAGCAGCGCAAACGCTACATAGGCGCCACTCCAGGTGAAGGCCTGCTGGCGCGTCGCCAATCGCGGTTCCACTAAGAAAGGGAAACTCACCAGCGCCAGCATGGAGCCGAAGTTCGACAGAGCAAACAGCCGGTAGGGCACGCCCGAGCCGGTGCGGCGCACAAACCAGGCTTGCAGGAGAGGGCTGGTCGAGGACAACAAAAAGTACGGCAGGCCGATGGTTGCGGTCAATAGTAGTAGAATGCGCGCCGTGGGATCGCCTGGTTGCGTGGGGCGCCACGCGGGCGAGGGAAGAATCGGCAGCAGTGCGCAGCTCGCGAGCAGCAGAGCCACATGCAGCAGCATCTGCACGCGAGGTTTGAGGAATCGGATGGAGAGGTGCGCGTAGGCGTATCCCGCCAGCAGAAGGAGCTGGAAGAAGAGCATGCTCGCGCTCCACACCGCCGCTGAGCCGCCGAACCACGGCAGAATCATCTTGGCGATCATCGGCTGCACCTGAAACAGCAGGAAAGCACTCAGGAAAATGGTGACGGCGTAAAGAATCATTTAGGTTCGGCGCTATTTGATGATGCTAACAATATTGCTGAAATCGTCGGTCCAGCCTGCAAAGCCGGGCTTCGCCAGGAGCGGCTGGATCACACTATTGCTGTCGCCCTCAAAGACCTTGGCGCCTAAAAGCTTTTCGTCGGCCGAAAGAACCACCCAGGTAGTTCCGGTGTAGTAAGGCTGATCGGCGCCATTGTCTTCGATTACCAGTCCTTTCCAGCCCATTTCCACCATGCCTTTTGCCACCACCGGCTTCAGATCCAGATAGCGGTTGGAAATATGGACGGCCAGTACGCCGTCAGATTTCAGATGTCTCGCATACAGGCGGAATGCTTCGCGGGTGAGCAGGTGCAGGGGGACGGCATCGCTCGAAAACGCGTCCATTGCCAGGAAGTCGAGATTCTCGCTGGGCAATTGTTCCAGCACCAGGCGGGCGTCTCCCATGAAGATTCGAATCTGCGCGGGACAGCCCTTGAGAAAACCGAACTGGTGCCAGGCGACATCCGGCACCAGCGAATTGATCTCATAATAATGCAGGGTATCGCCGGCCTTGGCGAGAGTGGCGGTGACACCGGCGCCGAGACCGAGTATGCCCAGGCGCAGCGGGCCGCGCTCGGTCCGCAATCCGCGAATGGCCCGATTGATGCCGGTGGTGAATCCGAAATAGGAAGTTGCGATGCGGCCCTTGGTGTCTTCCTTCAACTGCGTGCCATGGTCGATCGTGCCATGCACCAGCACGCGTTCGGCGGGGATGCCGTTGTCGTCGGCTTCGTCGTCGCGCACATGCAGGATGCCGTAGAAATTGCGCACCGAGCGGACGTAGCGGCGATCCTTGGTTATGGCAGAGTAACTGAGGTAACCCGCGAAGGCGAGTGTCGCCAGCGCCAGCATGGAACGGATCCAGAGGGCGCGCGGTTCTCCGGAAGGCTGGTTCCAGAGGACCCAGGTAATCAGCGCCGCGCAGCCCACCATCGCGACCGGGAGCTCCAGATAATCGCGGAAGAGACGCGGCGACAGGAAGGCGACGAACAGTCCGCCAAGCGCCCCGCCGATCGAAACCATCAAGTAGAACTGCGTGAGATAGCTGGGATGCGGACGCCGCCGCGAGAGTTCGCCGTGACACACCATCGAGCACACAAACAGTGCACTGCAAAGCGCCGGAATCAAGCGTTTGATGGGGACATTCCTTTCGTAAAGCGAGATGCCCCAGGTGAACACACCCAGTGCGACGGGGAGCAGCGGCAGGAACAACCAGCGCGGATACAGGCGGTCGCTTTCAAAGCACAGGATGAAGCTGATCAGATACAAGCTGAGCGGGACGACCCACAAGAGCGGGATCGGCGCTACGTTCTGCGTCAGATGGCTGGTCACTGCCAGCAACAGGATGGATGCACAAGCCGCTAACCCGATCCATAGGAATTTATCGGCGAGAGCGGGGGCCGCCGCAGCGGCGCCCTCCAGTCGAGTGATGGGATCTGCGCCGGTCTTAGTTCTCCACGCTGCCAGCACGCACACTACTGCGAATGCCGCGAAGCCCCAGGACCACGCCACCGCCTGGCTGTGCAGCGTCATGCGCGGCTCGACCAGCGTCGGGTAACTGAGCAGCGCCAGCATGGAACCAAGATTGGATAACGCGAACAAACGGTAAGGGACGGCACCGGGGTGCGCGCGCACGTACCAGGCTTGGAGCAAAGGACTGGTCGCGGATAACAGCGTGTAGGGCAAGCCCACCGTTGCCGCCAGGAGCAGCAATATTCGCGGCGTGGGATCGGCGTCGCCGGTAGTCTTAAACAGCGGCGAAGGAATAATCGGCAGCGTCGCCAGGCTGATTGCAAGAAGCCCCGCGTGGAGCCAGAACTGTTGTCCGGGCTTCAGGTATCGGATAACGATGTAGGCATAAAAATAGCCCGCCAACAGAACCAACTGGAAAAACAGCAGCGTCGCGCTCCACACCGCCGCAGAACCGCCGAACCAGGGCAGAATAAACTTGGCGATCAGCGGCTGCACCTGGAAAAGAAGGAATGCGCTTAGGAAAATAGCGGCCGGATAGACGAGCATTCGACGGCTTAGGATAGCGTAAATCCCGGCGGCGCCGAATGAAGGGAAGTTAAGGTTTGTTGTAATAAAATCTGAATGCTTTCCGGTCAAGCCGCGGCGGCCACAGTTCGCGAATGGATGTCTGCAGCCGCGTCCATAGCGGTGCTGACGGGGGCGGGAATCTCAGCCGAGAGCGGTATTCCCACCTTCCGCGGGCCCGGCGGCTTGTGGCGCACCTATCGCGCCGAGGATCTGGCCACTCCGCAGGCTTTCGCGCGCGACCCGCATTTGACGTGGGAGTGGTACGACTGGCGGCGTGCCGTCATCGCCACCGCCGAGCCCAACGCGGGTCATCTGGCGCTGGCAGAACTCGAGCGGCGCTTTCACGGCCTCACGCTGATTACCCAAAACGTGGACGGTTTGCACGACCGCGCCGGCAGCCGCAGGGTTCTCAAAGTCCACGGCGATCTCTGGATTCTTCGCTGTACCGCATGCGCCAGCGAGTGGCGCGACCTGCGGCCCTCGCTGCCGCACCTCCCGCCCACTTGCGATTGCGGCGGCATGGCTCGCCCGGGCGTGGTGTGGTTTGGCGAAGGACTTCCGGAGGAGACATGGAACTCCGCCGTCACAGCCGTGCGCGGCACTGAACTGCTGTTAGTAATCGGCACCTCCGCGGTTGTCTACCCAGTCGGGGGATTGGTGCAGTTAGCCCAATCCGCCGGCGCGAAGGTGGTCGAAATCAATGTGGCGGAGACACCCGTTTCGGCGATGGTGGACCTCGCCTGGCGCGCCTCCGCTACCATCGCGCTCCCGCAACTGATACAATCCGCCTGATGCGGGGAGCGGCGGTAGTCGTGTCCAAAGGAGATTCGATCATGAAGATCAGCGTGCTTAAAGGTTCGATTCTGGCAGCGGCTCTCATCGCCGCTGTTGCTTTTGTAACTGACGGCAGAGCCGCTTCTTCGGCCGGAGCGCCGACGTTTCAGTTGGATCCATCCTGGCCGAAAGTGCCGGCTAAATATAAGTTGGGCGATGTATCGAGCATCGCGGTGGATGCCCAGGACAACATCTGGGTGCTGCACCGGCCGCGCACCTTGCCGGCCGATCAAGCCTCGATGGCCGCGCCGCCGGTGATGGTGTTCGATAACGCCGGCAATTTTATCAAGGGCTGGGGCGGAGCCGGAAGCGGATACGAATGGCCCGAGCGCGAGCACGGCATTACCATCGATTCCAAAGGCGCCGTATGGATCGGCGGAAATAACTGCGCGGGACGTTCTTTGCCCGGCCTGCTGCCGAAAGGTGACGATCAGCTATTGAAGTTCACCCAGGATGGCAAGTTCGTCATGCAATTCGGCCACAGCACCCAAAGCAAGGGCAACGCCGACACCAAGAATTTCCACCAGCCCGCCGACGCCTTCGTGTATCCAAAGACCAATGAGTTGTTCGTCGCCGACGGCTACGGGAACCATCGCGTGATTGTGCTGGATGCCGACACCGGCGCTTTCAAACGCATGTGGGGCGCCTACGGCAAGAAGCCTGTCGACAGCGACCCCTGCCCGCCGGTGACTTTGAAGAGCGTGCCGGACGGTCCGGGCCCGGATCAATTCAGCATCGTTCACTCGATTCGCGTATCAAACGACGGCACCGTTTACGTTGCCGACCGTGAAAATCGGCGAGTGCAGACCTTCACGCTGGATGGGAAGTTCCTCAAGCAACAGATCCGCCAGTCGGCTCCCTTCGCGCGTTCGCTCGCGTTCTCCCGCGACCCGGATCAGCAGTTCCTTTACGTAGGTGGCGGCGAAGACGTGGTGGTGCTGAATCGCAAGACCATGGAAGTCGTGTCCTCGATCCAGGGCGGCGGAATGGTGGGAGGCCCCCACCTGATGCAAACCGATTCAAAAGGCAATTTGTATCTCGCGCTTACAACGAAAGGGGTGCAGAAGCTGACGTTCAAGGGCGTTTCGGCGGCTGGAAAATAGGCCGCGGGGTAGGGGTCAATTTTAAATTTGCGGATTCATTCGTCTGGGGATTTCAAATCGCGTCCACGCCACGGGCAAAATTAATCCTCACTGAAGCAACTGCGCTTCCACCTATTTGGTAGCGCATCAAGGTGAGTCTGGTCTCTTGTGGTGTGAAGGCGGACGAATGAAAGATCACAAGACCATCTTGGTAGGCTTTCTGACGATGTTCGGCGAACTCGGCACAACATCAAACCATAGTGTTCTTGATTTAGCATGATGACCCCTGCCTCACGACGCCGCGCCCGCGCGCCGAATCGCGTGGAAGTCTTCGGCACGGGTGAAACCGTCATTCCTTTGGCGCCGGTCCCATTCCTTTGTACACAAATTTCTGGACTCGCCGGCAGCATTCACCGCGGGCAAAATTATCGTTGACCTCGGTGGTATAGAGATTGCCTTTCAAATCGGTGGTCATGTGGTGGAGGATGTTGAAATTCCCCGGCTCCATTCCCAGCTTGCCGAATGAATAGAGAGTTTCCAGGGTTTTGCGGTCGAGCACGAACACATGTCCCTCGCTGCGGTCCGCGACGTACAGGAACCGTTGCTCGGGATCGCGGGAAAACGCGGTGCTGGCAGTAGTCTGGCCGTTGCCGCACGCAGGCGCCTCACAACTGCGCCCGATGAATACTTGCTTCAGGTATTTGCCGTCGACCGTGAATACTTGGAGGCGCTTCCCGCCGCGGTCGGACACGTAGACCAGGCCATCATCCGACACTCTCGCCGCATGGACGTTGTTATACTGCGCCGGACCATCTTCGGGTTCCGGTTGCTTGCCGGCCGCGGGCTCGACATCCTTGGGCTCCTTGCCGAATGCGCCCCACATGCGTTTGTACGCTCCGGTGTCCGCATCGTATACGATCACGCGCCGGTTGCCGTAACCATCGGCTACAAAAACCTCATTCGTCTTGGCGTAGACGAAAACGTCCGCGGGCCGGTTGAGGTTGGCGGTATCCTGGTTGCCCTTGCTTTGTCCGCTATGGCCGATCTGCATAACGAACTTGCCGTCTTGCGTGAACTTGATGATTTGAGCGTCCTTCTTCGGCTCATTCCCGCCGATCCAGACAAACCCTTTGTAGTCGATGTAAATTCCGTGTTCGCTCTCCGGCCATTCGTAGCCTTCGCCGGGGCCGCCCCAGCCCTTGATGAAATTGCCGGCGTTATCGAACTCAAGCACCGGCGGCGCCATCATCGATTTCTGAGCCGGTCGCAAGGTGCGCGGGCGATGCAATAACCAGATATTGTCTTTCGCATCCACGGTCACGCTGGAGACTTCGCCCAACACCCACTTGCTCGGGATCTTGGGCCATGAGGGGTCCAGTTGGAAGATGGGCACTTTGCCCACTTTGGCTTTGGAAGCGGCCGCCAAGGGCGCTGCCACCCATGAAACCCCGCCGATTACCACTACTGCCAAGGTCAGCAAAACGATGCCTCGCCAGCTCAAGTTTTTCATGACTGCTCTCCTTGTCTGCCCAGACTCCGGGTATTCGGTGCTTCTGGTCCTATCTAAATTACCACGCGGGATCGCGGCGCGCCCGGCAATAGCGGTGTGATGGAAGTGCAATTGCAAGTTAAAACTACATGAGCAATTATCAGATCGACCCGGCGCACTCGTCGGCGCAGTTCAAAGTTCGCCACATGATGATCTCGAACGTGAAAGGCGAATTTCACAAAATTAGCGGGACGGTCACTTACGACCCCGCAAATCCCACGGCCTCGACCGTCGAGGCGGCTATCGAGGCCTCGAGCATCAGCACTCGCGACGAGCAGCGCGATACTCACTTGAAGAGCGGCGATTTTCTGGATGTTGAGAAGTTTCCCGTGATTTCCTTTAGATCAAATAAGGTCACTTCAGCCGGACCGGGGAGCTTTACCGTGGCGGGCGATCTGACTATCCACGGCATAAGCAAGCCAGTAGCCCTCGACGTCGAAGAACTGACGGAGGAAACCAAAGATCCCTGGGGCAACCTGCGCCGCGGCGCCACCGCCAAGACCCGTATCAACCGCAAGGACTTCGGGATGCATTTTAACGTCGCTCTCGAAGCGGGCGGCTTCATGGTAGGCGAGGATGTCGACCTCACCATCGACGTCGAATTGATTCGCCAGGCGTAATCACCGCCTGCTCCGGCTTTCAAGCGTCATTTTCATGCCGTTCTTGGGCCGCAGCGTAATCACCGCCTGAGTCGCCACGGGATGACCGGGGACCAATCGCATCTTCCAGCGCTGCGCGAGCGTCGCCAGCACCAGCACGCCCTCCGCCCAAGCGAATCTCTCGCCGATGCACACCCGTGTGCCGCCGCCGAACGGGAAATACGCGAACTTGGGACGTTTGTCCACCACTTCGGGACTCCAACGTTCCGGGCGGAAGCTGTCCGGTTCAGGCCACCATCTGCGATCGCGATGCACCACCCAGGGGCTCATCAATAGAATCGATTTGGCCGGGATGGTGTAATCATCGATCGAATACTCCTCCCGGGCGCGGCGTCCAATGGCCCACGCGGGCGGGTAGAGACGCAGCGATTCGGCGAATACGCCGGTGGTGTAGGGCAATCGCGTCACGTCATCAAAAGTAGGTAGCTGCCCGGCGAGCACGCGCTCCAATTCTTCATGCATTCGCGCTTCAGCCGCGGGGTTTTGCGATAGCAAATACCAGGTCCACGTCAGCGCATTCGCGGTCGTCTCATGGCCGGCGATCAACAGTGTCAGTGCCTCGTCGCGAACCTGCTTGTCGGTCATTTGCCGCGCATTGCCGGCGTTAGCGTCGTCATCCTGCGCCAGCAGCATCATCGAGAGCAGATCGCCGGTATCTTGACCACTCGTCCGGCGCTCGGCAATCAATCCGTAGATGATTTGGTCCAGCTTGTCGCGCGCTTTTTCGAAGCGCCTCACGGGCGGTATCGGCAGCTTTTGTATCCAGTCCGAAAAAGGCAGCAGCAGCGTATCGAAAAGCTCGAAGATCTGGGTCATCGCGCGTCCGATTTCATCAGCATCGGAAGAAACGTCCGCGCTAAAGAGCGTTCGGCCGACAATGGCCAGCGTCAGCCGCGTCATCTCGCGATGCATGTCCAGCACTGCTCCGGAGGACCACGTTTCGCCAGCCCGCGCAGCGCAATCGACCATGTCCGCGGAATAACGCAACAAACGATCGCGATGAAACGCGGGCTGCACCAACCTCCGCTGGCTGGTATGAAATTCGCCCTCGCTCGTGAGCAGCCCGTCTCCCAGCAATACCTTGGCCCGCTCCAGCATGCGGCTTTTCGTGAAGTTGCTCTGGTGGGTGACCAGGATATCGCGAATCCAATCCGGGTGGCTGACCACGAAAGCGTGCTGCGGACCCAGCCGCATATAAGCCAGATCGCCATGCTCCCGCGCGACGCTGAGCAGATAATTCGCCGGGTCCTTGCGGAAATGCGGCAGCACGCCCAGCCACGGCCCGACGGTTTTTGGGCCGGGAGGCTTAGAATCCGGTTTACGGACCGATGGTATCGCCAATGCTTCCATTGTAAGATTCGTCTATGTCTAGTTCCGTACCTCCTCCTTTCCCTCCGTCGAACCAGGCTCCTCTACCGCCGGGGCAGAAACCGAATATTCTGCTGTGGATTTTGGGCGGCTTGGTGGTGCTGATGCTCGGCGTCACGGCTATGTGCGGGCTGGGCGGGTATTTCTTGATGCGTAAGGCCAAGCAAGCGGGCTTTGATTCAGGACTTCTCAGCAGCAATCCGGCGTATGCCGCGGCCAAACTGGCGGCGACCTTGAATCCGGATGTCGAAACGGTTTCGAGCGATGACGGCAGCGGTACCATCACCCTGCGCGACAAGAAAACCGGCAAG
>JANXXL010000348.1 GCA_025350625.1 Bryobacterales bacterium | reverse complement strand
GTGGCAGGTCGAACCGGCCGACGAAGAGCGTGGCTATCGATTTCCGGTGAATTTAATCTCCGCTGTGTCGCCTTTTGCCACGACTGTTGTTCCGAAAGGTCGCGACAAGTTAGCCAGCCGCTCAAGGATATAGTGCGCTTGCTCGCCGGTAGCAGGCGTCGGCAGGCCGCGTGTCTGGAGGAACAGGTTGTTCGTGCGCTCGTCCTGAAAGTCGGCTTGACCCTGGCCGATCTTGTTCTGCGCAATCGGTCGGAACTTAATCGATCGCAAATTCTTTCCTTGGAAGTCGACATAGGCAACTACGCTTTCCCAGATGATCGGTTCGTCAAGTAATATTTGTGTCGGCGGCACCTGAAAAATGAAATTACCCAAATCGTAAAAGATGGGTCGGCCGTGATAAATCTCAATACCGTGCAAGAGAGGGGCACCGTGCATTACGATGATGTCGGCGCCTGCGTCCACTTCCGCGTGAGTCCATTTTTTGACCCAATCGGGGGGTACGAGGCGCTCCGGTAACTCTTCCAGCATCATCGTCTCGAAAGGCTTGTCGAATACGTGATTATGTTGAGACACGATGACCAGGTCGGCTTTCTTGCTAGCCTCCCGGATACTCTGAAGAATGTGTCGCGAATCTTCCTCATTCGGCTTGTTGCCTTCGACGCGGAGTTCATTCACGCCCGCTCGGGTCGCGGTGGCCGAACCTCCCTCGACGACGCGGCCCGACGCCATCGCTACAAGAGCGATGGTGCCCTTAGGCGTCTTCAAGTAACCCGGCCCAGCCGCTTCATCTATCGTGTTCCCGGTCCCGGCGTGACCCAGGTTCAGGCGGCTTACCTGCTCGATCGTGTTTTGAATTCCCGGTACCTTGAGATCAAACGCGTGATTGTTGGCCAGCGATAATAGATTGAACCCGAACGTTTTCAGGGACTCAAGCGCCTCAGGCGGGGAAAGAAACCTGCCGTCCTTGCGCGACTGACCTTTCTTTTCGTCGATGATGGTCGTTTCAAAATTGGTAAACACCACGTCGCCCTTCAACAGCGACGTAATGATCGGCACGGCGGACGGTACATGAGCCCGAATGTCAGACCGAATCATTGATTGTCCAGTCAGGGTGATGCTGAGGGGAGGTGATTGAGCTCTCAGCATTCCCCGCATAGTAAATACGATCACGAGGCAGACTGCTGCCATCGGGAGCCGGCCATTTCTCATCTGCGTTCTCCTCCAATCGGGGACACTCGAAACTTCAAGGCAATTGTAACCGAAATCATACACCGCATAATCACGTTGCGGCAGGTCGAAAGTACGCTGGTTTCCGTGAAAGCTGCTGTTCAACAACCTCTCGTCCGGTGAGTCGAATGTTCTCCGTCTCAACGCCATGAGGTTGACCCTAACCCTCTTGCCACGCCAGATATGGCCGCGCAATCTCCGGATTGGTGTACTCCAACTCCAGGTTGTCCGTGGCAAATAGCACGTAATCATCAGTTGAAACGGCGGTGAAATCCAAGCCGCCGTCACTATCGGTCTAGAAGGCCTGATAGTTAAATGGATTGGTCGAGCCGCGGCCGGCGCGAGTATAACCATCGCCGCGCGGGAACCTCTTTGTCGTCGTTCCTGACGAACGTGAGGCCGCCGGTCGCGTTGCTCGCGGCGAGGGTGACCTACACCTTAGCGCCATCCACGACAGCCCCATCCACGACCTCGATCGCGCCATCCGGCAAGTGGAGCACCTTAACCGCCCGTTAATACTCATTACCGGAATTCCGGAGCGGATGAATCACCATATCGCTGACTAAAACGAAACGCCCCGGGGAATCAGCCGGTTTTCGTAAGCCTGTCGCTCCAAATCCTCGCGGAAATCGGGATGCGCGAGTGAGATTAGCGCCCCCGCGCGTTCCGCGACGGACTTTCCCTTCAAATTGACGGCGCCGTATTCCGTGACTACATACATCACGTCTGAACGCGATGTTGTTACGATGTTGCCGGGCGTAAGGTTGAGCACGATGCGGCTGCGGCGCTCGCCGCGCTTGTCGTAGGTTGATGCAAGGCAGAGGAACGACTTGCCTCCCTTCGACGCGTAGGCGCCGCGCACGAATTGCAGTTGTCCCCCGGTGCCGCTGATGTGGCGGTGACCGTCGGATTCCGAAGCCGCCTGGCCCTGCAAGTCGATCTGCGTAGTGTTGTTGATGGACACCACCTTGTCGTTTTGCATGATGATGTGCGGCGAGTTTGTGTAATCCACCTGATGGCAGTAGAAATCCGGGTTGCGGTTGGCAGTTGCGTAAAGGGAGCGCGAGCCCAACGCAAAGGTGTAAGTGATCTTGCCAGGGTCCAGCGTCTTGCGCGATCCGGTCACCCTGCCGGAACGGTAAATCAGACCCAGACCGTCGGTTAGCATCTCGGTATGGATTCCTAAATCCTTCACCCCGCTTTCCAACAATAGAGCGCATACGGCATTCGGCATTCCGCCAATCCCGATCTGAAGACAAGAGCCGTCCTCAACTTCGCTGGCAATGCGCCGGGCGACGATTCGGTCAATCTCGCTTGGCTCCGGATTCGGCAATTCCGCGCACGGTTGGTGATCACCCTCAATGATGAAATCAACCTCGCTCATGTGCACGCCGTTTTCTCTGCCGAAGACGTAGGGCACCTCACGATTGACCTCGACAATGACCAGCTGCGCACGCTCGATCACAGCCCGCTGCCACACATTCGCAGGGCCAAAGTTGAAGTACCCGCCGTCGTCCATTGGGCAAGTCTTGAGAATGACGATATTTACAGGATCGAGAAAGCGCCGGTAATAATCAGGCACTTCTCCCAGATTGAGTGGGGTGTAGTTACAGCGGCCAGCGTCGTGCTTTTTGCGGTCGTAACCCGAAAAATGCCAGCTGAACATGTGGAAGTGCTTGCCGTCAGGATCTTCTTCGATCACAGCGCGCGGACGCATCGTCAGACAGGAGCGGATTTTGACGTTCTCGAGTTCGTCCTTACGCGCAGCTAGCGCCTTATCGAAAACGTCGGGCTGACAGTTCGACACGCCGTAGTCCAGCCACATGCCGGATTTGACGAGACTGGCGGCGTGTTCTGCGGAAATCGTTTCAGTAGTCACAGGTGAATGTTTTACGAGCGTTTACCCACGTTTGACAAACAAGTCTATAACGAAATCGGTGGCATAAGGCAGCGTGCGCCGCGCGCCATCTTGGCGCTCCGCTAGTTGCTCGAGTTCTAGCGGTCCAGCTCACGCGAAACGAACCCGACAGTCTCCGGGCAGGATCTGCCGGCGCGAGCAAGTTCCGCCCTGGGAGGTAGGTGAGGTCCGTTATGGTTCATTATCGGTAGCACCACCGGTTGTTAACGCTTCCGTTTTGCGCGTTTTGCGATACGAAGTGGATAACCTGGGCAGGATCGCCCTCGCGCCGTCCAGGTGCAAATCTTGGTAGCCGTTCGTCGGTAATACTTCCTCCTTCGCCACACTGGGTCGGGGCGAGCAATACCCATACAGTCTAAGTCGAGCGTGGGGAACATCTTCAGCATGGGCCTCGAAATGCTCGTTAAGGTTAGAGGTTTTTTGAATCTGCCTGGACTTTTGTAATTGTGCTCGCCGCACTGACTTCGTCAACTACTGCGCAAAATTTGAATAGACCTGCCAATGTAGTCGGTTCCGGAGACCCCAACCACGGTAAGTGTACCGTCGAGGTTGTAGTGGATGTGCCGCTGAGGTTCAAATCCTCGGAAACATGGGCTCTATGCGGGATCTGAGTGGGCAACCACCGCAATGGCGCCGCTTTCAATGCACCAGCCCGATGCCCGCTCCAGGAAACTTTCGTTTTGTGGCGGTGGATGGCCGCGGACGGCAGCAATTGGTCCAGGACCCTCGCAATGGGGGCGCAGCAACGGTGCGCATTGAAGACAGCGACGGCGGCGCTGGTACCTACACGTTTGATTTGATGTGGGACGCACAAGGACCAGAACAATACTTTCCCGGACCGCAAGGTCGCGCGACAGACAGGCGCCCTTCGCAGCAGGGAAATACGGAGCCCAACCGTGACATCTATAACGGCCAACGAAGCGGGAACCTTAATAATGGCCGCGACATGAATGACGCCCAGCGAGGCCCGGACAATCGAGGCGGAGGAGCGGAGCAACGCAATGGCGATTTTAATCGGCCTAGTCAAGATCGCTCCAATAATCGGGAATTCAATAACGATCAGCAGCGGCACGACGGAAATTTCGACAATGGACCGCAGGCTCGCGATCTTGGATACGACGGGTATGACAACCGACGTGGGGGCCGGATGTCTCCTCAAGAGGCAGTTCGGACCTGCCAAGACTCCATCCGCCAGGAAGTTATCCAGCGCTTCGGCAATGTCAACTTAAGCTTTCGCCAAACTACTCCGGATAACTCTCGCGGTGCGGATTGGCTCGCAGGAACAGTGGTTGTTAGCAGGCCATGGTATAGCCGGAACGAGGTTTACCGCTTCTCCTGCTCTGTAGATTACGAATCGGGCCGTCTGCGGTCCGCACATATAGGCGTACCTAATTACTAAGGGAGCCAAAATCTCAGGTTTAACTTTGCGTTGGTTATGACGATCGCGAAACAGCCCCCGGCCGGCGTCTGCAGGCGAGTGCCCCGATAACCTTTATTCCTATCCTTAGAATTGTTAGCCGCGTTGGCCGACTGCACCTCATGTGGATTGGTATACACTGTGCCGTCAGTGCCGATCTATACAGAATCGCGTCAAGTTTCGGAGTGCGTCCACAATATAAAGAAGAGGATAAGTCAAAGCCCGGTCCCTTGGCTTTCAAAAGCCGCTACTCATAGTTGAAACCAGTTCGCAGCGGACTGGATCTCAGCGATCGCTCGCTCGAGTTCATCATCCGAAGTATAAAAATGAGGGGCAATACGAATTCCGGCGTTCGGTCTGTAATCCACCAACACCTCGCGACGCGCCAGCTCACGCGCGACCTCCTTTCCATTCGGAACATCTATAACGACAACACCGCCACGCTTCAGCGGATCGCGACAGCAACCCACGGCGAAACCAGCCTCGTCCGCGAGTTCGATCAGGCGCTGTGTCTGACGGACCGACTTTGAACGTATGGCTTCGACGCCGATCTGGTTAACAATCTCGTAGCCGGACCGGGCCGAGTACAGCGCAGGAATATTTGGTGTTCCATTCAGGAACCGGTATGCGTCGTCGGGAAAGTCGATGTGCCCGGACTGGAACTCAAACGGCTGGCGATGGGCCATCCATCCGGTAACAGTTGGCCGCAATTGACTCCGCAGATCCGGCCGCACATATAGATAGCCCGCGCCCGGGCCGCCGCACAGCCATTTCACCGAACCGCCGGTTGCAAAATCCAAGTCCAGGGCGCGAACGTCTACGGGTAACGTTCCCGCCGATTGGTAGAGGTCGGTAAACACAAGCGCTCCCATCTCGTGCGCGCGCCGGGTGATGGCGGCGAGATCGTGCACAAACGAGCTGCGGAAGGCAACATGCTAAACCGATACCAGCTGAGTTTGTTCGTCGATCGCGTCAAGCAACCGCTCAAGGGGTACCGTGATGCCGTCGGGTGAAGGGACCTGGCATATGCGCGCGCCTTGCCGCTCTAGTTCGTAATAAATGTAGTCGTTCGAAGGGAAGTTCAAGCCGTCCGTGATGAGCTTGTTGCGCGAGCTATGCCAATTGAAACAGGAAGCAACCAGCGACTGACAGATCGAAACGTTCTGGTGCATGACGACCTCGCCACGCCCCGCGCCAATGATCGAACCAACGAGATCGCCGACGCTGACGGGCATCTCCCACCAGCCCTCCTCCCACGCGCGAACCCCGCGCGATGCCCAGGTTTGAGCAAATTCCTGCAGCGCATCCGCGGTGCGGCGCGGCATAGCGCCCAGTGAGTGGCTGACGAGGTAAATAGTCTTCTCGAGGATGGGAAATTCTTTACGCCACTCGAGCAGATGGTCCATGGATCTTTCAACTAAACGAGCGCTGCAGCTCGCTTCTCTAATTCAGCACGTTGACCCCGGCGTCGCCAGAGGAAGTACGCTGGTACTCCCGTCAGCATCAGGCCAGGCTCGCGTATGAAGCGCCCGGCCTCGTCATCAGCATATTGATCAGAAACCAGAGCGTAATCGCGAGAAAAGCGATGGGTGTTGCCGGGTAGCCCCACATCCGGTATGGCCGCGGCAGATCGGGCCGCGTGCGCCGCAGAACCATTACCGCTGCAATCATCAGACCGTAGAAGACCCATATGCCGAACAACGAGTAATCGATGAGCGATTCGTTAAGTACCTGAGAGGATCAGGACGGCAGACCAAAGGCCTTGGGCGAGAATGGCGAAGCCCGGAGTGCCGTTTACGGGGTGTATACCGGCAAATCTGCGGAAGAAGAGTCCGTCCTCGGCTTGCGCAAAATAGACGCGCGGGCTGGTCATAAAACAGC
>JANXXL010000315.1 GCA_025350625.1 Bryobacterales bacterium | reverse complement strand
GTTCCTGGGGCCGACGGGCGTGGGCAAGACCGAAGTTGCACGGGCTCTGGCTGAGTTCCTGTTCGGCAGCGAAAAATCTCTGATTCGCTTCGATATGTCCGAGTTCATGGAAAAGCACTCGGTCTCGAAGTTGATCGGATCCCCTCCCGGCTACGTCGGCTACGAAGAGGGCGGCCAGTTAACCGAGCGCGTCAAGCGTGCGCCCTACTCCATCATTCTGCTGGACGAAATTGAGAAGGCGCATCCGGATGTTTATAACATCCTGCTACAAGTGTTTGAGGACGGACAGTTGACCGACGGTCTCGGCAACACGGTCGACTTCAAGAACACCATTATCATCATGACCTCAAACCTGGGAGCACGTTTTCTCGACAAACGCAGCCCCATGGGATTCTCTGCCCCCGGCACAGGCGTGCCGGCCAAGGTGGAAGATCAGGTAATGAGCGAAGTGAAGAAGGCCTTCAATCCGGAATTCCTGAATCGCCTGGATGAAACCATTCTGTTCACGTCGCTCACTGACGAGGATCTGCTGAAGATCATGCATCTGCTGGCCGATCAGATCAACAAGAATCTGGTAGCCAAGCAGATCAAACTGCGCCTCAACGACGACGCGGCAAAGTATATCATCGACAAAACGCTGACGGACCGCAGCTACGGCGCCCGGCCCTTACGCCGCGCACTGCAGAAGTATATTGAAGATCCGATGAGCGAAGCTCTGATACAAGGCTCCTTGCCGCGTCCGTCCGAGCTCGAAATTTATCTGGCTGAAGGCGGAATCTACGTGCGCCAACTGCAGGAAGAACCCGTGGGCGTCGCCGAGGGCGGCGTTGCGGAAGCGCCGCTTCCGGGCACAGCTCTTTACCTGTTCGATTAGGGATTATTCTTGGGCTGCTATTTTCGACGATTGGTCCTGAGCGCCTTTGCGGCGTCGCGGTCCTCGATTACCGGCGTAACCTGCATTTCGAGCACGTCCGACCACTCGGCGGCCCAGGCAAATACAGCGCTCGGATCTTTCGACTGTACTAACGCATATCCGTGACCGGCCAAACCGTGCCAGCGTCCTAGCATCTTGGCAGGGGCGGAGGGCAAACCGCCCGTTTTCAGGAAACGGTCTGCTGCCGCCTGATAGGTACCCGGCACAAAAGTCCACGAAACCATGTATTTCATAGCTGTCTCCTAGTGTTCGGTTGCGATAGCGCAAGACCGCCGCCGATCAGCACAGCATATCATTGTTTCCGCGTTCAAAATGCAGTTTACTTTTGCGGCCAATATCCTGGCCGTACGCGGATCACGGCATTCGGATGCTCGGAAATCGCCACCTGAATCTGATGAAATCCCTGTTTTGAACTGGGAGTCGGTGTGAAACTCAGCAGATATTGGCTGTGAATCTCTTCGCCTGCGCGCGAGATCGCGTTCTCTAACGAGCCTAGCGTAAGGAACGACAGATGCCGGCCGCCTGTCGAGCGTGCCAGCGCATCCGCCACGTTGGCTTTGGCAATACGCCCCAATTCGAGGGCGCCTCCCAGGATATCCACGTTGTTGCTTCCTCCCGGCATCTGCGGACTGTCCTCCGGCCGCGAAAGAAACGTAGACCCCTGAACCGAATAAGTTGCCGGATACACGACCACGCCAGCACGCTGCGCCAGTTCGATAGCTTCTGTCAACTTGCTTTTGCTGCCGCGATCACGCGCCTCGCTCAAAATCAGCATCACGCGCCGGTTGTTGGGCGAGCGGGTATCCAGCATCTTCACACCCTCCGCCACGGCGTCGATGAGCCGGGCAGTGCGGATGCTGCGGCTGCGAGTGCCTTCAAAAGCCGCGCGAATGACGTTCGAATCCGAGGTAAAATCCGCCCGCACGCGGATTTCGTCGTCGAATTCAATCACCGCCGCCTGCCCCCGTTCGCCGATTACGAGCGGCTTGATTAGTCCTCCCACGCGTGCGATCCGAGCCAGTGCGGGCGCTGAAACTCCGCTCGCCTGGATCAGCACCATCAAGGATACCGGGGCCAGCACCGTGTCGGACGTGTCCATTCGGATCGTTTGGAGCACTCCTTCGTCGGTCAGCCGGAAGTCGCCAGCCGAGAGTCCGTCGATGAAGTTGCCTTTGGTGTCTGTCACCGTCACCGCCGCCAACACCAGCGGCACGTTCGCGCGGATGGTGGAACTGTCGGGTTCTTGTGCAGCCAAAGAGCAGACCACAGCCGCAATGGCAAGGATGCAAGGCGGTCGGCGCACGTATTTTCGACGCTTCCGAACTCTATGCCGTTACTTTATGCAACCAAGCTGTTGCGCACAGCATGATTGAGGACCTCATTTGGTCTTCACGTGCCGGGCAATCCACTCGGCGATCACGCCGGCGATTTCCAGATTATTTTTCTCCAGCATCATCATGTGGCCGTTGCCGTGAATTCCCCGCCCCGCCAGAGGCACGAAATCGTTGGGCACTCCGGCCTGGGTCAAAAACTGCGAGGTACAGTGATCGTAGCGCGAATGATAGGAAGCCTCCGCGGTCACAATCATCACCGGAATGCCTGCCAAACGCGGCAATTTATGCGGTGCGCTTGCGACCCAGCAGGCTTCGAGGTCTTTACCCTGCGATTTCTCTTCTCGCTTCGGCGACAGATCTGCTGCGGCCTTCGCCGGCGGGTCATAAGTCAGTGGATCGTCGCTCACACCCCAACGCCGCGCCATTGCTCCGGCCGGCGCCGGCACCGCGCCATAAAACGGAGGTCCGTTGGGTTCCACTGCAACCACACCTTTGACCAGTTGCGGAACGTCATTGGCGATTTCCCAGCCGAACGGCCCTGAGCGCGAATGCGTCAACAGAACCGCCGGTCCGATGCGGCGCAGCAGGGCCGCTCCGGCTGCACGGTTGGCTACATCCATTTTTGCGTTGTCAGTCATCGAAGAATTTTGCGACGCGCGGAATTGCTCGAACGTCGGATCCCCGTGCACGCCCGCGCCCGGCCACTGCGTATGTAACCGCGCCTGCGGCCACAAATTGTATTTCTCGATGGCGGTGAATTGATGTTCGATGGTTTCAACCGGCGCCATGGTCAGTTCTCCGTCCGCGGACGCGTTGTACGACGATCGTCCCCGCGCCGGCTGATCCACTACATATACCGGATACCCGCGCCGCACGAAATATTCCGCCCATCCTTCGCGATCGTCGGGCGTTCCCATAAAATTGCTGCCATTCTGAAACTGGCCGTGGATCATGACGACAGGATATGGCGCCGTGACCTTCACGGGAATCTGGTACTCGACGAACATTGCATCCACTAGTGTCGGGCGACCCTTGTCCTGGACTTCCCGTCCGCCCGCGTAGAAAAATCCTTGCTTCGCAATCATCAGCGGTCCGGAGGACCGGTCGCCCTCCGCTCTAAATGCCGCGCCGAGCGCCAACAGGCCGATCGAAGCCAATAAAGCCATCGATGATTTCCGCATGATTCGCCCTCCCCTTCCCGGCCCTCGCCGTTTATCGACGCGGCTTTTGCTAGTCTACAACTTGTAATGTCAGACCGGATGGAAGAACTGCAGCGCCGCCACGCGGCCGCCGAAGCGGGTGGAGGTGACGAGCGCCGCGCCCGCCAGCATGCCGAAGGGAAACTCTCCGCGCGCGAGCGGATCGACCTGCTGCTCGACGAAGGCACTTTCGAAGAAACCGACAAGCTGGTGCGTCATCACTGCAGCGACTTCGGCATGGACGAACAAGTGATCGACGGTGACGGCTTCGTAACCGGCTACGGCCTGATCCAGGGACGCCCCACCTACGTCTTCGCTCAGGATTTCACGGTGTTCGGCGGGTCGCTCTCGCAAGCTAACGCCGGCAAGATCGTAAAGATTATGGACCTCGCGCTCAAGACCGGTGCGCCGGTTATCGGCCTAAACGATTCGGGCGGCGCGCGCATCCAGGAAGGTGTGCTTTCGCTCGCCGGCTACGCCGATATTTTCCTGCGCAACACGCTTTCAAGCGGTGTCATTCCACAGATCTCCGCCATCATGGGCCCTTGCGCTGGTGGTGCGGTCTACTCGCCCGCGCTTACGGATTTCGTTTTTATGGTGGACAAGACCAGCTACATGTTTGTTACCGGTCCCGACGTGATCAAGACCGTGACGCATGAAGACGTCACCATGGAAGCTCTTGGTGGTTCAGCCACGCACAATTCCAAAAGCGGCGTCGCCCATTTTCAATCTCACGATGACGCCGAGTGTCTGCGCACCATCCGCGAATTGATGAGTTACTTGCCGCAGAACAATCGCGATGCGGCTCCGCGCGGCGATACCGATGACCCGGCCGACCGCCAGGATTCTTCGCTCGATACCCTGGTACCCACAGCATCCAACCAGCCTTACGACATCAAGGAGGTCATCCGCCGGGTGGCCGATCACGGTCAGTTCCTTGAAGTCCACGAGCACTGGGCGCGCAATATCGTGATCGGATTCGCGCGCATGGATGGCCACAGCGTGGGCGTGGTGGCCAATCAGCCGGCCTTCCTGGCAGGATGCCTGGACATCGATTCCTCGACCAAAGGCGCCCGTTTCGTGCGCTTCTGCGACGCGTTCAATATTCCCATTCTCACCTTCGAAGACGTGCCCGGTTTTCTTCCCGGCACTGCGCAGGAATTTGGCGGCATCATCCGCCACGGGGCGAAGCTGCTGTACGCTTACGCGGAAGCCACGGTGCCCAAGATCACCGTGATCACGCGCAAGGCGTATGGCGGCGCTTACTGCGTAATGGGTTCGAAGCACCTGCGCACGGATGTGAACTTAGCGTGGCCGACAGCCGAAATTGCCGTAATGGGGGCGGAAGGCGCGGTGAACATTGTCTACCGCCGGGAAATAGCCGCAGCGGAGAACCCCGCAGCCGTGCGCGCCGCAAAGCTTGACGAGTTCCGCGAACGCTTCGCCAGCCCCTTCATCGCCGCTGAAAATGGGTTTGTCGACGACGTGATCGAGCCGCGCCTGACCCGCCCTCGCGTCATCCGCGCGTTGCGGATGCTCGAAACCAAGGTCGATACCATGCCGCGCAAAAAGCACGGAAATATTCCGCTGTAACTGGTTGTGTGCTTAACTAGCGGCTTCGGTTGCCAGTTTGTCGAAGAACTTTTTGATCATGGTCTTGGCAGTACCGTCGATCAGCCGCTGACCCACGGCCGCGATAGTGCCGCCCACCTGCGCATCGCCCTCATAGGCGACTTCCGTGCCGCCATCTACGGAGTTTAACTTCAGCAGCCCGTCGCCCTTCACGAAGCCGATCCGCCCTGTGCCTTCCACCACCAGGCGGAAACTATTAGGCGGCAACTGTTCCGTGATCCGCACCTTGCCCTCGAAAGCGCCCGACAAACTCGCCAGCGCCATCTTCATTTTCATGCGGTATTCGTCGGGGCCGGTTTTTTCAAGATTCTCGCAGCCGGGGATGGCGCGCGCTAAGACTTGCGGGTCCTGCATCACCGCATAGGCACGCTCCTGCGGAAGCGGAAGAGTGTAAGTTCCCGAGATCTTCACCCGCTAAGCTTTCAACGCCGCCGTGATCGCGCGTGCGGCGTAGACTGCGGCCAGATGCTTGCGATAATCCGCGGACGCGTATAGATCGGAGTTCGCATCCGCTCCCTGCGCCACCAGCGCCGACGCTTTCGCGACATCCGCCGGAGAGCCTGCGGTTCCTTCGAGCGCCTTCTCCGCAGCGGTGGCTCGATACCCGATGTTCGAGAGGCCAGTAACGCCGATCCGAGCCAGCGTAATCTTCCCGCCGTTTCGCCGCACCCGCACCGCAACGCCCACGATGGCGAATCCGCTGGCGGGCTGGACGTTCTTCTGGTAGCTGACGCCGGTTCCCGCCTCTTCCACCGGTACCACGATCTCGCGAATGATCTCGCCCGGCTCGAGCGTCGTGGTGAAGGAATCCACGAAGAAATCTACCGCGCTCACGGTTCGCTCGCCCTTCGCGCCGCGAATCACGATCTTGGCTTCGAGCGCCTGCAGCGCTGCGGGATAATCGGCCGACGGATCGGCGTGCGCCACGCTTCCGCCTATGGTGCCCATGTTGCGCACCTGCCCGTCGCCGATCGCCGCAGCGGCCTCCCCCATCAGCGGGCACTTCGCTCTGAGCAATGCCGAGCTCTCCACCTCATGGTGCGTGGTGGTCGCACCGATATGCACCGTGCC
>JANXXL010000281.1 GCA_025350625.1 Bryobacterales bacterium | reverse complement strand
CGTCGCAACCGTTTGACTTCGGCCTCCAAGTCTTTCACCCGGTCGAGGAGTTGCTGAATTAACAGGTGATCTTCCGCCGGCGCACCTGGAGGCTGCTGAGCCGACGCTCCAGGAACAACCCCCAGCGACAGTAAAAGTATGATCCGCTGCACGTCACCCGGTCTTTTCATTTAAGCGCATATCCTTTCTCACCGGGCAGTTTCCCGTCTATTTTCAGGACTTTCAATCCTTTTGGCACTTGGGTGGCGTCGATAAAGGCAATCGAACCCGGAATCGACAAAACCAGATCGGTTGCCATTTCGTTCGAGTAGACGATTTTCGGTCCGCTCGAAGACTCGGCGCGAAACACCTTGGAGATCCAGTATTGGCGGAATTGCCCTTCAGTCATGCGGTAAACAATCTTCAGAACCACGTCGCGCTCGCGCGTTTGGGGGGCGCGTACCAGCAGGGTTACGCGCAGTTTCCCGTTCCAGGACTGCCGCTCGCCGAGCATCAGATCGCGGACCTCGCCTAGGCTAAGGTCGTCAGCCGGAGTGTCCGGACGCACCACCAGAGCAATGTCGCCGCCCACCGCGAAGGCCGCCGGGGTCTGCATTCCGAGACAGCTTATGAGTCCAATCAAAACCGCCCTCGACATCCGCCGCATAGAACTTGGGGTTGACACGTGCATGGTTTATCGGTCGGATGCTGTAGTTTTTGAGAGTTTCTGTGTAGGCCGAAGCTGGTCGAGGACTATTCAAATGCGAATTTCATTCTCCGGGCGCAACTGTCGAAATGAAATCGGGGGATGAATACCGTTCGATGTCTTATCAGATCTTGGTTGTGGACGACGAGCCGGATATGGAGTCGCTGGTCCGGCAAAAACTGCGCCAGCAGATTCGCGACAAGGAATTCGAGTTCTTTTTCAGCCGTAACGGCGAAGAAGCGCTGGTGGCCCTGGCGGCGGAGCCGGGAATCGACTTGGTGCTGACCGATATTAATATGCCGGTGATGGACGGATTGACGCTCTTGGGGCGGCTGAACGAGTCGGCGAAAAACGTGAAGACCGTCATTGTCTCGGCCTATGGCGACATGACCAACATCCGGATCGCAATGAACCGCGGGGCCATTGACTTTTTGATCAAGCCTATTGACTTCACGGATTTTGAGGTCACCATTCGCAAGGGTCTGGCACATATCGCGCGGGGCAAGAAGGCCGTGCAGGCGCAAGACGATTTGATCGCATTGCAGCAGGAACTGAGTGTTGCCGCCCGTATCCAGCAGTGGGTTCTCCCCCGAGTTTTCCCCCCGTTTCCGGACCGTCACGATTTCGAGCTGCATGCTGCGATGGCGGCGGCTAAGGGCGTTAGCGGCGATGTGTTTGATTTCTTTTTGCTGGATGAAACGCACCTCGGATTCATGATCGGAGACGTCAATGGAACCGGCGTGGCGGCGGCACTCTTTGCGGCGGTGACCAGGACTCTGCTGCGCGCGACGGCGCTCCGCGGCATGGCTCCCGGCGATTGTCTGCGGCATGTGCGCGCGGTGCTCGAGGGCCAGCAGGACGCCTCCATGTCTTTAACCTTGTTCTACGGAGTTCTCGATACGGCCACCGGGGAGGTCGAATTCTCGAGCGATGGTCACGCGGCCCCCTACCTCTATTCGAAAACCGGCAGCGCGAGACCGCTCGAAGGCGGCGCCACGCCGGCGGCAAAGTATCAGACTGGGACCGTGACCATGCAGCCGGGCGACGGGCTTTTGCTTTTCACCGACGGTGTAACGGAAGCCCCCAATGAGATGGGGGAGTGGTTCGGCAAAGCGGGCTTGCAGGCGCACGTGAACCGGCATGCGGCGGGGGCGCCGGAGCAGATGGTGCTCGACTTGTTCACGGCGCTGCGCTATTTCTCGCTGGGAACTGCGCAGGCCGACGATATTACGGTGATGGCATTGCGCTACCAAGGCTGAGGAGATCCGCATGTCGAAGGTCCTGCTAGTCGAAGATAACGAAATGAATCGCGATATGCTCTCGCGCCGTCTGGTCCGGCGGGGATTTGAAGTAACGGTGGCGGTGGATGGACAAGAGGGTGTCGAAGCCGCGCGGCGAGAGATCCCCGACCTGATTCTGATGGACATGAGCCTGCCGGTATTGGACGGTTGGGGGGCCACCCGGATTTTGAAAGCGGAGGAGCTAACGCAGTCGATTCCAGTGATTGCGCTGACCGCGCACGCGATGGCGGGAGATCGCGCCCTGGCGCTCGAATGCGGCTGCGATGACTACGACACCAAACCCATTGAAATGCCGCGGCTGCTCGAGAAAATAGACCGTCTGTTGGCAGCCAAGTTGAGGGCATGAAGGCGCCGGCCCCACGCATAAGGCTCCCGCGGGGGCTCGAATGGTGACGCAGCCCCTGCGGGGCGAGGCGCTGGCGCACCTGCGGCACGAACTGCGAACGCCCTTCAATCATTTGCTGGGCTATACGGCCATACTGCTCGAAGACGCCGAATTGGGTGGATTCAGCTCCGTTACTCCAGTTCTGTCGGACATTCAGGCGGGCGGCCGATCCCTGCTCGAACGCATCCAAAGCGGACTTGCGGACGCGGGCGGGGGGGTGAGCTTCGAGCAGGTGCGCGCTCTCGAATCTTCCGTCCGTCCCCAGGCTGAACAACTGCTCGATGCGGCTTCGGGCTTGGGCAGCCGGCTAGAAGAGCTGCAGGCCGCCGATGCGGTGGCCGACGCCGGGCGCATGTGCAATGCCTTGAGGAACTTGCTATCGCATATTCAATGGACGCCGGTGCGGTTTAAGCCCCAAGCCGAGCCACCTGCCGAAGGTCCCGGCACAGGCGCCGTCGCAGGCAAAAGTGGGGAGCGGCTGCCGGAAGCCGCCGAAACATCAACCGGGCGGCTGCTCATCGTCGAAGACGATCCCGCCAATCGCGATTTGCTGCGGCGGCGCCTGGAGCGCGAAGGGCACCGGGTATGGGAGGCCGAAAATGGCAGACAGGCTCTCGATCAGCTGGAAACCGGCGTTTACGACCTGATGCTGCTCGATGTGATCATGCCGAAGATGGACGGGTATGAAGTGCTGGCGCAACTGAAGCGGAATCCTCTACATCGCGACCTGCCGGTGATTATGATTTCCGCCCTCGATGAAACGCAGAGCGTCGTACGTTGTATTGAGATGGGCGCCGAGGATTACCTGGCCAAGCCTTTCGACCCGGTGCTGCTCCGGGCGCGGATCGGCGCGTCCTTAGAAAAGAAGCGCCTGCGGGACCGCGAGCGCGACCGAACGGCCGAGCTCGAACGAGCGTTGCAGCGGCTGAAAGAGGCCCAAACGCAACTCGTAGTACAGGAGAAGATGGCGTCGCTCGGCACGCTGACGGTAGGTATCGCGCACGAGATCAAGAATCCTCTGAATTTCGTCAATAATTTCGCGGACGTCTCCCGCGAGCTGCTGGGCGATCTGGTAAGCGCGCTTCCCGGGAATCCTTCGAGCGATGTGGCAGATATTATCCGCGATCTAACCGCGAACCTGCGTCGCATCCGGGAACACGGGGAACGCGCGGATAACATCGTGCGCGGGATGCTGGCGCATGCGCGCGGCCCCGGCCAGCGGGAACCGACGGATTTGAACGCGCTGGTTGCGGGCGCAGTCAACCTGGCGTATCAAGGGCTGCGCACCCAGGACGCAAGCTTTAATATCTCGATCGAGAGCTCCTACGCCCTCCACTTACCGATGGTAGAGACGGTGGCGAGCGACTTGAGCCGGGCGTTTCTGAATATCGCCAATAACGGCTGCTATGCGGCGCACCAAAAACGTCTCCAGGCGGGGGAGGGTTTTCGGCCCGCGCTCCGCGTCAGCACGCGGGACGCCGGCGCTCAGGTGGAGATTCGAATTGAAGACAATGGTGCGGGAATTTCCAAGGAAGTGCTGCGGAAGATCTTTAACCCTTTCTTCACCACCAAGCCGCCCGGCTCGGGAATGGGTCTGGGCCTGTCGCTCACCTATCAAATCGTGGTCGAGCAGCACAAAGGAACTATCGAGGTAGAGACCCAGGAAGGCGAATCGACGGCAGTAATCATTCTGTTGCCGAAGACCGGCTAGGCTGTACCTGTCTATTCTTCCTCGGCAGCGATCAACCGTGAGGTTGCTCCGCAATTTGCCTTAGCATATTGAGTAACCATTGCCGATCTGTATTTAGCGATGGCCAATCCGCACGAGAACGCCCAAAATCTGCTGATCTTTCACGCGAGCGGGCTGGACTGTGCCTTTCCGCTGGAGGCGGTACGGGAGATCGTTCCCATGGCGTGGCTGGTGGCTCCCTTGGGGCTGCCTTCGGCCTTGGCGGGCTTCCTCGATTTGCGGGGAACCGCCATCCCGATCATTCGACTGGACCGGCTCTTCGGTCTTCCCGAACAGGCGCCGGGACTCCACACGCCGATGATCGTGCTGCATCGGGCGCGGGGTCCGATCGGCATCATGGTGGCCTCGGTGCGTGGCATCGTTCCGGTAACCTCCTCGGAACTCCTGAATATATCCCATGAGCGAACCTTTCTCGGGTGCGCCACGGGCGCGATCGAAATCGACGGAGACTTGGTTCATCTTCTTTCTGCGGACTCCCTACTCGAGGCTAACGAAGACCGCATCCTCGCAGACTTTAGCGCCATGTCCGAGGCGCGTTCGCTCCACTTCGAACACATTCCCCTAGAGGAGGCGACCCTTTGAGGAGGGAAGAGCCGGCGTACCTTCTGCTGAAGAATCAGTTGATCGCCTTGACCGGGCTGGTCTTCTATGCGGACCGGGACGAACTTCTAACCGAGGTGATCGATGGCAGAATCGCCGCACTCGGACTGCACGATTACTCCACTTACATCAAATTCTTGAAGGGCGGCGAAAAAGGAAGCGCCGAATTGGACCGCTTGATCGCGCGCCTGACAATTGGAGAAACCTATTTTTTCCGGGACCATGATCAGTTTTCGGCGATTCGGAACGTTATTCTTCCCGACATTTTGAAGCGCCGGCAAGCTGCGAAGGAATTACGCATCTGGAGCGCTGGCTGCGCCACCGGAGCGGAGCCGTATTCTCTCGCGATTATGCTCGCGCGGGACTTCGCCGACCGGCTGGATGGCTGGCAGATTTGCATCTATGGCTCCGACTTGAACCGCAGTTATCTGGCGCAGGCCGAAGAGGGTAAATTCCGCCCGTGGGCGCTGCGCTCCGCCTCCGATGAGATGAAGCACGAGTGCTTTTCAAAGGAGGGACTTCACTGGACTATCCACCCCCGCTATAAACAGTGGATTTCTTTCCATCAATTGAATCTGGCTGCGGGCGAGTTCGCGGGTCCCTTCTCAGAAGGCACGGATTTCGATCTTATCCTCTGCCGCAACGTCATGATTTACTTCGCGCCCGAGGCGAACCATAAATTAGTCGCACAATTTCAGCGGTCTCTAGCGGTGGGAGGCTGGCTCGTGGTGGGTGCATCTGAGTATAATCTGGTGCATGATACGGACTTCCGGACCGTCAATGTACCGGGCGCCAAGCTCTACCAGAAACTGGCTCAAGCCGCGCTCCCGGCAGCCGAATATGCCATCCCGCCGCCCCTAGAGGCGCCCGCTCAACCCATAACCGCGCTGCCGGTCCGGGCCGCCTCCGATATCGAAGGGCTTCGCCGGCTTGCCGATCGTGGCGATTGGCAAAGCGCCGCCGAGTACGGTCACCAGCTATTGACTCACGAGCGCTTGAACCCTGCGATCCATTTCTATCAGGCGCTGATTTTCGAGAATCTAGGGAGAGCGGAAGAGTCGGAGCGTTCCTTACGTCAGGCCATCTACCTCGACCGGACTTTTGTGATGGCCCACTATCATCTCGGTCTCACCCTCAGCCGGGGGCAAAAATCGCTCGCAGCCTCACGGTCCTTCAAGAACGTTATCAAAATCCTGGCCGATCTTTCGGAGGATGCGACGATCGCCGCCGGCTCGGGAATTAGCGCGGGAGGATTGAAGGAACTCGCCGAAATGCATCTCAAAGATTCGAGCTATCAGGCGGTGAACAGATGAAAGACTCACAGCCTTTGCAGCTCGCGGCGCTTCCCTCCTTGCAGTCGCAGATGGAGGCGGTGTGGCGCGACCGGGCCCATCGCCTCTCGCAGCGCCCCAATCTCCTGCGCACTGCCCAAGACGCGGTGCCGGTAGTGGTTCTGGGTATCGGAAACGAGCGCTTCGGAATCGAGCTGCAGGATGTGGCGGAGGTCTTTCCCCCGGTCCTGCCGACGCCGGTTCCGGGGGCACGGCCGGTGTTTTCGGGCGTCCTCAACGTGCATGGCGAGATTCGCCCGGTAATCGATTTGCGGCGGCTGCTGGGCATGGAGACCAGTGCCGCGGCGCGCCCGACCGGCGAACTTGCGCGCGTGATCCTGCTGCGCAAAGACGGGCGCGAGATGGGACTGCAGATCGATAGCGTGGAACAAGTCAGCTGGATCGCAGCCGGGGGCGGCCTAGGACAGTCACCCCATGTCTCATCTCACATCAAGCGAACGACCCCGGACCGTTTGATGCTGCTCAGCACCGAATCGCTCTTAGCGGAGCTGGATATTACCTGAACCATAAAGAGGAGTCGACATTGAAACTGACTATTGGACAAAAGATTCTTTTCGGCTATGGACTGGCGATGCTGCTCATGGCGATCACCGGATTCGCCGGCTACCGCAGCACGCAGCGCTTGCTCGAGGCGAATGGCTGGGTACAGCATACGTTTATCGTGATCGGGAATGCCGAAAATATTCGCGCCGACCTGCTCCAGTTTGAAAACGCGGGCCGCGGATACGTTGTGACCGGCGATCTAAAGTTTCTGGAGCCCATCGACGGCTTGCGGGCGCACTTGACGCTGTGCCGAAAAGATCTGCATACGCTAACCGTCGACAATCAGGATCAACAACGCCGCCTGGATGTTCTCGACCCGGTGATCGACCGTGGACTCGCGGATTTGACGCTGATCTCGAACGTGCGTCAGGAAAAAGGCTTGGCTGCCGCGCAAATGGCTATCGAACAAGGCAATAGCAGGGAAAGAATGGCCGAGATCCGGACTCTGTTAACGGCGCTCGAAGACCAGGAGCGAACTCTGCTGGTTGAGCGCGAGCGCAGCGCACAAAGCGGTGCGCAGAGCTCGAATCAAATCATTCTTTATGGAACCCTCGCGGGGCTGGCGTTCGCTGCCTTTATTGCAATCATAATGTACCGTTCCGTGACCCGTCCGTTGGGCGAATTCCAGCAATTTGTCACTTCCATCGGAGAGGGTGACTTGACCCAAAAATCCGCCCCTGAGGGCAGCGACGAGTTAGGCAAGCTCGGCCGCGGTCTGAATCAAATGGTGACGCGCTTGAGGACCATGGCGACGCAGACGCGCGCGGCTACCGAAAATCTCAATACCGCGACTATGGAGATTCTAGCTTCCGCCCGCGAACAGTCGGCTATTACCGGAGAGCAGGTGGCCGCTTACCAGGAGACCAATGCCACGATGCAGCAGGTAAGCCAGTCCGGCCTCCAGATCTCGGAAAGGGCGAAGCAGGTAACCGTCACCGCAGAAGCCGTTTCCATCGCCAACACCTCGGGCCTGGATGCGGTTCAAAAAGCCAACCAGACGGTGGAGGCGATTCACGAGCAAGCCGAAGCGGTGGCGCAGAACATCGTGGCCTTGAGCGAAAAAACCCAGATGGTGGGCGACATTCTTGCGACGGTCAACGACATCGCAGAACAGTCGCACCTGCTAGCCCTGAACGCGGCCATCGAAGCCGCCGCCGCCGGGGAGCACGGACGAAGCTTTTCAGTGGTGGCGGGCGAGATCAAGAATCTTGCCGACCAGTCAAAAGCGGCCACCGTTCAAGTGAAGACCATCCTGGGAGATATCCAAAAAGAGATCAACACTTCCGTCATGCTTACCGAAGAAGCCGTTAAGCGCGTAGATGTGGGCAAGCATCAGGCGGATGTGGCCGCCTCCGCCATTCGTAATATGGCTGCCAATATCGATCAGAGCGTACAGGCGTTTCAGCAGATTGTGGCCGGAACGAACCAGCAGCAAATTGGTTTTGAAAATGTTATGCAGGCGTTGAAAGATTTGAGCCGGGGCACCGAACAGGCCGCCAGCAGCACCCGGCAGACGGAAAAGGCCGCTGCCAATCTGACCACCATTGGGGCGGAATTGGCGGCGGCCACGGAGCGGTACCGGCTTTGACCGATATTCGCCAAAAACTCGCATCCATTTTTCAGGGCGAGCACGCCGAGCACCTGGAACATATCCGCTCGATCCTCGTGTTGCTCGAAAATGTCGCGGAGATTAAGGGCAGGACCGAGCTCGATGAAGCGTTCCGGCGCGCTCACAGCTTGAAAGGAGCGGCGCGGGCGGTGGATCTGGATGTAGTCGAGGAACTGGCCTCGGGGCTCGAGACCTTGTTCTCGCGGGTGCGCGAAGGAACCATGACGCTCGACCAGCAAATGGCCCGCGTGATCCATAGCGCGCTCGATGCGAGTGAGGAGTGCGTCGAAGCCTTCCGCGAAAACCGGGTTCCGCAGCAGCCGTCCGCCGCGCTGCGGGGAATCGGAGATCTGTTGGGATCCGGCAGCGCCGAAACGGAAGCGTCTGCTGCTCCTATCGAGAAGGCCAGCTCGGCTGCCGCCACCCAGCCCGCGGGCCAGCCGGTCGAGATGGTGCGGCTGCCGGCCGAAAATCTGGACCGGCTGGTGCGATCGACAGGCCTGATTCTCACCGAGAGTCTGCGGCAGGAGAGCGTCGCCTGGGAACTGGACGCGCTCGACGGCCAGATTGCTGAAATGGCCATCGAATGCGCCCGCTTTCGCAAGACTTCTACCGTCCCTTTATGGCGGCTGGCGGGGCAGCCGGAATTTGCTTCCGTGATCCGGCATATCGGATTCGTTGAACAGAAGCTGCGCACGCTCGGCGGGCAGTCGAGAGCCGCGCGGCAACTGCAGCAGCGCAGCGCCTGGAATACGCAGCGTTCGGCAGAGCAACTCCAGCGGGACGTATGGAGCGCCCGCATGGCGCCGGCCGAAGATTTGTTCGAGGGCTTTCGCAAAATGGTGCGGGAACTGGCCAGCGATGAAAACAAGGAAATCGACTTCCGGCTAAGCGGCTCGAGCGTGCGGGCGGACCGGATCGTGCTGCAGGCCCTCAAAGATCCGGTGATGCACTTGCTGCGCAACGCCATCAGCCACGGAATTGAAACCCGCGATGAGCGCGTCAGCCGTGGAAAATCGCCAGTAGGTTCGTTGACGCTGCGTCTCGATTCGCAGCGGGGACGCCTGATTGTCGAAGTGGAAGACGATGGCCGCGGCG
>JANXXL010000192.1 GCA_025350625.1 Bryobacterales bacterium | reverse complement strand
CCGCGCGAATCGCGCGAAGCCGTCACTTTCAAGGACCTGGTTTACGGTGAGCAATCGAAGGCCACCGCCGATATCGAAGATTTCGCGCTGCTGCGCAGCAACACGCTGCCTACCTATCACATGGCTTCATGCGCTGACGATGCGGATCTGCGCATTAGTCACGTCATCCGCGGCCAGGATCACCTGACGAATACGTTCAAACATGTGCTGATCTTCGAAGCGCTGGGAGTGACACCGCCGGAATTCGCGCATCTCCCCTTGCTGATTGCCCCCGATGGATCTAAGCTGTCGAAACGCAAGCACGGCCCAGTGGTCAGTGTGACTACCTATCGCGACGGCGGCTTCCTGCCCCATACCTATGTCAATTTCCTGTGTCTGCTGGGTTGGTCGCCGAAAAACGACCGCGAGGTAATGTCGCGCCAGGAACTGGTCGATGCGTTCACCCTTGAAGGAGTGAACCGGTCCAATGCCACGGTTAATTTCACGGAAGACGACCCGTATGATCCGAAGGCTGTATGGCTAAATGGCGAACAGATTCGCGCGCTGCCGGGGGAAGAATTGTCGCGGCTGCTGCTGCCCTTCGCGCGTGCGGCAGGGTTCGACGCCGACGCCGCCAGGATGGACACCATAACACCCTTGATCCGGGAACGCATCCGCACCTTGCGCGATGTCGCAACCACGGCCGATTTCTTCTTTGCCGAAGAGCTGCCGCCTTACGATAGTGGCGAGTTGATCCCGCAGAAGGGCGACGCCCGTATGGCTTTGGCGGTTCTGGAGAAAGCTCACGAGGTCCTCAAAACCGCGGACTTCAGCCACGATGGATTGGATGCTGCCTTGCGAGGCGCGGCGGCCGAGCTGAAGGTCAAGACCGGACAAATGTTCCAGCCGATTCGCGTAGCGGTGTGCGGACGCAAGGTGGCGCCGCCGTTGTTTGAAACCTTGGGAGCGCTCGGCCGCAAGATCTGCCTGCACCGCATCGAGCGCGCTCTCGAGTTGCTGCCCGCGGGAGAAATATCATGACCCCAACAACGCCGGTGGCGTCACACTTTATCCGCGACATCATTCTTGAGGATCTGAAAACCAACAAGTTCGGAGGCCGCGTGTGCACCCGGTTCCCTCCTGAGCCTAATGGATATTTACACGTGGGCCATGCCAAAGCGATCCACCTCGATTTCGGACTGGCAAAGGAATTCGGCGGCCAGTGCAATCTGCGTTTCGACGATACCAATCCTTCAAAGGAAGAGACCGAATACGTCGAGGGGATTATCGAGGATGTGAAATGGCTGGGTGGCGATTTCGGCGATCGCATTTTCTACGCCTCCGAATACTTCGGGCAGCTTTACGAATGGGCTGTGCAATTGATCCGCGCCGGCAAAGCCTATGTGTGCGACTTAACCGCGGATCAGGTCCGCGAGCAGCGCGGCACGCTGACGGAACCGGGCCAGGAGAGCCCTTATCGCAACCGCTCGGTCGAAGAGAACCTGAACTTGTTGGAGCGAATGCGCGCAGGCGAGTTTCCCGATGGGGCGCGCACGGTCCGCGCCAAAATCGACATGGCGTCCAAGAACCTGAACCTGCGCGACCCCGTCATGTACCGTATTCTTCACGCCGAACACCATCGCACTGGCACGCAGTGGTGCATTTACCCCATGTACGACTATGCCCACGGCCAGTCGGATTCGATCGAAGGCATTACGCATTCCATTTGCACGCTGGAGTTTGAAGATCACCGGCCGCTCTATGACTGGTTCGTCGAACAACTGGGCATCCATCATCCGCAACAGATTGAGTTCGACCGCTTGAACCTCACCTACACCATGATGAGCAAGCGCAAGCTGCTGAAGCTGGTGCAGGAAAAGTATGTGAATGGCTGGGACGATCCGCGCATGCCGACCATTTCGGGCATGCGGCGCCGCGGCTATACTCCCGAAGCGTTGCGGAATTTTTGCAGCCGCCTGGGTGTTTCGAAGACCAACGGGATTACCGAACTTTCGCTGCTTGAATACTGCGTCCGTGAGGATCTGAACCGGCGTGCGCTGCGCGTCATGGGAGTGCTCCATCCATTGCGGGTCGTGATCGATAATTACTCGGACGGTTTGGTCGAAGAAATGGAGGCCATCAACAATCCGGAAGATCCCGGCGACGGCGCGCGAAACGTGCCGTTTTCAAAGGTTCTCTACATTGAGCAAGACGATTTCCGCGAAGATCCGCCCAAACAGTTTTACCGGCTGTCGCCAGGACGCGAGGTCCGGCTGCGTTACGGCTACTTCATCACCTGTACCAGCGTGACCAAGAACCCGAAAGGCGAAGTGGTGGAAGTTCACTGCACTTACGATCCGGAAACACGCGGGGGGAATGCTCCCGACGGGCGCAAGGTGAAATCGACCATCCATTGGGTGTCGGCGGATCACGCCTTAAACGCTGAAGTCCGCCTATACGAAACGCTGTTTACCAAAGAAGACCCCGATGATGTCGAGGAAGGCCACGAATTCACGGATAATTTGAACCCCAGGTCTGCAGAGATACTGACCGGAGCGAAGCTGGAGCCGAGCGTTGCGAATTCGCCTCTAGGCACGCGTTACCAATTCGAACGGCTTGGGTACTTTTGCGTGGACCGGGAATCCACCCCGCTCAATCTGGTTTTCAACCGCACGGTCACCCTCAAAGACGCGTGGGCCAAGATCGAGAATAAGACACCGGGGAAGAAACCGAAATAGCCTCATGATTATTCTCGGATTGGGCGGTTTAGAAAGCGGCGGTGCCTGCGCGGTTTTGAAAGACGGCGCGATTGAAGCCGCTATTGAAGAATCCAAGCTCAGCCGTGGAGCGCGCGGGGGCGTACCAGAGGCGGCGGTGGCCGAGTGCCTGCGCCTGACCGGTGTGAGCCGCGATGCCGTCGATTGCGTGGCCGTAGTGCGCCCGGTCGACCCGTCCTTGCACTTCTCGCTACGAGAATTGTTTCCGAAGGCGGAAGTCGCCGTGGTGGAACATCACTTAGCCCACGCCGCATCCGCGTTTTTCGCGTCGCCGTTCGAACAAGCCACCGTCCTCACGCTAGACCACACCGGCGATTTCTGCTGCGGAGCGCGCTGGCAGGCGCAGGGCAATCAACTGCAGCTCGAAAAAGAATGGCAGTATCCGGATTCGCTCGCCTGGCTGTATAGCGCGGTGACCGAACTTCTAGGATTCCACGCGGGTGCCGACGAACACAAAGTGCAGTGGCTTTCCGCATCGGGCGACCACCGCTTTGATAGGCTGTTCCACGAAATCGCAGCGCCTACCGGCCGTCTGGATGCTTCTTTCTTCGACGGCCATCGCAGTGCGAGCGGCGGCTTCAGCGCCAAATTCTTCGAGCGTCTGGGACTGGACGACGGGGCTGCGATTCCTGCGGCACTGACTCCATCCATAGCTCAGGGGCTGCAGCGCGCGGTGGAAGATACGGTTGCGGCCATGGCGGGCGAAGGCGAGAATCTGTGCCTCGCCGGCGGGTTGTTCTTCAACGCCCTGTTGGTCGAATCCCTGGAACGCAGCGGGCGCTGGAAGAATGTTTTCGTACAGCCTGCCGCGGGTAACTCCGGCACTGCCCTCGGCGGAGCGCTACACGTGTGGCATCAGCGCCAGGGGCACACGCAGCGCGTAGGCTCGATTTCATTACTGCTCGGCCCCAGCTATGGCCGGGAAGAAATCAAAAAGGTTCTGGAAAATTGCAAGCTGCGGTTCCAGTATCTGCGCTCGACTGAAGATGTGCTGGCGAAGGCGGTGCGCATGCTGGGAGAGCGCAAGATTGTCGCCTGGATGCAGGGACGCATGGAGTTTGGCCCCCGCGCTCTCGGCAACCGCAGCATTCTGGCGTCGCCGCTCGATCCGTATTCTACGGAAAACCTCAACGTCTTCATCAAGCATCGCGAGCCGTTTCGCAAATTTGCGGCTTCGGTACCGGCGGAGCTCGCGGCCGAATACTTCGACGCCGGCCCTAATGCGCGTAATCTAGCGACGGTAGGCCGCGTGAGACCGCAGCATCGCCAGACCTTCGCGTCCGCGATCCTGGGCGAGGATATTGTGCGCGTGCATGTGGTCGAAGAAACCGACAATCCGCTCTATCATCGCCTGTTGCATGCAGCCGGCAAAGCGACCGGACTGCCGGTGCTCTACAATACCAGCTTCAATTTGTTTGGCGATCCACTGGTTTCGACGCCACGCGATGCCGTGCGGAGCTTCTATTCATCCGGCATTGACGCGCTGTTCGTGGGCGATTTCGTGATCGAAAAATAGCGGCGTTATCTTGCTCGGCCTGCCGCTGCGGCCGGAGCGGGCACTGCCGCCGGCTGCGGAACAACCGCTGCTGCTTCGGCGCGCGTCAGGCCTACGGCTTTGCGCAGCTCCACGTCGAGTTTCTTGAACACGTCGGGATTGTCCTTCAGAAACTGCCGCGCGTTCTCGCGACCCTGACCGATGCGCTCGCCCTTGTAGCTGTACCATGCGCCACTTTTCTCGACCAGATTCTGCGCCACTCCCAAGTCGATCAGATCGCCTTCCTTAGAGATGCCCTCGCCGTAAATAATGTCGAACTCGGCTTCACGGAAGGGCGGCGCCATTTTGTTCTTCACGATCTTTACCTTAGTGCGATTGCCCGTCACCACGTCGCCGTCTTTAATGGCCGCGATGCGGCGGATGTCTGCGCGAATACTCGAGTAAAACTTAAGCGCGCGCCCGCCGGTAGTGGTTTCCGGGTTGCCGAACATCACGCCGATCTTCTCCCGGATCTGATTGATGAAGATTAAGCAAGTGTTCGACTTCGACACGATGCCGGTCAGTTTTCGCATCGCCTGCGACATCAGCCGCGCGTGTACACCCATGAAGCTATCGCCCATTTCGCCGTCCAGCTCGGCTTTGGGTACCAGCGCCGCAACTGAATCGACAACCAAAACGTCGATCGAGCCGGACGTTATCAGCGCATTGGTGATTTCGAGCGCCTGCTCGCCGTAATCCGGCTGCGAAACCAGCAGATTATCCACGTCCACACCCAGCTTGCGCGCGTATGCGGGATCAAGCGCGTGTTCGACGTCGATATAGGCGGCCATGCCGCCGACCTTCTGCGCCTCCGCCACCACTTGCAGCGCTATGGTGGTCTTGCCGGACGATTCCGGACCGAAGATTTCCGAGATGCGGCCCCGTGGGAACCCGCCAATACCTAGCGCGAAGTCGACCGAAATCGATCCGGTGGAGATGGAAGGGACGGCTTGCACCGGTTGTCCTCCCAAGCGGATCACCGAGCCTTTTCCGAACTGTTTTTCGATCTGGCTAAGGGTGGCGCTCAAGGCGCGGGAGCGTTCTTTTTCGTCCATGTGGCCCTATTATAACGCCCGCGGTAAACACGAAAGGCCGGACCTTTCGGCCCGGCCCTCGTCAAAATCAGCGTACCTGATGACTCAGGCGACCTTCTCCGCTTTATAACGGGCCATGATTTCATTCATCTGGTCCTTTACGCGGAGTTTCAGCTTCTTGATGCGATGCTCTTCGACCTCGTCTTCCGGGGTCACATGAGGTTTCGCCTCAATAGCATCCAGCAGCCCATCATACTCGGCGTGCCGGGCGGCCAACTGGCGGAATTCTTCGCTGGTCGCCATCAGATGCGCTTTCAATTCTGTTTGTGCCTGCTCCATTAAACGCCCTCCTAATTAGGGTTAAAGTGCCTTAGCGCACCATGACAATATCATGAATCAAACTTCATGACAATAGCCGGCTCGGGTGGATTTGTATAGTACGCTTCCCGCCGGGAGACGACCCGGAAACCCACGCTTTGGTAAAGCTTGATGGCACAAGAGTTGGACTCGCGAACCTCCAAAAACCAGTGATTTTTCCGCCGCCTCAGTTCCGCTTCTAGGAGTGCGCGCGCCACCCCTTTTCGCCGCTCGCCTGGGTCCACTGCAACGTTAAGAATTTCCCGCTCATCGGGTGCGGTTCGCCTGGCGACTAAAAAGCCGAGTACTCGAGTTTCCTGAGCGACCATACAGTCGTGGATCAGATAACTGGGCGGGTCCCACTGCGATGCTTCGGGAGAGCGGGACTGGATTGCGGCGATGGCGGCCAGATCTTCGGTGGTTGCGGGCCGAACTGTCATCGTGTCGCAGCCCGCAGAAGAGTGATGCCCGCGAGCGGCATCACCGATAAGGAAATGCATACCACTGAGAATCCGAAATGGTCGACCAGCGAGCCGATGAGCGGCGAAAGCACCGTCTGCATCAAGCCGTAAGACGATGTCAAAATGGATACCCCGAAGGCTGCGTGGCGGGCGCCGAAAAGGTCGATGGGCATGGCGTAGATATTGGTCGAGATGGCCAAGCACCAGAAGAAGCTGAAGCTGATCAAAGCCGCGGCCAACCCGGGTGAAGGCATCAGAGGCACCGCTGCCGTCAGTAGCAGTATAGCGGCCGCAATCGAGCATATGCGCAGCCGCGCGCGCAATGCGTCCGGCCGCCGACCGATGGAGCGGAATGCCAGCCAACCGCCTGCAAAGCCCCCTAGCGTGGCGAAGACTGGAGCAATCCAGGCGAACTGTTCATTGGCCTGGACCTCACTCAAATGATGTTGCTCCACGAAATAAAGGGTGGTCCAGTTGGTCCAGAGGGTGTAGACCGTCATCACCAATGCGTTCGCGGCCGCCAGGCCCCACATGCGGCGGTCCCGCAGGATTTTCGCGACGCCGCCAGGGGGTGCGCCGGGTTCGCTCGAGGGTGCTGGAAGCCACTTCGCAGTGGCCCACCATATCGGAATCCCAACGAATCCCAAGGCTCCGCATACGATGAACACGCTGCGACAGCCGTAAATCGGGGCCATTGCCGCAACCATTAGCGGCGCGGCGATACTGCCCATCGTTATGCCGACTTGATTTAACGCGGTACCGAAAGCCAGCTCACGGGGCTGCAGATACGCTGCGTTGGCTTTGCCGGCGCAGGGGATGCCCGCGGATTCGCCGATTCCCAATACCGCGCGGGAAGCCACCAATCCGGCAAAGGACCGGGTCACGCCCGTCGCAATACCCGCCAGTGACCACACCGCCATCGACACCGTGATGCCTGCATTCAGACCAACGCGATCGATGAACCAGCCCGCCACCGGCGCGGTCACCGCGTAGACCAGCGAGAACACCGAAATGATGCCGCCGTATTGGGCGTTAGAGAGGTGAAACTCGCTCTTGAGCGTCGGTGCGAGGGCGGCTACCAGCAGCCGATCGAGATAATTCAGCGCCGTGGAAAAAACGAAAACGCCGAGGACGATCCACCGCAGCCAACTCGCCATTAAGGAAATTTGACTACTTGAATATCGCCCAAAGTGTCCAGCTTGGCGTCGGCTTTTCCATCGTGCTGGACTTCGATTTTGCGCGCGGGTTTTTGTACGCCGCAGGCGAAGTCGGCTTGGCCGGAGTCGGCTGCCACCGTAAGCTGCTTAGGATTGCGGATCAGCAGACGGATGGGAAAGCCGGCTTGCTGAATGGTTAACCGCAACGGTCCTTTCAGGCAATCGACGCGGGTGAGCGTACCCGAAACTTTTTGACCATTGGGATCGCCGAACCAGGGCACGGCCCCCTGGACACTTCCCGCACCGGCGGCCATGCGCTGATTGGCGGCTTGCTCCACGGCGCGGATCTCGGCGGCAGCGGAATCTTTCACGCGTTGCAGGTCGCGGGCTTCTTCTTCTCGCTGGCGACGCTTTTCGGAAACCTCGAATTCAGCTCGGCCTTCCTGCAGGCTGATTTTCGCTTGATGAATTTGCGCCCGTTCCGCAGAGCTACCGGCAGCGCGCTCCGCGGCGGTCCAGGATTTCTCGGCGTCCGCAAACAGGTTGGCAGCGGCCTGCGATGTGGCGAGCGTCTGCCAGTAGATCGCGTTGCGCGGAGCGAGCGATGCGGCCAGCTTCAGCCGGGCGATCTTGCGCGCCGGATCGGTTTCGAGAGCCGCCATCTTAAATTGCGGCTCGGCCCACTTGGGATTCGCGCGAATCGCGAGTTCGAGCGCCGGCATGGTATTCTTCGCCAGCAAACCGCGCGGGCTATCCGGAGGGAAGCTTTTTCCACCGGCAGTCAATTCGGCCAGCAGGGCATCGACAGCCGCGCGGTCCAGGTTCTTCTCAATGAAATCGCGATTGGGATTCAGCGCCTTACCACTCACTGGCGCAGCCTCAAACTTTGCGGCTTTCAGATACGCGGCGGCTTGCGCGGCCAGTTTGGCGGCGGTGGTGTCGAAGGCATTGCGCGCGGCTTGGTCTTCTTCACCGGCGTTCTGCATGTTGTTGAGATAGGTCCGTAGTTTGCCGCTATATTCCGGCTGGGTAGCGAGCATTTGCACCTTCGCCCATCCTCGCAGGCGTTCGCCCATAAGCTCTCCTGCAGGAAGAGGCGCGCCTAGTTTCACACGGGTCGCATTGACTTCAACCGTCGAGAAGAGGTCGCAGATGCCATTTTCAAGTTCATCGGGCATGCGGCCGGCGTTGTCCTCGATCAGGCGCCGCGTGAGCGCGCGTAGCAGGTCTCGCGGAAGAGCGGTGTCTGCCGGCCAGGCCGCTAGCGTCGCCGAGCCGCCATCGGTCAGCGGCTGCGGAAGAGCATGCGGGCCGTATTCCTTCTGATTAGCGAAGAGCACCAGCTCGATCGGCCAGATG
>JANXXL010000212.1 GCA_025350625.1 Bryobacterales bacterium | reverse complement strand
CATGGCTTCCCGGAGCTCGCCTATAGCTGGCGCAAGGTGATGCCGTCGCTCGCGGCCGCGGGCTTCCACGTGATCGCCCCGGATCAGCGCGGCTTTGGACGCACCCTCGGCTGGGACAACTCCTACGACGGCGATCCGGATCAGTTTCGAATCCTCAATATGACCCGGGACGCCATCGCACTGGTCTACGCGCTGGGCCATCGCACGGTGGCGATGGTGGTGGGCCATGACGCCGGAGCGCCGGTCGCCTCCTGGTCCGCGCTCATCCGTCCGGATATTTTCCGGTCGCTCACCATCATGAGTTCGCCCTTTGAAGGCGCACCGTCGTTGCCCTTCGACACAGCGAATGGCGCTCCCATGCCGCGACCGGCAATCAACGATGACCAGCTCGATGCTGAGCTCGCGAAGCTGAATCCGCCGCGCAAATACTATCAGAACTATCAGCGCACCCGCGGCGCCAACGACGACATGCTGCATGCGCCCCAAGGCTTGCACAACTTCTTTCGCGCCTATTATTTCTACAAGAGCGCCGACTATAAAGGGAACAATCCCCATCCCCTGAAGGCACGCACTGCCGAGGAGATGGCGCAAATTCCGCACTACTACGTGATGGAGAAGAACAAAGGCATGGCGGCGACTGCCGCTGAGGTCATGCCGTCGGCGGATTACATCGCGAAATGCAAATGGCTAACGGAACCCGAGGTTGAGGTGTATGCGACCGAATACGGCAGGAGCGGTTTCACCGGCGCGCTGCAGGGCTATCGCGTGCGGCGCGGCTCCGATCCCAGAAGTATCGCCGAGATGCACACCTTTTCGGGACGGACCATAGACGTTCCCTCGCAATACATCGCCGGAAAGAGCGACTGGGGCGTCTATCAAATGCCGGGTGCGGTCGACAAGATGCGAACCAGCGCCTGCACGCGTATGGTTGGATTTCATCTTCTCGACGGCGCAGGACATTGGGTGCAGCAGGAGCAGCCGGAACAGGTGAGCGCGCTCCTGGTTCAATTCCTGCGCGATTACGCAAAGTCCTGAAGCGCTACCCTAGTAGCGCAGTCAACTTCCGAACGTCGGGAAGCTGCTGCAACGTGCGGGTCATTTCCACTACCGACTTGGCTTTCGCCGCCGGCCATTTCGCGAACGCCGCGCAATCGAGAAATTTAGCCGCCACGTCGTCATAGGACATCGGAATCGAGGGGCTGCCCTTCGCGAAGTCGGCACGCCCGGCGATGACGGGTCCATCTTTAAGATGGATCTTGATGATCGTGGTCATTTTGTTGTATCCGGCAGCTTCCGCTACCGGGTCAATACCAAACCTGACGCGCGAAATCATCTGCTGCACCGCTGGCCGGTTCACCACTTCGTCGTTGAATTCGAGCAAGCCCGCTTTGCGATATAGCAACAGCACCGCCATGCAAAATTCCATGCTGAATTTAGCCTGCAGGCTGTCCTTCGGCTGGTGATGGATCAGCGTATTCGGCATATTCTTATTGGTGCCGACTTCGACTGACTCCACCTGCTCCGGCTTGATGTCGTGTTCGCGGATCAAGCGCTCCATCTCGGTCATCCCCGGGTGTGTCAGCGAACCAGACGGGAAAGGCTTGATGGACACGCCGGGATTCGCAAAAGTCCAAGGGTGGCCGAGCTTGTTCATGATCGCGCCGGGATCATAACCGCCGCCGGCAGCCTGAAAGAACCCGCGAGGAGCTTCCAGAACCTCGTGCGTAGCGGTCCAGCCGAGGGCGGCGAATTCGGCCGCGACCACGCCGTTTTCCGCGGCCTTGCCGGCATGGAAGGGCTTGGTCATAGTCCCGAAATTCTCGCGCAAGCCCGCGCCTTCGCTCGCTGCAATGCCGAGCGCGGTGAGCACATGCGGGAGATCGAACTGATTCAACTTCGAGATCGCAGCGGCGGAACCGAGGACGCCCATGGTGCCGGTCGAATGAAATCCTTCCTCATAATGCCGTGGCGAAATGGCTTCGGCGACCTTGCATTCCACTTCCACCCCGATATTGTAGGCAAGCAGCAGTTCCTGGCCCGATAAGGACCGCGACTCGGCGAAGGCCAGCGCGGCGGAGAGCACAGGTGCGGTGGGGTGCATCAGCAGTCCATAAGTGCGGTTTTCCGCGACCGCGAGTTGGGTGTCGTCGTAGTCATCGGCATGGATTCCGACCGCATTCCCGAAGGCCGCAAAACGCACCGGCGCCTTGATCGAAGATCCAATCACTGTTGCCAAACTCGCTGCTCCGCTCGAGAACCCCAAGGATTTGATATAGCGGCGAACGATTTCGCCGGATTGGGCAGCCGACCCGCAGAGGGCGAGTCCGAGGCCATCTAGAATCGATTTGCGGGCTAAATCCAGAACGTCATTTGGAATGTCCTGGTAGCGCGTGTTGACGATAAATCGCCCGACGTAGTCGGTCACCGGCTCGACGGGCGCTTTCGCCTTCTGCGCAAAAGCGGGCAGATTCGCCGCTGCTCCGAAGAGTGCCAGTTTGGAGATATCGCGCCGGGTCATAGGGTTCTTCATTTCCTTTCCATCTTACAGCGCCACTTGACTGGGCGCTTCGCCTTTAATACGGACGTTTGCCAATCCAGTTGCCCGGAGGGTCGTAGTTGCACACCCAGACTTCGGTCCCGGCCTTACGTGCCACCGCGCATCCCACTTTTCTGGTGTCGCGCCAGATGAGTTGCGTGTAATGTCCGCAAACGCCACGGCAGGTATTCGAACTGTATCGATAGTTTTTGGATTCCGCGGCCCATTGTTCGACCACTTCGCCAGGCGTAGTCCGCACACCGGTAATTTCATAAAGATTTTCACCGTAGGGCGAATTACGGCGGTGGGCGAATTGGCCGCGCGCCACCAGGGCGTCGGCCCACTGTTGAGCAAAAGTGGCAAGCTCGACGGACCAGTTTAGCTCCGGCACGCCGGCCTCTTGCCGCACTGCATTGTGAGCGGCCAGCATGCTGTCAGCAAGCGATACACGTTCGGTTGAAGGACCCTGACGACGTTGTCCGCTAACGATTGTTACGATTGCGACGATCAGGATGAGCCGTCCCACCAGGTGCCGCATAAACCAATGGACGCACGGTGACGTCAGCCGGGTGCACCGCGCAGGGCCTCGGCCACCGCTTTACCGACGTCGGTCGTCGTGGCCGTACCACCCATGTCGGGCGTGCGCGGACCGCTCGCGGTCACATGCTCAATCGCGCGCACGATAGCGTCATGGGCGGCCGGGTGTCCCAAATGATGCAGCATCATCGCCCCGGACCAGATTTGTCCAATGGGATTAGCAATTCCCTTCCCCGCGATATCCGGCGCCGACCCGTGCACCGGCTCGAAGAGCGATGGAAACTTGCGCTCCGGATTGATGTTGGCCGAAGGCGCGATGCCTATAGTGCCGGTGCAGGCGGGTCCCAGATCGCTCAGGATGTCGCCGAACAAATTCGACGCCACCACCACATCGAACCAGTGCGGATTGCGCACGAAATGCGCCGTCAAAATATCGATGTGAAATTTATCGACTTTGACGTCGGGATAGTTGCGGGCCATCTCCGCCACTCGCTCATCCCAATAGGGCATCGAAATGAAGATGCCGTTCGATTTCGTCGCCGCCGTCAGATGCTTTTTCGGACGGTGCCGCGCCAACTCGAAGGCATAGCGCAGCACGCGGTCGACGCCGACGCGACTGAAAATCGACTCTTGCAGCACAATTTCGCGCTCGGTGCCCGCAAACATCCTGCCGCCAACTGACGAGTACTCGCCTTCAGTATTTTCACGCACCACGTAGAAATCGATTTCGCCAGGTTGGCGATTCGCCAACGGGCTCGCGACGCCCGCCATCAATCGCACTGGACGCAGATTCACATATTGATCGAACTCCCTGCGAAACAGCAGCAGCGAACCCCACAGCGATATATGGTCCGGCACTTTCTCGGGCCAGCCGACCGCCCCGAAGAAGATCGAATCGTGGCCGCCGATTCGATCCTTCCAGTCGTCAGGCATCATCTGGCCGTGTCGGGAATAGTAGTCGCAGCTCGCAAAATCGAATCCGTCATAACGGAGGTCGATGCCGAACTTAGACGCCGCCGCGTCAAGGACGCGAATACCCTCCGGGACCACCTCGCTGCCGATACCGTCGCCCGGAATGACGGCGATTCTATGGGTTTGCATATGTTCTAGCAGCTTACCATCGCGGCCAAGTGACTGGCCGGGGATATGCTAGACTGGCCCATCCATGGATTGGGCCCGTCTGGTCTCGCGTATTCCGGTTTACCGGCATATCAAGAACGAAATGCAGAAGCGGAGCGATATCCGATCCGCGACGCAACTCCTCCAGCGCATTAATGCCGCCGCGTTTATCGAACAAAATCTGCGCGGAAATCCAAAGTATGACGACGCCCGGCGGCTGGCGCGCCACGAGTTCTCAGTGTTCTCTCAGTTTGGCGAAGATGGCGCGATTCGCGAAATTTTCCGCCGCATTGGAGAAACCAACCGATTCTTCATCGAAATGGGCGTCGGAGACGGTCTCGAAAACAACACCGCTTACCTTCTTGCTAAGAAATGGCGCGGGATTTGGGTTGAAGGCAATTCGAAACACATTACGTCAATTCGGAAGACTTTTGCGGAGCAGTTGAAGTCCGGCGGTATGTTGCACTCATCCGAGATGATCTCGGCCGCGAATGTAGAGCAGGTACTCACCAGCTTCTTGATCCCGGACGAGCCCGACCTGTTGTCCGTGGATATCGATTACAACACCCACTGGGTATGGCAAGCCATTGTGAGCGTTCGCCCTCGCGTGGTCGTGATCGAGTACAACGCTATCTGGCCTCCCGAAGACGATTGGATCGTCGCGCACGATGATGCGGCACAGTGGGACGGAACGTCGCACATGGGGTCGAGCCTGGGTGCGCTCTGCCGCCTTGCCAGCGAAAAAGGTTATTGCCTGGTAGGATGCACTTTCGCCGGCAGCAATGCGTTTTTTGTCAGACAGGACTTAGTGGGCACGCTCTTTTGCGAGCCCTACACGGCCGAAAACCACTACGAGCCGCCGCGCTATTTTCTCTATCACACACCCGGCCACCGCCGAGGCTGGGGACCGTTCGTGGCCGGTTCTCACTTCAATTCGACTTGAATTTCCGCGGCCGGAGTGCCGCCCATTTGCTCGGTCTGGTGCTGGAGCGGGTCGCGCCATCCAATGTCACCCGCCTTGCGCGGGTTGTCCACCAGCTTGCCGTCCCCCATCTTCATGGTGGTATGCAATTCCGTCAGATACACGACCACATAATGAGGATGCTCATGCATCGGGGATTTCACATGCGGCGGCAGAAGCGTGTGAATCACCCGCACCCGGTCATTCTCGAACACTACCGGATGATGTTCGGGGTCGAGCTTCACCGGATCGAGCGCGACGGGAGGGGATTTCGGCGCCCCCGGCTTCAACTCGATCATCACGGCTTCGATTGGCCGGTCCGAAAGATTTTCCTCCGCCTCTTTGCCGGCCTCACGGAACCCCACATCACCGGCCTTCAGGTCCAGGTTGCGAACCTTACCGTCGGCGCCTGTGATTTTCTCGTGGGCGTCGGTCAGAAAGACCGTCACGATCGCAGGATGCTGTTGCATCGCGATTTTCGCATGCGGCGGATGTTTCACGCGCAGCACCCGCACCCATGCGTTGTCGATCTCCATCTTGGCCTCTTCACCGACGGCAAAGGCTGCCAATCCCAACATCACGACCACCAATTTCTGGATCATCCTATATGTTCCCCTTACACTCCGTTTGAATGAAACGGGTCTCCGCCCGCCGGAGGGGCAGGCTCAGCACTCTCGATATCGAGATTGACGACAATCGGTTCCTGTCCGCTTCGCACTACTACTGCCTCCACCGGCTCATCCGCACGCGCGTTCATTTCCTGGTGCGGCACAAACGGAGGCACGTAGATGAAATCGCCCGGCCCGGCTTCTTCGACGTACTCCAGACGATCGCCCCAGCGGAAGCGCGCCCGCCCGCGGACAATGTAGAGCACCGTTTCGATCTCACCGTGATGATGAGCACCCGTTCTAGCCGCCGGCGCCACCGTCACGGTACCCGCCCACAACTTGCTGGCTCCCGTGCGCGCGTGCGTAATCGCCGCCGCGCGTGACATGCCGGGTGTCTGCGGAGTATTCGTGTCCAGCTCGCCAGCGCGCACGATTCGGATTCCGTGTTCTTTCCAATCGGACAATTATACTTTCCTCCCCATGGCATTTCGCAATGGTTTGCCCAGCGCGAAGATTGCGACTCCGGCAGCCAGCGCCAAACCGCCCAGCATGACGAAAAACACGTCGTGCGGCATCTTTTCATAGAACGTACCCAGATAGCCGGTGAAATAGTTGCCGATGAAGTTGGACAGAAACCACATACCCATCAGCATACTCACGAGACTGGGCGGCGCCACTTGCGCTACCAACGATTGGCCGATGGGCGAAAGATACAGCTCGCCGACAGTAAGAATAAAAGTGCTGCCCACGAGCCACAGAAAACTGATCCGCTGAGTTTCCCCCAAGCCGTGCGCGATATAGATCAGGGGCAAAAAAGACAATCCCAGCAGGATACACCCCATCGCCATCTTCGTGATGCTGCCGGGCTCCGTGCCACGGCGCGATTGCCTGCCCCAGAATGTAATCAGCAGCGGGGTTAGCGCGAAAATAAACATCGGGTTCACCGACTGGAACCAGGTAGACGGCATCTCGAATCCAAACACATGCCAGTCCGCATTGCGATCCGCGAAAAGCTGGAGGGTGTTGCCTTGCTGCTCATAGACCGCCCAGAACAGGGCATTCACAACCACCAGCACCATCAGGGCTATAATCACTTTCCATTCTTTGGATGTAAGCGGGACTTTTTCTGTGTGCGATTGCTTGCCGCGCGTCAGATGATCCTCGGCCAAAAACTTCTGGCCCCATAAATAGAAAATAAGTCCGCAGACCATACCGACGCCGGCTGCCGCAAAGCCGTATTTCCAGCCGTATTTCTGGCCCAGTGTCCCGCACACCAGCGGCGCAAAAAACGCTCCCAGGTTCACGCCCATGTAATAGATGCTGTACGCGCGGTCGAGACGCGGGTCGCCCGGCGGATACAGACCGCCTACTTGCGTCGCCAGGTTAGGCTTGAAACAGCCATTGCCGAGGATCAGGAAAAACAGACCGACCAGGAACATGGATTCGGCTGCGAGAAAGAACTGGCCAATGGCCATCAGAATTGCGCCGATGACGACAGTTTTGCGCTGCCCAAGCAAACGGTCGGCGATCATACCGCCGAAGAGCGGCGTCAGATAAACCAGCGCGGTGTAGATGCCATAAATCTGCGATGCCATCGGCTGGATATTCTGCGGACCGAACACCGCCTCGATTCCCCGCTGCAGCGGCAGGAACCCGACCACGTGCACCGTCCCGGCGCGCACGTTCTTGATCAGGTAATCCACCATGTAGAGCACCAGCAGCGCGCGCATGCCGTAGTAGGAGAACCGCTCCCACATCTCGGTGAAGAACAATACGAACAGACCCGCGGGATGCCCCAAAATTGTTTTCTGGGTTCGAATGGTATCGTACGCGGATGGCGGCTGAGAGATATTGGCGCTCACAAGACTCCTCAGTTAGGGTTTTTTCTTCTTGAACAGATCCAGAATACCGGTAGCCTGCTTACCGATGTCGGTGTCGGTAAGCGGCTTCAGTCTCTCCACTGCTATTCCAGTCGCTATTCCTACCGCCATCCCTTTGACGTCGGGCACGAAACGTGGTTCCGCAGACGTGCCTTGTATTGAAAAGGGCACTGCAGTCTGGCCGGTCGGACTCACGATGTTCATCAGCGCGCCGGTGCGCAGCTTCGCGCGCATCTTGAAATCGAGAGCATTGGCCGGACTTACGGTTCCTGCCCCGGTCAATTCGCCGATGGCCGTCGCGATCACCGATATATTCTCGACCCGCATCCCGCCCGCAGCGGAATGTACGGTGGCACTGATATTGTCGAAATCCGTGTTCGGGCTAACGGCGATGCCAGTCAGCCTGGCGACGGTGTTCATTTGACTGCCGAGGTCGAAGCCCGCCAGACGAGTCTTCTGCAAGGCGAGAGTGCCGTCAGAAACCAGGTTATCGGTGGCTCCGTTAACGGTGATATTGGCAGCGGCAGTGCCGCCTTGAAGCGACGACCCTCGAGGCAATACGATATCCAGCGCCGGCAGCATCGCAGCGATCTCCTGCACCTCCATCGCAGGTGCGGCCAGTTTCGCGTGAAGAATGGTGTCGTTGTTCTCGATCCGGTAGGTCCCGGTCAGCTCCGCCTTCGCCTTCCCGATGTGCACTTCGCCCCGCGTCAGCGTGCCGGAGCGCTTGCGCAAATCGTTGTTCAGCACGAAATCGAAGGCAACGGTCTTCGCCGCCGGCTTGCCGCCTTTAGCCAGCTTAAGTTGGTCGGCCTGGATCGCTCCCTTGAGTTGCAGTTCGGGACCGGTCGAAGAGACATTGCCGTCGATCGAAACCAACCCCTCGAATCCGGTAGAAGGACGCACGAAACCCGCCTTGGCGATGTTCAATTTGTTGAGCTTGATAGCAACGTCAAAGGGCGTTTCCGACACGTCCTTCGAATCGATTGGCCCTGCCTTGCCATTCATTTTTACGTCGCCCCCGCCTTGGATATCCGCCGCAAGCGAAACCGGGAAGGCGGCGGCCGGAGCAAAGTCGTCGACTTCAATGTTCAGCTTTTCAAGCACCTTGAGTTGCGTCTCGCCGGCGGTCTTGAGCGACAGCCGCCCGTTCGTAATCTTTACCAGCTTGACAGTCAAATCCTGCATGGAGCCGGGGCTTGAAGCCGGTCCTTTGGCGTCGCTTTTACTTCCCAGGCTAGCGAAATTCCATATTCCTGTGCTGGATTGAACCAGGGCAATCTCCGGATCCTGGATCTCGATTCCGGTCACATTCAGTTTCTTGGAAAAAATCAAAGGCTGGAGTTCCACGCCTACCTTCAATGATTTGGCGCGGATAAATGGCGTCTTGCTAAAAGACGGGTCGTCGGCGATGGAGAGGTCGGTCGCCGCCACGCCGCCCGACATAATGGAAAGCTTCAGATCGCCTAATTTCACCTCGCGGCCGAGGGCTTGAGTGAGAGCAGCTTCGAGCCGCGGCCGGAACTGGTTGGCGTCGATCAAAAACGGCAGTGCCAGCGCAATGACCAGGAGGAGAGCCACCAATATCCCCAACCAGCGAAGGGCGCGGTTCATGTGGAAACCTCCAATGTTCAAAGTGTACACCGGAGAGGATCGAAGCGGGCGGGTTATCGCTCACGCGATGGCCCCATTCGTGCATGACTGCCCGGTGTGGATGAGAGCCAAGGAAAGGGATCAAAAGTGAGCCAACCCCCGGTAAAAGAAGAGCATCGCCCGTTCGTCTCCGACGTTCAGGAGCTTCGGCGACGCGCCCGTCAGCACATGGAGGACGGAGCGGTTACCAGCGCCTATACCGCTGACAAAGACATCGTCATCCGCATCCTGAATGAAGTTCTCGCCACCGAAATTGTGTGCGTGCTTCGTTACAAGCGGCATTACTATATGGCAACCGGTATCCATGCGCAGGCCGTAGCCGAGGAGTTCCTCGAACATGCCAAAGAAGAGCAGGAGCACGCCGACGTGGTCGCCGAGCGGATCACACAATTGGGCGGCGAGCCGAATTTCAATCCGGAAGGGCTTGCTACACGGAGCCATTCCGAATACGCCGAAGGCAAAACTTTGCTGGACATGGTTCGGGAGGATCTGGTCGCGGAGCGAATTGCCGTCGAGTCCTACACCGAAATCATCCGTTATCTGGGCGAAAACGATCCCACCACTCGCAGGATGATTGAAAAGATTATGGCTAAGGAAGAGGAGCATGCCGATGACATGAAGAACATCCTCGAAAACATTAGCGAAAAGCTGCGGCCGGAGAAGTCCGGCAAAGAAGAGCGGAAAGCCGAGCGGGCCTGAAACACGCAGCCCGATTGACCATATGCGGTCAAAGGGCCGCCACAAACGGGGAATATCCATTGAGCCTATGAGTTTGCTGAGCGGTTTTTTTAAGGAATCCGACACGCAACTGGGGGTTTTTTATCCCAAGCACTACCTGATTTCCGTATTTCGAAGTTTAGGGAGCGCGCAGGCGGCGCTGGCTAAGTTGCGCCGCGCGGGATTTGCGGAAGACGAAGCGATTGCCGTCGAAGGACGTGAGATTATTCAGTTGGCGAAGGAAGAAACCGGCCCCGCGAACTTTCTGATGCAGACGCTGTCGCGGTTTTTCGCCACCGAACAGATGTCTCACGACCAGGACCTTCATCTCGCCGAGCAAGGCGCCGCCTTCGTGGCCGTGCATTGTCCTTCCGAGGACAACAAAAACCAGGCTTGGATCGCGCTCGAACAGGAATCTCCGATTGCAGCGCGCTATTACGCCAGTGACGGAATCGAGCATCTGGCGGGTGATTTTACTACTAACTAACCTCAAACGAAAGGAAAGACATGAAAACCAGCACTAAGGATCAAATCGAAGGAAAACTTCACGAAGCCAAAGGAAAAATCAAGGAGAAGGCCGGGCAAGTGACCAAGAATCCTAACCTGGAAGCGGAAGGTCAGGACGAAGAGCTCGCGGGCACGGTCCAAAAGAAGGTCGGGCAAATCAAGAAGGTATTTGAAAAATAACTGCTGTGCAGCACTTCCCACAGCGCGAAACATCCAAGAGAGGAATTGAATCATGTTGATACTGCTGATCATTTTGATATTGTTGTTTGGCGGTGGGTTTGGTTACTACGGCCATTCCCGCTGGGGTACGGGCGGCGGCGCCGGCGTGGGTTTGGGAACGATTCTGTTAATCCTCCTGATCGCTTACATGCTGGGCATGTTCCACTAAAAAAAGTGCGCGCCGTGTCACGATTCATCACTGCGAGTGTGCTTGGATTGCTGTGGCTGGCACCCTCGCAGTGCTTTAGTCAAACCAGAGACCGGCGGCTGGACGAAGCACTGGTGGATATCACACTCCTCAAGCGCCTGGTCAAGGAACAGGACCGTCGAATCGCCGATCTGGAAAAGACCGTTAAGGCCCTGCAAACCTCGACTGTTGCAGATCCCCCCAAGTCCGCGGTTGAAGAGCGGGTCAGGCCCGTTGTACGGCCGATGGCGGCGCGGTGGTTGAACCCGCTTGCCTGGGGGCAGATTCGGGAAGGCCTCTCGCGGGCCCAGGTCGAGGAAATTCTAGGTCCACCGACATCGGTCGAGTCGGTCATCGACTATCAAACTCTGATTTATAAAGGCGATATCCCCGGCGCCCGCACTGTGGGCGGGGCCATCAAACTCACCGATGACCGTGTCTCGCAAATAACCCTCCCGGATTTTTGACCGGCTAGTACTTATCCCTTCCCACTTCCCTTTCTCAGGACTGCCAAGTGTGGCAAACTGGAAGTTTCCCGGAGGCAGTGGCATGGTAGGGCGACAGATTCAACAGTATCAATTGCTCGAAAAATTGGGCGCGGGGGGAATGGGTGAAATTTATAAAGCCCTCGACACCCGGTTGAATCGCACCGTAGCCATCAAGGTATTGCCCAGCGCCAAATCCGGCGATCCGGAACGCCGCCGCCGTTTTCTGCAAGAAGCGCAAGCCGCCTCGGGCCTGAATCATCCCAGCATCATCACCATTCACGACGTCATTTCAGAAGGCGATACCGAATTCATGGTGATGGAATACGTTCACGGCAAGACCTTGAATGACCTGATCCCCAAGGGCGGCCTGCGCGTTCCTCTCTTGATTAAGTACGCGCTCCAAATGGCCGACGCCTTAAGTACCGCACACGCCGTAGGCATCGTGCATCGTGACCTGAAACCCGCCAATGCGATGGTGACCGATTCCGGACTGGTCAAGGTTCTCGACTTCGGTCTCGCCAAACTCACTGACCAGGGACCGGTGCCGGATTCAGGCGACGACCGCACGCGCACCATGGCGAACGTCGCACCCATGACGGTAGAAGGGTCCATTCTGGGGACCGTCAGCTACATGTCGCCCGAGCAGGCGCAAGGCAAGAAAGTCGACATACGATCGGACATATTTTCGTTTGGCGCGGTGCTCTATGAGATGGCGACGGGGGTGCGGGCATTCGAGGGCGAATCGAGCCTTTCCACGCTATCGGCAATCTTGCGCGATCAGGCGCGGCCCATGTCGGAAGTCGCGCCGGACGTGCCGCCGCAGCTTGAATCCGTGATCCAGCGCTGCTTGCGCAAGATGCCGGAGGACCGCTGGCAGAGCATGAAAGAAGTCCAGACGGCGCTATCGGAATTGAAGCGAGAATCGGATTCCGGATCGCTCTACACCACGCGGATGATGGCTCCAGCCCCGACGTCTTCGATCACTCCGGCGCCGCCAATGGTCTCCGCGGTGGGAGCGCCTGCCGGCCAGTCCTCATCCAATTCGAAATCCATGATCGGTATCGCCGCGCTGCTGGTGATTCTTATAGCAGGAGGCGGCGGAGCTTGGTGGATGGTGAAGAAACGCGCCGCGGAAAGGGCCGCCGTCCAAGTGGCCGCTCAGCCGCCTGCACCGGCTCCCGCACCGGAGCCCGCCCCCGAGATAACGCCACCACCGCCCGATACAACGCTCACCAATGACACCGTGCTGGAAATGGTGAAGGAGAAGGTGCCGTCCGACCTGATCCTGAATCAGATTCGCGCAGCCGACAAAACCAACTTCGATTTGTCGACGCCTGAAGTGATTCGCTTGACTAAAGGTGGCATCTCTCCGTTGATTATTGAACAGATGCGGAATCCAAAACGGGTTCCTTTAGCGCCGCCGTCGCGTCCCAACACGCCGCAGAACGCTAAACAGAATACGCCCACGCCGGCCACTGCGGCGAATACTCCGGCTATTCCGGCGCCATCGGCGGTTCCGGCTCCCGTGCCGATTGCCACCAATCCCGCGGCGACTTTAACGCCGCCTCCCGCACCCGCGCCGGCTGCTGTCGCTCCGCAAAGCGTAAGCGTAACCGTGCCGAACGCTCTGCCCTTCCGCATTACGCTTGGTGAGGACATTCCCGCCGACGCCGACATGGGGCGGCAGGTTCGCTTGATCGCCAGCGAAGATTTCAAGGTGAACAATGTAACCGTCATCGCCAAGGGAGCGCCGGTGCAGGGCGAGATTTCCGAAGCGCAAAAGAAAAAAGTGTTTGGAATCGGCGGCTCCAAGCTAAGCTTCAAGCTGATCCGCGCGGAGGGCGCGGGCGGTCATCCCATTAACGTGCGGGCGTTGGCGGCTCGCAAGTCCGATGGCGTAACGCAGCGGCCGTTTGAAAATGGCCAGAAACCTGGATCGAAGGACCTCGCTGCCGCCCAAGGCGCCCAGTATATCGGCTACATCGACGGCGACCAGATCGTCACCGTTCCGAAGTAGTCTGCATTAAAACCAAAGCTTGGCGCGCGATCTCCCACTCTTCCTCGGCGTGAATCACGAATACTTTGAGGTTGGGCAGAAATTCGAATTGCCGGATGACGCGTTCGCGCAAAGGCCCGCAATTCTCGCCCACGCCGCCGGTGAAAACCAGGGCGTCGGCGCCTCCCAGCACTGCGAGCATCGATCCTATCTCGCGCACCAGACGGTGGAGATAGATGTCGAAAGCCAGTTGCGCGCGCTGATCGCCGCGTTCAATCGCCGCCAGGATCTCGCGCATGTCGGCCGAGATGCCGGAGATGCCCAGCAATCCCGATTGACGATACAGAATATCGTCGAGTTGATCGGCCGTGTAGCCGTGCTGACGCATCAGGTGGACCAGAATTCCGGGGTCGACCGAACCGCTGCGCGAACCCATCATCAAGCCCTCGATCGGGGTGAAGCCCATGGTGGTGTCGATGCTCCTGCCGCCTTTGACCGCAGCGAGCGACGCGCCGCTGCCCAGGTGACAGGTGATCAGCCGCAACTCGGCGGGGTCGCGGCCGAGTAGTTGCGACGCGCGGCGAGCGGCATAGCCGTGACTGATGCCGTGGAATCCGTATCTGCGGATTCCGGCGTCATACCACGAATACGGTCCGGGATAAACGTATGCTTCCGGAGGCAGCGTGGAATGGAAAGCAGTATCGAACACAGCTATCTGCACCAGGTCGGGTCCAAAGCGCTGTTGCACCATATCGACAGCTTTAAGAGCCATGCGATTATGCGCGGGCGCGATCGCGGTTTCCTCTGCAATCGCGGTACGGACCTCCGGTGTCAGGATGGCGCTTTCGCGAAAACGTCCACCGTGGACGATGCGGTGTCCCACTATATCCACCGGACCGGGCAGAGACCCCAGCACGGACGCGAAGGTGTCCTCGATATCGGTCTTTTCGCTCCAGTCGATATGCTTGGTCCATAACGGCTCGGCTGCTGGTGCTTCGAGAGCGTCTTCGCGGAGATCGTCATACCAGCATTTCAAGCTGCTGGATCCGCCATTAATCACCAGAATCTTCATGCCGGCCATTGCCAGTTGCGAATCTCCGGCATATCGATGCCGTAGCGCGCCACGTACAGCTTGTGTTCGATGAGGTGGTTGCGCAGCGCGAGCTTGGCTTTGTCTGCCTTCGCTTCGAGGCCGGGCACACGGGCGATGACATCGCCGGCCAGGTGGAAACGGTCGAGGTCGTTCATCACCGTCATGTCAAAGGGAGTGGTGGTGGTGCCTTCTTCCTTATAACCGCGGACGTGCAGGTTGTCGTGATTGGTGCGGCGGTAAGTCAAGCGATGAATCAACCAGGGATAGCCGTGAAACGCGAAAATAACCGGCTTGTCTTTGGTGAAAATGGCATCGAAGGCGTCGTCAGTGAATCCGTGCGGATGCTCGATTACCGGCTGCAAGGCCATCAAGTCGACTACATTGACCACACGAATTTTCAGCTCCGGCAGATGCGTGCGCAGCAAGTCCACGGCGGCCAGCGTTTCAAGCGTGGGGACATCGCCGCAGCAAGCCATGACAACATCGGGCTCGCCGCCCTGGTCGCTGCTGGCCCACTGCCAGACTCCCAGACCGGCGGTACAGTGCGCGATGGCGGCATCTATATCCAGCCACTGCGGTGAGGGTTGTTTTCCCGCCACGATGACATTGACGTAATCGCGGCTGCGAAGGCAATGATCCGCCACCGATAGCAGGCAATTGGCGTCGGGCGGCAGGTAGACGCGCACCACGTCCGCTTTCTTATTGATCACATGATCGATAAAACCGGGGTCCTGATGGCTGAATCCGTTATGGTCCTGACGCCAGACGTGAGAAGTGAGCAGGTAGTTCAACGACGCGATGGGCTCGCGCCAAGGAATGCCGCGCGTCACCTTCAGCCACTTGGCGTGCTGGTTGAACATGGAGTCGATGATGTGCACGAACGCCTCGTAGCAGGAAAACAAGCCGTGGCGACCCGTAAGCAGGTAGCCTTCGAGCCATCCCTGACACAGATGCTCGCTTAACACCTCCATCACCCGGCCGTCGGGAGCGAGGTGATCGTCGCTCGGAAAAATCGCAGCGGTAGAGGTCCGATTGGTGACTTCGAAGAGCGCGTTCAAGCGGTTCGACGACGTTTCATCGGGTCCAAAAACGCGGAAATTGCGGCCGCCATTATTTTCTTGCATCACGTCTCGCAACATGTTCCCCAGGACGCGTGTGGCTTCAGCTACGGCAGCGCCAGGCTTCGCCACCGTCACCGCGTATTTGCGAAAATCCGGGAGCCGCAGATCTTGGAGCAGGATGCCACCGTTAGCATGCGGGTTCATCCCCATGCGCCGCGAGCCTTTAGGCGCCGCCGCCAGAATTTCGGGCACCGGGCTGCCGTCATCGTCGAAAAGCTCCTCGGGCCGGTAGCTCTTCATCCACTCCTCAAGAATTTTGATATGAGCGGGCTTTTCGGCCAACTGTTCCAGCGGAACTTGGTGGGCCCGGAAAGTGCCCTCAATCTGAACCCCATCCACCACTTTGGGACCGGTCCAGCCCTTCGGCGAAATCAGGACAATTACGGGCCACGTCGGGCGCTCGCGGAATCCCTTTTCACGCGCGTCTTTCTGGATGGCGCGAATTTCGAGAATCGCGGCCTCGAACGTGGAAGCCATGGCTTGATGCATAGGCTCCGGCTCATGACCTTCGACATAGTAAGGTCGATAACCGCAACCACAGAGAAATTGAGTCAACTCTTCACGTGGAATGCGTGCCAGCACAGTGGGGCCGGCGATCTTATACCCATTGAGATGCAGAACCGGAATAACCGCACCGTCTGACACCGGATCGAGAAATTTATTGGAGTGCCAACCGGCCGCCAGCGCTCCCGTCTCGGCCTCCCCGTCGCCGATGACACAGAGGGCCAGCAAGTCAGGATTGTCGAACACCACGCCGTAGGCATGCAGCAGCGAATAGCCCAGTTCCCCGCCCTCATGAATGGAGCCGGGCGTTTCCGGCGCGGCGTGGCTGGGTATGCCGCCGGGAAAAGAAAACTGCGTGAACAGGCGCAGCATCCCTTCGGCATCGCGAGTGATGTTAGGGAAGCGCTCGGTATAGCTGCCCTCGAGCCACGTATTCGCCACCATGCCCGGTCCGCCATGCCCCGGCCCGCAGATGTAAATCATGTTCAAGTCGTATTTTTGGATCAAGCGGTTGGCGTGAGTGTAAATAAAGTTCAAGCCGGGGGTGGTGCCCCAGTGCCCCAGCAGGCGGGGCTTGATATGTTCGATCGACAGCGGCTCGGTCAGCAAAGGATTGGCGTAGAGGTAGATCTGCCCGACCGAGAGATAATTCGCAGCACGCCAGTGCGCGTCCAGGCGGTGAACTTCCTCGGGAGAAAGTAGGGGGGCCATTGCCTTCATGCTAACTGACGGCTCTAGCGCTGTTGCCCGACGGCATTATAGGCGCAGCCGAACAGCGTGATGACGGATAAGACATAGCTCCAAACCAGCAAGGCGAGTCCGGCTCCCACGCCTCCATAAAGTACGTTGTAGTTAGTGATATCGCGAAGGTACCATCCCACCGCCAAAGTGGCGAGCAGCCACAGCACCGTGGCCAGCACCGCCCCCGGAAACACTCCGCGAAAAGTTTGCTTGCGGTTCGGACCGAAATAATACACCAGTGCCATAACCAGTACGATGGCTGCCAGGGCGATCGCGAAGCTCAGCGCCTGGCCCGCTAATTGGAGCCACCCTCGCAGATTGTTCGCGTCGCGAGTCACTCCCAGCCACTCGATGAAAGCGCGGCGCGCGCGGTTGCCGAATACGATCAGCGCCGAGGCGCCCAAGATAGGAATCGCCGCGATCAGCACCAGCCACAGCGCCACCGCGCGTTCCTTCAGCAAGGAGCGCCCGCTGGGGATGCGATAAATCGCGCGGAACCCTTCGAGCAGGCTCATCATCACGCCCGAACTGGCCCATATCGCCAGCCCCACCGCGCCCACCAACAGCCCGGTAGGCCGGCGTCCTTTAACAATAAAAAGCCCGCGAACCACGTCCTCGGTGCCGGGCGGGATCACGTCGGAGAGCAACCTTGCGATGGTACGGGCGACAGCGTCCGCATTGGCTTGCACCAGCAGAGCAGCAAGCGTAGTGAGTACCGGGAAGAAAGCCAGCAGCGACGAATACGCCGCGCCCTTCGCCGTCGCTAGGCACCCGTCCTCGACGGTAGTTATGGCCGCCGCCCGCAACCGGCTCCAGAAGCGCGTCAGGAGCCCGACATCGGCGATATAGATATTGGGAGAAGAGGTCACTAGCGTGCCGGGCTTCCTAGAGAACAGAGCGGATCTCCCACAACAATGTTCTGCCAACTCAACGAGGGGATCGCCAGATAGTAACTCTCGGCAAGATTGCGCCCGCCATAGTAGGCGGGAAACAACAAGTCCGGCCGAGGCGTCATGGTCAAGTACGGTTCGTAGACATGCCCCGAGCCGCCTGTCGCCCCTTCGAGGATATAATCCGCCACCATTGACTGCGGTGAATTCGCGAACCAAGCCGAGGCATTGCTCCACTCCATAGTGGGTATCCATTTTTCTGGAGGTTTTTTAAAGGTGCGTGCATCCGTCGATACATATTCGGTGACGATGCCCCCGGGAAGCCAATGGAATCCGGGAAAGCGGCGGTTATGATGCCTGTCGTTCGAGCCCCAGCCGGCGTAGCCGATGACATCGGTCTGATCCCAAACAGGCTGGGTGGTTTCATCCAGCACCACGCGGTCTCTGGGAAGCAGAATCGCGGCGTCACGCAGCCAATCGTTCCCTGGCTCATCGTCGGAACTGCGCAAGTCGAGGATAAATTTGCCGCGGTTAGAGGCCGCCAAGGATCGCTCAATCATGCCCTTGACGCCGTCGAAGTCATAGGCGGCCAGGCGCGTTACCAGGTAGATGGGAAATTCGGGATGCGAAAACGCCCGGTCTCTTTTTCCAAAAAATGGATTGGGGATCACGCCATTGATAATGTGTGGCCTCCCGTTTTTGCGATCCGAATAGAGCAGAGTGAGTTCGCTATCGACCGACGCGTAATTCCCGCCCAAACCGTCACTACCGGGGATTTTCAACGGCACACCTGCCGTAGTCACGATATAGTAAATGCTTTCCTCTAACCCTTCTTTGCGAAGAAAAGTCCCGATAGGCCCGGCGATCTGGCGATCGTAATCATCACGCGAAATTTCCTCGTCGAGCTTCGTCTTGATGTGGCAGACGTTTTTGGGCGCCACGCCGCGGCGGCGAGCATAATATTCGCCGATCTGGCGAGAGAGAGGTGAATTGTCATTCACTACCAGCAGCACGCGGTCGGCTTGAATCACCGCAGGGGCCGCAAACGCGAGCGAGATGGCAAAACTTGCCAACGCAAACCGAGCGGAAGCAGCCGCGGAAGGCGCCACCCTTCGGAGTTCCATGTTTCATCCTAGCAGCGCCGGAGGTTCAGAGCGCCAGCGCCTGGTAGTCGGATAAGATGGTTCCCTCTTCTCGCAAAGCCGCCACCATTGCTTGACCGGCCCGTGTGGCCGGTTTGGGCGTATACTGGGCTCGCGTGAAGAATAGAAGTGCGGCACTAGATGCTACTGAACGAGCCTGTGCGCGTTCGGCGTCCGTTGTTCATGGTGAGATGAAACGGGGGCCGAATAGCCTCGCAACAATTTCATCTATCGCGCCGTTTATCGGTATGTTCGGCACGCTCCTGGGTATCGCGAATTCGTTCCCCGCGATCGACGGCCCAAGCTCCATTAATTTGGGCAGCACGAGTGGACGACTGGCGGAATCGCTTGTTCCTGCCGCGTTGGGGTTGCTGACAGCCCTGTTCGCTTTCTGCTGCTATAGATGCTTGCTTGCTCAGTTAAACGACTTTGACGTTGAGATGGAGAACGCCTCCCTTCAACTCATAAGCGATTTGGGCCGCCTCTCAAACTAAGCCGTCAACCAACATTTATCCGACTACCCAGCGCCTAAGGGAAAGGCTGAACGTCAACGCTGGCCAACGAATTTCCAATCCCCTGCAATACCAGCGGACTTACGACGCCGCCGCTCGGAGCGATCACCTCAAACGTTACCCACCCGCTGAAATCCGCCTGCTGCGGAAACATTGCCGGTCCGAATCCGCCGGGGCTCGAAAAGGTAAAGCTGATCGCGCTCCAGGTTGTAACCACGAAATCCTTGGCCACGACGAGGTTTCCGTTCTGATCGTAAAGAGTGGCCCTCACGGTGGCGTCCTGGGTTCCCGGGTTGGTAATCGCGGCAGCGGCCTCTTGACTGGTCAAATAGTTCGCGGCCTTATCGTAAGTTACCTCCACCGGAGCCTTCCACATGCGCGCGGGCGCTGCTTCCTTTTCCGTCGCCTGCCAGCCATACACGCTGCCATCCTTGCGGGCGAGAAAGGTCACCTCCGCTTTAGCAAGACCCCGCAAATTAGCAGGACTCGTAGCCAGGTACCGTACCAGGATCGAACCATACGATAACTGGCTCGGGTCAGGCGTATTGCCGCAATTTTCGCCGTGAGAATCGCAGCCGCTCGGAGGGTACAGAAAACGCACGTCCACCGATTCGTTGGCGAGAAGCGAGTAAATCGCACTCTCGCCCATCTGCAATTGGCCCGCGGGGAGCGACCGGTTATCGAGAAAAAATGCCGGGATATGATTGGGCCGGCCATTGGTAGCTGGCGTCGGAGGCAGCAGAGTAAAGCTCACCTGAATCGGCCCTCCCGCACCGCTCGACAAGTTACCCATCTTGAGCCGGCTTTCCCAGACATCGCCGAACGTTACCCAGGGAATGATACTTTGCGTAAAGCACCGGCCATCTTGTGTCGCTGGAAACTCAGCACAGTTCGCCGACGCCCCTAAAGTTATGGGAGGAATGCCGGGAGAGATGGCCGGCGCGATCAACGAAATGTTCCCCGATCCGCCGCTGGCGGTTATCGCGGCACCCGAGGCCGCCGAGACGACTATATTCGAAAGAGTAACGGGAATGGTGTTGTTTGAAGGAAAGGTCGCTAGTTGAAACGTCGCAATCGCGATGGTCCCGTCAGCCACCAGGTTGTTATTGAATCCAAAAACCAGGCATCTGGTTCCGGAGCAGGTAACCGATTTCCGCGCATTGGTCGCTGAAGGCCCCGCATACACCGTCACGCCGGTGACGTCCGAGGAAAAACTGAATGTCCATTGGATGCCGACGATTTGGGCTGCACCCGCAGACGTCAAATTGATCGGAATGGATACCGTCGCTCCCGCGGTCCCCGATCCGGATCCAGCGGAGAGTACAGCACTCTGCGCAAAGGCCGATTGAGAGACCAACAACGCCAGGACCGGGACCACCAGTTCCCGTCCAACCAGAAAACGCAGACGCTTGTTATTAGAACTTATCCCCAACACGGTACTAGTCTAGCCGAGAGGGACAGGTGGAAAATACCTTAGGGAGCGCCTGATGCAATCTTTCGTGCCCTGGCGGCTTCGGGCAAGTTGGGATCAAGTTTTTGCGCAGCGAGAAGTGTGGCCGTCCCCTGTGTTTTGTCACCGGTTTTGAAATAAGCCATCGCAAGATGGTATTGCACCCGGGCTGACTTATCGTGCGCCGCTGCCCTCACCAGGTAGTTAAGCGCAGTCTTGTACACGCCCTTGTTAAAGTACGCCCAGCCGATGGTGTCATTCACCGCAGGGTCATCCGGCGCCAACTCCTGCACCCGTATTGCGAGTTCCAGCGCTTCTTCGACGGTGGCGGGACTTTCGCAAAGCCTCACGGAAAGGTTATTCAACGCCGCCACATTATTCGGAGCAATTTCCAGAATCTTCCGGTAGATTTTAATCGCGGCGGGAAAATTTCCAGTCTCTTCTTCGAGCATTCCCTCCCCGACCAGCGCGTCGACATTCAGCGGATTCGCTGCCAGCACCGGCGCGAGCAGCCCGCGAGCGCTGTCCCACCGGCGGTTGACTAAATCCAGTCGCGCCGCGAGGATGTGCGACGGCGCGAAGTTCGGATCTGCCTTGATAGCCGCCGCGTAGGCCAGCCGGGCTCCCGCCGGATCGCCAGTCCGTTCCAGCCATGACCCCAGCAAGTGATTCATAGGCGCCGAATTCTGCTCCGCGATATGACGGCGAATGCGATCGATAGCCCGCCCCGGTTGCTTGGCGATCGCGAAGCTGGTCGCGATGGCATCGAGTATATCGGTATCCTGCGGAGCGAGAGCCAGCGCCTTCTCTAACGCCGCGCGAGCCGGCTCCATCTGACCCTGACGGAGCTTCATAAGACCGTCCTCCGTCAGCAGCGGCGCGGTTACCTTCAGCTTCAATCCTTGTTCGATCCCCCGCTGCGCGAGTTCAGTTTCTCCCAGCGCCAAGAGTACCCAGTTTCGCTCGACGATGGCCGGTAACGCCGATTTTTGATCTTCCGGCATTCTGTTAAGCGTCGTTAGGGCTTCTTTCATGACGCCTTCATTACGAAGGCTCTGCGAAAGTTCTAATCGCGCATTTAAGAGCCGGGGATCGTACTGAAGCGCCGCAAGCAACTCCTTCCGGTAACTCGAAATGCGCCCCCGCGAGCGATGTACTTGAGCGAAGAGGTAATGACCTCGAGCGGAATAGGGCCGGGATCTGAGCACCAGCAACAAATCTCGTTCCGCTTCGTCCAGCCGTCCGGAGTCGATAAAAATCTGGCATCGCTGCTCCAGAGCGTCGGCATCCATCGGCGTCGTTTGAAGCGCGACGGTCAAAACCTCGGTGGCCCGGTCTACCCGATTCATCGACAGGTACTCATCTACCAAACGGGTGCGTACCTCGCGGTTTTGGGGATCTTTCCGATACAGATCCTCAAGCTCCGCGATGGATGCTTCCCGATTGCCGGTCTCGAACAAAAATACTGCGTGCAGCGACCGGTAAGAAGCCTCGGGAAGCGTGGATAGGCGCTGCAAAGTCTGTTCGATGGCGTCCTTCTTGCCTTGATTTGCCTGCAACCGGGCGAGGTCGAGCATAGCGGGAGCGTTCAGGGGATCGAACTCGAGTGCACGCCGTAAATGCTCCTCCGCCTGGCCGGGATCTCCAGTTATCGAATACAAGCGCGCCAGCGCAATTTGCGCATCCACCGAGTGGGGCGCCGTCGCCGCCGCTGCCTTCAAAATACGCTCTGCGGCGAGTGCGTCTCGCTGCTCCAGTCGAATGGCCGCCAACCCTAGTGAAGCTTTCAAATGACCAGGGGACCGGCTCAACGCTTCCGTAAAATGCTCAATCGCACGCTTGGTGCTGCCTCGGCGGTATTCCGCCATGCCTAAAGCTTGGAGCGTGTCCGCGTCCCCCGGCCGCACTTCGAGGACCGCGCGGGCCAGCGTTTCTGCGTCCGATAGGAGCACAGCATCGGTGGTGGTGGAGAGAATTTGGGCACGTTTGAGTTGCGCCTCGGTATAGTGTGGATTTAATTCGGTGGCTCGCCGGAAGTCTCCTGCTGCAAGCCCGTCGTCGCCCACCGCGAGATGCGCCAAACCCAGTTGGTAATGAGCCTCCGCATTCTTGGGCGCCACCTGAACTGCATTCTTGAATTCAAGGATCGCCCGGTCGTATTCTTTCTGCTCGAAGTGACGTTTGCCCGATTCCAGCATTCGATTGGACGAGCTGCCGCCGCAACCAAACAATAGAACCACAGAAAGCGCAACCAGGGCGGATTTCATCATAGACGCCAAATCAAGAATAACAGCCATTCTCCAACCAAAAGCAGCGAGGCTCCGAACTCTGAGAAAGCTGGCGAAATTACCAGAATGAATCCAATTTCATCGGTCGCAAAGCATTGACAGTATTTATTAAACCCACTATAATCAATACGATGCAAGATTGAATAGCGGCACCGGGATTGCCCTGCATTGGTAGCCGGAGGCTTACGGTTGAGCACCAAATTCATAACGCTCACGCTGCTCGCTGGGTTGGTTTGTCTGCTCAGCCGCACTGCCGGTTCCGCAGCCACCATCGGACCACGCTGCGGAAGCTGTTTCGGAGCTTCCAGCCTCTCCGAAAATCTGGCCACGCACCTGTACAGCCCCGCTGAATACGTCCACCAAGTCGCGGTTAAGATCTCGCGCAACAACCTGGTTTCTTCGTCCAGCGTGTCAAATGGGACGCTGCAAGCGGGAATTTTAAGCGGTATTGGTTGTCCGGGCTCGAGCGCCAATTTAATCTGTGCGGCCGGCGGCGCAGCGGTCTTCGATATCCCTAGAAAGGGAACCGTCTCCAGCACGGAATCGATAAAGGCCAACTACGATACGGCAGACATCATTTTTTCGGACATCACTCCGCGCCCGGAACCATAGCTTGTTGACGATTTTACAGTTCGGGCTTGCGGGAACCCCGTGGATCGCGGCGGAGTTCCTATAGAATGACCGCCGCCGGAGAATTGCGCGCTCCCGCGCATACCAATCTCGATAATCTGGGCGACCGCATTCCGGCCCTCGATGGCCTGCGCGCTTTGGCGATTCTGTTAGTGATGTTTTACCACTTCGGCACCGCACTGGATCATAGCAATCTCGCGCAACACCTGGCATGGTCTCTCTCCGGATTCGGCTGGACCGGAGTGGATCTATTCTTCGTCTTGTCGGGATTTTTGATTACCCGAATCCTGCTGCAAACGCGAGATGCAGAAAATTACTTCTTCTCGTTTTATGCCCGCCGTTTTCTCAGAATATCCCCGATATATTACGTCAGCCTGGCGGTGATGTTTTTGGTGGTTCCGGTCATTTTGCCGTCGATATCGGCCAACATGCCATCCCTATCGGAACGTCTGTGGTACTTCGCCTACCTGCAAAACTGGCTGAATGTTTTCGGTCAAATGTCTTGGTCCGTGATGCTGACCCATTACTGGTCGCTCGCGGTCGAAGAGCAGTTCTATCTGCTGTGGCCGCTGGTCATCTATTTCTTTGCGCCCCGGCGGGTTCTTCAGATCATCGTGGCCGCGTGTGCCATCAGCGTTATTCTCCGTCTCACCCTGATCGGAATTCACGTCAATCCGGAAACCCTCTACCGCAACACCTTCACACGGATGGACACATTGCTGATCGGCGCGGCGGGCTGCTTCGTGCTACAGAACGAATCCTTGGTCAAGCTGATTCGACGCCACGCTATATTGTTCAGTTTTGTTCCGCTGATCACTCTAGCCGCCCTGCGCACCCAGCCCTTCCGCACCACCGCTCCAACTGAAGTGGGATTCGGCTACACCCTGATTGCCTTGTCCTATGCAGCGCTCCTGATGGCCGCCGTGGTGACCACTGGTAACGGGTCAATGTTGCAGCGGGTCTTGGGAAGCAGCATCCTGCGCGCCATTAGCAAATACAGTTACGCGGCCTACCTGTGGCATCTTCTCGTCCGCCATCTGGTGGAGCATTTGGAACGGAATACGCTCCATATCCTGGTTCCGGCGCTTCTAAATATCCCTTTGATGATGGCAGCGACGCTGGCGCTCTCCGCGCTCAGCTATGTCGCGGTAGAACGCCCATTCCTGGCGCTCAGACATTACTTTGAGCCGCGGCCGGCTCGGGAACCTGCTGTTTCTCGTCCGTGACCTTTTCCTCGTGATAATCCTCTTCGGTGTTCAACGCCCAGAGGTTTTCACGGCTGGTCACGTTGCCGATGATGTTATCCACGGCCGTCATGGCGGCCAGCATGGAGTGGTCCTGATTGTTATAACGGTGCATACCGTTGCGGCCCACCAGGAAAAGGTTTTCGAACCGGTCGGTGTAATCCGAAATCTCCTGAAACCGGCCGTACGTGCCGAAGTAGGCCGGGTACGCCTTGGGCATCCGGATTACGGTAGCGTCAATGGCGTCTTCCGGATTCAACATTCCTAATTTCGCCAGTTCTTCCTTGCCAAGGTCAATCAATTCCGCTTCGGGTTTCTGCCACAACGGGTCGGTGTCGTTGCAGAAATACTCGAGACCCACCCAGACCGTATCCGGATCCGCTACCATGTACGGGCTCCAGTTGTTGAAGATCTGCAGGCGCCCGACCAGCACGTCGGGCTCTTGAATGTAGATCCAGTTGTCCCGCACATTCTCGCCCGATCCCTCGCGGATTTTGAGGCGGCGGCAAAGGAGTCCCACCGTAATGAAGTCGCGGTACATGAGGCCGTCCGAAACTTCACGAACCTTGGCGGGAGCAGGGGGTTCAAGACCGGCCACCAGTTCCCGAACCGGCATCGTCGAAAAGAAGTAATCCCCCGCAAACCGGCGTCGCTCCGCGGTTTCTCTATTGCTAGCCCAGACCGCAGTGATGCGGTGCCGGCTATCGTGCTCCAGTTGCTCGACGCGCCAGCCGCAAAGAATTTCGCCGCCTTTTTCCGTTACCTTGCGGGCTACTTCTTCCCACATCTGGCCGGGACCAAACTTGGGATACAAAAATTTTTCAATCAGAGATGTCTCGGTGTTTTTCTGCGAAACGTCCGCACTTCCTGCGGGCACAAGTTTGCGAAGAATGTGAACCAGCGTTTTATAAATCGAGAGCCCCTTGATCCGCTGGGCGCCCCATTCCGCGCTGATCTGATTGCAAGGCACGCCCCATACTTTCTCGGTATACGATTTGAAAAAGGTGTTATAGAGCTTGCGGCCGAATCGATTGATGAAGAATTGTTCCAGATTTTCTTCCGGACGGATGGGGAATAGCACGCTCCGCAAATAGCTGAGGCCGATCCATGCCGTCTTCACAATGCCCAGTTTGCGGATGGTATCCACGCTGAGTGTGATCGGATAGGTAAAGAATCGCCGCAAAAAATAGATGCGCGACAACCGGTGTCTCAAAAGCATGACGCGATCGTCACGATCGGGATCGGCCGCAGCGCCCTCTACCGCAATAGAGCGACGCCGGCTCTGGTAGGTGATCTCGACACTAGAATCTGCGACGCCTTCGAGGGGCAGGAAATTCAGCCACCAATTCATGACGCGGTCGGATTTCGAAAAAAACCGATGGCCCCCGATATCGATACGGTTGCCCTTGTAATTCACGGTTCGCGAAATCCCGCCCATGTAGCTGCTCATTTCGAGCACAATTGGCTGGATTTCAGTACGTGTAAGAAGTTCGTGAGCTGCGGTTAGTCCCGCCGGCCCAGCGCCGATGATGATGGCAGTGTGTTTTTGCATGTAGGACACAAGATGGCTTGCATTTGAGGGGCCTGCTGTCCGTCGGCCGCTTCAGCCGGCGAACTCCCATCAATGCCGAGTTTCTTCATTTTGTACAGCAGAGCTTTGTAATCGATTCTCAATAGTGCGGCGGCCTTTTTACGATTCCAGCGAGTGGTGCTGAGCGCCGCGACAATGGCTTCGGTTTCGGCCTGCGCCTTGGATCTGGTCACCTGATCCAGTATCGGCGCGGGCTCTGCGGCGGCCATCGCAGCAGTCGCCTTTTTCATTGCCGGAGCGCCGGCGAAGGTCCGCCGGGTCGCTCGCGTCGCCAAATCGCGGACGATCGCCTCAGGATCGCGCAGAACCGCGAATTTGCGAATCACATTATCCAGCTCCCGCACGTTTCCCGGCCAATCGTGCAGCAGCAGAGCCTGTTTGAGCGCCAGCGTAATCTCGGGTTCCCAGGAAGGGTCGCTGCAATGGCGCCTGACCAGGAACTCCGCCAAAGGCACGATATCGTCGCGTAACTCCCGCAGCGGCGGCACGTAGAGACTCACCACGTTCAATCGGTAATACAAATCCTGACGGAAGGTCCCGGCCGCGATCGATTTCTCGAGGTCGCTATGGGTAGCCGCAATCACCCGCACGTCCACTCGCACGGTTTCTTTGCCGCCGAGTCTCTGGAATTCGTGATCCTGCAGCACCTGCAGAAGCTTGGCCTGGAGCTTGAAATCCATGTCGCCAATCTCGTCCAAAAGCAGCGTACCCCCATCGGCGATTTCAAACATCCCGGGCTTGCGTTGGTAGGCGCCGGTGAATGCCCCGCGTTCATATCCGAATAATTCGCTTTCGACCAATTCCGACGGCAACGCTGCGCAATTCAGCTTGAGGAAGGGCCTGCGCGCACGCTGTGAAAATGAATGCAGATAGCGGGCAATCACCTCTTTGCCGACGCCGGTCTCACCCTGAATCAGCACCGGGGCTTCTGAGAGCGCTACCAGTGGAATCATGTTACGCAAAGCCTGCATGCTGGGGCTCGATCCAAAGAAAAGATCGGCCGAAGCGGGGACACGTTCGGGCTTCGGAGCCTCCGCGACAGTATCCCCAAAGATGTTGCTCAGCGCGCGCCGCAGAGACTCATGACTTACCGGTTTTCCCAAAAAATCGTTGGCGCCGGCGCGCATAGCCTCGACGATCACGCCGGATGAGGCCGAGCCGGAAATCATAATCACGGGCAAGTTTCGCTCCGTGCTGCGGATTTCGCGCAGCACTTCGAGGCCGCCCCGGTTGGGCATCGATACATCCAGCAGCACGGCCGAAATCGGCAAGCCCGTCTGCAGGCATTGCAAACCCTCGTCGCCATCCTCGGCCGTCTCTACACTGAAACCGTCGCACCGCAGGGCCATTTCAATATAACTGCGGACTTCCGGTTCGTCTTCAACGAGCAGAATTACCTGGCTATTTACGTCTGTGCGCATGCGCCCGATCTACCTTTTCCTCAGTCCAGGAATTGAATCATTCTGCGGGCTGTTTCAAACCCGTTGGTCGTCGCTGCGCTCAGAATGGCGCTGAGATAGGAACGTGCCTGCATAGGTCTACTGCGGCACCACTACCATGTCATTCGGCATCAGCCAATAATCTTTCCCCGACTGCTCCCCTTTGATGGCCGCTTCATAATTGAAAGGAAGTTTCACCTGCGAGCCATTGGTAGTTCGCAGAACATAAATGTCTTTCTTTTTCGCAAAGTCATTGGGGCCGCCCGCTTCAGTGAGCGCCTGCAGCACGGTCATAGGATGGTTCATCTCGACAGCGCCGGTCTTTCGCACTGCCCCCACCAGATAGATCTTTTTGCTGTGGACCTCGCGCACCACCACCGTAACGTCCGGCTCCATAATGAAGGGTTTCAGCTTGGCCGCGATGATCTCTTCGGCTTGGGCTGCCGTCATTCCCGCAACCATGATTTCCTTGATGAAGGGAACTGTGATCTTTCCGTCCGCACGAACTACCATGGAGGCAACCGATGCGTCAGGCTCCTTCCATACGGAAACCTGCAGGACGTCGCCTTCGCCGATGATAAATTTTTCGGGAATGCCCCGATCGGCTCCCGCTTCCGGCGCTGACGTAATCGCCGTGCCGTTCGCCTTGAGCGACTTCCCGACCGGCGTCGCGGGCGCTTGCCCGAAAGCCTGTATCGACAGCATTATCGTAAGACACAAAAGTATCGCTCGCATCGAGTTATCAGTCATCATCGAAAAGCCTCCGTGCAAACTAGTAACGAAGCACGTTCGGTACCATAGAAGTTCGGAATTGGCGGAACAAGCTTGAAACGGGTATTGCCGTCGTTTGGCTGGCGAAGCCATGCCGCTAATCCTGACAGCGAGTGGCATTTAGTCCGAAACTTTCGTTTCCAGCCAGCCCGTTCCCTTAGAATATAATTACGCCCAAAGGAGCCGGTCGCTGTCCGTCACTACCGGTTCGAAGGAGAAGGGTCTGTTCGTCGGCTGGAAGGTTTTTCGGATTCAGTTCGTTGATCCGGTAAATCTATTCGCTCCGGCCTATCTTACGATTACGCTCTGGTCTACAAAGTGGGTTTTAAAACTGCGATCTTTTCGGCTTCTGTGGGGCGATTGCGTCGTTCTGAATCCATAAGTTATTTCAAATTAATACCAGCCTGCCGCCAAAAGCTTTGCTGGCTGGCAAACCCAAAGTTTGGAAAGTAATGGTACCGAAATGGATGTGCCGTACCATGAGTACTGATGCAAGCGTTTTAAGGACCAAATTGTGTTGACAAAGTCCCGTTTTTCCGGTTAAGCTGAGCATCCTAGCGGTTGAAAAAAATTAAAGTCCCCAAGCTGAAATAACGAGGGACCCGAAGTGTTGTCGGAGGATAAGAATGATTGTTGCGTTGATATCGGATGATCAACGATTGTATGAGCTATGCAGGGCCATTTTAGCGGAGTTAAGCCCAGAAACTGAGCATCAACTCTTCATACCGGCGCCGAGCGTACCTCTTCCAAACGCGGACGTCTATATCTGGGATCGTTTACCGGAACTGGATGTCGCCCTTCGCTTAACCGCCGAAGAACGGCATCGCCATATCTTTCTCATAGATCGCAGCGATCTGGCCGGTGCCGGCGCCGCGCTCCGGGGCGCCATGCTGGCCCTGAGACCAGTCACCAAAGCGGCCCTGGCAGCTTGGCTCGAGCAGGTGGAAACCTTTCGCGCGGAGTCTTCCCCCCACCCCGGTGGCGCAAAGGCTTGTACGGTGGCGGCGCTGGCAGACGCCAATCTCCGGTTGCAGGAGTGCGATCAGGACCGAACCAGCTTCCTGGCTCGCGTGATGCACGACTTTCGAGCCCCCCTAACGGCCACCAACGGCTATTGCGGACTGTTGCTGGCGGAGGAATTGGGTCCCCTCACCGACATCCAGAAAGAAGTGCTGACCCGCACTCAGAACAGCCTCAAGAGACTCGCCCGAATGACTTCTGCGATGTTTCATTTGGCGGTAGGCTGGCGGGTCCCCAGATTCCCCAATCTTAAAGAAGGGGACATCCGGGAATGTGTGGAGCAGGCGATCCATGAGACGCAACCGCTCGCCGTCGAGCGCCGTCTTCAGGTCACCAGGGACCTGACGCCGCTCGCGCAGGCTATTTATTTCGATCCGGAAGAGATGCTGCAGGTCCTGACCAATTTGCTCGAAAACGCCTGCAAGTTCGCCTCAAAAGGAGGCCGTATCGAGGTGCGCGGCTATCCGCACTTCTGGGAGCGCCGCTCCGCCAGCACCCTCGGCTCGGTAAATGTGGAGCGGCGCGGCTCCGGCAACCGTGCTACGCCTAACGCTTTTCGGTTCGACGTTTCCAATACCGGCCCTGCGATCGCAGCCGAACGTCTCGGCAGGATCTTTGACGAATATACGTCGTTTGGCGGACCTGAAGAGGGTGGAACGGGTTTGGGACTGGCAATCTGCAAGTTGATCGTGCAACAACACCGCGGCCGTATCTGGGCGGAGAATCATGCGGGAGGGCCAATGATTTCATTTGTCCTGCCGGTGGAGCGCGCGGTATTCGGAGGTCCGATGGAAAGCGTCCATAACGGCGCACATGCTATTCACGGAGGAGAACGGCTATGATGAGACTCGAAAAAAATGACAGAACGATTGTAGTGGGAGACGACGACTCGGAGATTCGTAGTTTTCTGGAGATGACCCTGCGGTATCAGGGTTATTCGGTGGAACTGGCCAGAGACGGCAATGAGGTGCTGGAGTATCTGGAATCCAAGCGCCCTGTAAGCGCCGTCTTGTTGGACATCTTCATGCCGGAGAAGAACGGCTTCCAGACGCTGCGTGAGATCCGCTCCAGAGACCGGGATTTGCCCGTGATCATGCTGTCTGGAGCATCCACTTCAGAGAACGTGGTCGAAGCAATGAAGAGCGGAGCTACCGATTTTCTTGGAAAACCGCTAGGCCATGAGGAATTGCGCACCACCCTTGAGAACGCGTTCGAACGGACCCCGGCGATTCCCGACAAAGCCGTGCGTCCCAGGAACGGGCGCGTCAAGCAGCGTGGTGATGAGCTGGTGGGGCAGTGGAGCCCGAGCATGCGTGAGTTGTACTCCATGGCGGCTTCGATCGGATCGTCCGAGCCTCCGACATTGATCCTGGGTGAAACCGGCGTGGGTAAAGAAGTACTGGCGCGGCATCTGCACGCGCTTTCGCCGCGCGCTTCCAAGCCTTTCCTGAAGTTGAACTGCGCTGCTTTGCCCTCTGAACTGGTCGAGAGCGAGCTATTCGGCTATGAGCGGGGAGCGTTTACAGGCGCTTACCAGCGCAAACCCGGTATGTTTGAGATCGCCGACGGCGGAACGCTTTTGCTCGACGAAATCGGCGATATGGACTTTAAACTCCAGGCCAAGCTTTTGCAGGTCCTGCAGGATCATGAGTTCCAGCGCCTCGGCGGCAAGGAAACCGTGCGCGTCGATGTCCGTGTGATCGCCGCCACCCATAACGACCTGGAGCGATCCATCGCCGAAGGCAAATTCCGCCAGGATCTCTTCTACCGCTTGAACATCGTGACCCTGTACGTTCCGCCGCTGCGGGACCGCAAAGAAGATATCCTCCCGCTCACCAAGATCCTCTTGGAGAAGCACGCGCCCGATGAAGTGGACACGCTCGAGATCACCCCAACCATGATTCATGCCATGTCGATTTATGACTGGCCGGGGAATGTTCGGGAGCTGGAGAACTTCGTGCGCAAGTTTGCGATTCTGCGCGATCCGGAAATGGTCGCTCGCGACCTGATCGCCCGCGCGGCGCGCAAAAGCCTGACCGCCACCCCGTCCTTGGACTTCGCAACTTCAGACCGGGTGGAAGTCCGGGCTCCTATTCTCGAGCAAGTGACGCGCGCCAAAGACCAGGCCGAAACAGAAGCCATTATGGCGGTCCTCGCCTCCACCCACTGGAATCGCAAAAAGGCCGCGGTGCTGCTGAAGATCGACTACAAGGCCCTGCTTTACAAGATGAAAAAGCTGGGAATCGAAGATAAGATGGCGACCATGCCCACGGCGCGGGAAAACAGCGTCGAGCGGGAAAAAAGTGTAGCCGCAGGGGCCGAGGAAGTCGCTTAAGACTCAACACCCGAGTTCGGCGCGGTAACCTATCCGGTGGCTTCTACCGCGCCCTTCCGGGCGATCATCCGTATGAACGATGTGAGCCGCCTGCCATCGGTGCCCGCAAACCCAATCAGGTAGACTAACGAACCGCCGGCCAGCGCAATCGTAGGATTCCACTGCAGGAGCGCCACATAAGCCAGCATCGACGCCGCAAGCGTGAACAGGGGCGTCGCAATTTGGGCGCGCAGGGGAACTTCAACCACCAATTGTCGGACTGAATAATACACCAGCAGCAAATTGACCGCGTTGGCAATCACGAGAGCCCAAGCCGCTCCTGCCCCGCCGTACAGAGGCACCAGCGTGAAACCGAGAATCACCGCGACGGCGGCTGAAATCGACGTGCAGCGCAGCAAACGCCGCTGGTGATTATAAGCAACCAGAATATACCGGTGATGCCCGCTCAGCATAGCGATCGGCAGCATCCATGCCAGAATCGAAAACGACCCTGCCGCCGCCCGAAACGACGGTCCGTAGAGGAAACTGAGCAAAGCCGGCGCAATCATGGTTAAGAACGCAGCTCCAAACAGGCTGGCCCACGCGGCGAAGCGCACCGAATGATCCATCAGTTGCAGCAGCCGCGCGTTTGAACCCGCGACGCAGCGGGAAATCGACGGCAGCAGATTGAAAAAGTACAGCCAGACAAACGTGTGAAGCGCCATCAGCGCCCGGTGCGATGCCCCCCACCAGCCAAGCGTCGCATCCGCGAACAGGAAGCCCAGCAGGACCGTGCAGAAATACCACATGAATCCCCACGCCAGCTCCGTCAAACCTATCGGTGCAGATTCCTTAAGATGATGGCGGAAGTGCGCGACCTGCAGATCCGGCCGCGGCAATGAAAATCCCATCTTTTGCCGCGCCACATACACGCAGAATAAGGCCACCGCGGCTACCGAGAAGCATTCGATGAATCCGATATAGACCAGCGGCGTTCCTTTGCGAAAAACGAAAAACACCAAACCCGCGAAGCACGCCTGCCTGATAATGGTGGCCCATCCTACCCATCGCATTTGATCGTGCGCCTGGAAGAACCATTGGAGCAGGAACGGTCCGCCCAGCAGGCTCACTCCATACATGGCCAGCAGAAGTTTTAGCTGGAAGGACTTGTGAACCAGCAGGATAAAGATACCCAATACCGCGATGGAGCAAATGGAAAGCACCATGCGTAAGCCTGTGATTTCCCGCAACAGACGCGCGCCCTTCTCCGGGTTACGTGCGATCTCCCGCGCCCCATAAGATCCCAGCCCCAAGTCGACCGGCAGGCTGAAGAACACCATCACCGCCAGAGTGAACTCGATAAAACCGTAATCTCGTGGTCCCAGCGTGCGAGCTAAATAGCTGAAGCTGGCGAAGGTGAACAGCTTAGCCGCAAATTCCCCGGCCAGCAAATAAAGCAGATTAATCGCAAGGCGCCGGGGTTCTGCGGCAGGTGGGGGTTCCGGAGAGGCCGCCGCCGCTACGGGCGACAAAGTCGAAGCTTTCACTGGCTTCTTCCGTCACCCGCCTGTATGGTTACCAGCTTGTCACGGTCGGTGGAAAGATTCGAACCAGCCAGCGTGGGGTGAAGCTTTTCGCCATCCGGCAAAGGACGGATCCCCTGCCACACCTTGGCTCCGACCATGGTCCGGATCAACTGCTCCGGCTGATAGGTGATGCTAGGCCACAGGAAAACTTCGTTGGTGCAATAACACTCGCGCGCCGCAATCGACTGGCGCAAAGCGTTGGCCTCGGGCGAATTCCAGATTTCCGCGAAAGTATTCTGCCGCAGGTTTCCGAGCGGCTCATGAGTTTCGCACACGCTCACGTCGCCGTTCGAGTAAACCACCGCCGTCAGCACTCCCGCGCGGCACGGGATCACCTGCGATTGCGTAGCTGCGGTTCGCGACTTGGCCCATTGCAGCATGGGTTCGACAATCGAGCCGTAGCGTCCCTCTTCGCGCGGCGCCCACAAGCGCCGGACATACTCATACAGACTCTGATACTGCTCCATTGCCGGACCCAGCAACGACGGATTCTTGCGATCCCCCCGGATCAGGGCCAGATTATGGTGATCCATCTTCGGACAATGATCGAACAGGTACGAAGTAAGCCTGCGGATTTCGTCCATGTTGACGGCGGTTGCCGTCGAAATCGAATGGATGCGCAGCCTGGAATCTTTTTCCTGGAGCTTCGCCAGCGCTTCGTAAGTGGCCATCGCCTTATCGAAGGCTCCCGGCGAGCCGCGGAACTTATTGTGGAATTCCCCCAGGCCGTCGAGCGAAATCTCCGCCACGAACAAGTCCAGATCCTTTTCCTTCAACGTTTCGGTGACCTGCTTAACCGTACGCTCCGTAAAGTAGCCATTGGTAGGAACATAAATCTGGCGCACTTTATTGTGCTGGATAAACTGGCGGCAGATTTCGCCGAATTCGGGGCGCAAGAACGGCTCGCCGCCGGAAAGATTAAGGTTCTCGATGCGGCCAAGCGACCGGGAAAGCGCAAACAGCTCTTCTTTGGTGAGATCGTCGCGCCGATTCAGGTTCTTCCAGTAGAAGCAGTGCTCGCATTTCTGATTGCAGATTGAGTTGATGAACAGAATCAGGAACGGCGGACTCTGCTGAGTCTGGTAGTTCCTCGCGGTGATCCGTGCGTGTCGAACGATGCGTTCAGTAATACTGGGCAAATTAAACCTCTAGCCTAATTCCCGATAGTGTGCACGCGCCTTGCCATCATGTGCCGTTCGTAACCGCTGGAGAGACGCTGCCAAGCCCGGTCCGGGTGGCGGATCGGCACCCCGTGGTCCCCTAATTTCCAATTGTTTCCGAAGGTTTGGGACGCTTCCGGGGTTGCACCGCCGCCGTTTCGCTACCGCGTTGATAAAGAATCGCTTCGGCCTGAGGCGCCGCGATGGTTCGAACTTTACGGTAGCCGGAGAGTCCTGCGCGCATTTCGTCGCTCGGAGCGGGGTCGTAGAGCAGCACCACCCAGACCCGGGCGTTCGGCTCCTGGGAGGACGCAGCCGAATAATTCCGCCCCACGATGTGGAACTGGTCGGCATTCAAGTAATACAGGATGGGGGTCGCATACCAGGCTTTTCGCACAAATACCAAGTCGCTGGATTGAATTTCCGAGGTAATGGAGGCTGCGAAATGCCCGTAATCGGCCGGGTCCATTGTCATGCTGCGATACGAATAAAGACTCAAGCCGCAGATTGCCACCAGGGCGGCGGCGATCGCGGTAGTCCACCCCTTGCTTCGAAGAGCGAGAACGCCGCACGCCAGGACGAAAAAGAGATAGGGAGAAGCGAATAACAGACCCCGTTGATTCAGGATGGGCCGCGCCTGCGATAGCATCGCCAGCAAACCAAACGGGATGATCGCCAACAGACCCGCAAAGGGTAAGTCTGCTATAAACCGCCGCCGCCCTTCCGAGAATTGAAGTTCAGCCCAGTATCGATCGATGAGGAGCGAAACAATCGCAAGCGCCAGCGGTAACACAGAAAGAAATTCTGTCGCTTTGATCGTGCTATGAACTTGCCCCGGCGGCAGCCACCGCGTGGCGTAAACGAAGCCGCCTATTTCAAGAGTGCCGATAATGCCCGCGACGATCCAACCCCAGGTCCAAAGTTTCCGTCCGGACGCGGGCACTTCAACAATCCGAACCGTTGAGGATGGTTGCCACACCTGACGGAACCCGCTGACCAGCAGTACAATTGCAATCGCCAGTATCAAGATTCGGACAATCCAGCCGGCGATGAATCCCGTAAAGGGCACAGCAGCAGGGAAAAACCCCGACACATCCGACGGAATTGCGAACGCGAATGCGCTGAACTCCGCCAGGTAACGTGGAACATTCCGGCTGAGGTCCGCCACCGTATTGCCGCTCTGATACGCCGCGAAAGCAATCAAAGGCGAGCCCAGCACCAGTGCCAGCAATTGCGCGCGGCACACCGCGGACAGCTCGCGCTTCCCTAACGCATTCCCGAATGTCCAGATCATATGGGCCGCGAGAAGACTCCAGAAGTAAACATCGGTAGCCACACCGGCCAGAACCAAGGCCACATAAACGGCGGTCAGCAAACCACGGGCGCGTCCCCGGGTCACAATCAACAGCAGCACCACTGTAGCGGCCAGGCCCAGGAAGCATTCGAGCGCAAACATGCGCGCGACCCTGGTCCAGAAAACGTGATAGCCGCTCAGGGCGAGAAGTGCGGCGGCCAAAGCGCCGGCGAGCGGATTCCCCATCAGCACTCCCAACCAATAGAGGAGAGGAATGCACGCCAGCCCTAACAAAGCAGATGGCAGACGCAGGGAACGCAAACTGGCTCCGAAGGCATGCGTCCAGGGCAGCATCGCGATGTAGTAGCCGGGAGGATGCGTATCTGAGGAGAAGGTCCCCGTCACCACACTGACCAGAGTCATTCGCTCCGCAGGCTCAGCGACGCCCGCCGGCAGCCGGATACCGGGAACGTACATTTCCGGGTGCGAGATGCTCTTCGCGTCCAAGTCCGACAGCCGCAGCCAGCCCCCGATCAAAACGCTCATGATCACAATGGCCATCGCGAGCCGCCGGGAAGTTGGAGAATTCTCAATCATGCTTTCATTTTTGGGGGGCCGGACGACTGAATTCCCGCACGGCATCTAAAATCAATTCCGGCTGATCCAGTTGAATCGAGTGCCCACTCTTTTCTGCGATCACCTGCTTGCCAAAAGCCGACAGCCTGGCCAGTTTTTCTTGCTGTTCGCGATGCGCCGGAGACATCCCGCGCGATGCCGTCAGCACCGTGAGCCGCATATTCCGCGGAAAGGGAGCGGCCCGCACCTCGGCCTCGCTCAAGGAAAGCGAGTCGAATTCGTTGCGCTCACTCTTCAGTTGTTCGAGCGAAGAACCCACCAGCGCGCGATTGCGATACGCCGCCGGTAACTCCCTCATGCCCGCGGGGAGCGCTTCGTCGCCCCGATACAGGCGCTTCAGCCGCTGCCACCCCAAAGGAGGAATCATCGAGAGAATGGCAGCGCCGTCAATCCGTGCCGCCACCGGGGCCGCGGAAGCGCCGTCCTCGTCTTCACTCGAAGCGTCAACTAACACCACCGCGTTCACCGACTCGGGAAATCGGTTCGCGTAAATCCGGGCGACATATCCCGCGAACGAATGCGCCACCAGAATCAAGGGTCCACCGACCTCCGCCTTCGTCAGGAGTTCGTGCAGTTCGGTTGCGATGCGTCCCGCCGTACGCGGCCGTGGACCCGGATCGCTCCACCCATATCCTGCACGATCGTAAACGCAAACTCTGTTTACCTCGGCCAGTTTTAGGGAAACCAATCGCCAGGAGACCCAGTCAGTCCCCATCCCCGGCTCGATAACAACTGTCGGCGTTCCGCGACCGGTGCAGTACAAATGCAGCCGGTGCCCGTCCACCCGGATCATCTGCCCAGGGGGAGGATACCGCGACTCCAACTGGTGACTCGCCAGACCGATGCCCCCGCGCAGCAAGGCAAACAGGACAATAGGTGCAATGACCAGCAACGCAAGTTGGACGGTTCTCTTCATTACTCCGCGCAAACTAAAAACTCAGGTGCGATGGAGATTGTAGCAAGTCTTTATCCAATGGGTCACGAGAATCTTTGGGATTGTATCTGAGGCTTTGGGAACCCCGGCGATCCTGCACGGGTGCATGGACCGCCGGGAGGATACGATCTTCTACCTGCTACGGCCGTACCGGTTCGATTGCGATAGAAACCGGTTTGCTGACCACGTTCGTGCGGCCATCCAGTCCCAACTGTTGGAGCACCATAGAAACGGCGTCGCCGGTTTGAACCGCCGCCGGCAGGGTAACCCCGACTTCCATCACCCCGGCCCATCCCGCGACCGGCCTTATCCAATCGATCGGAACGTACTGATCGCCGATTTGAGCTGAGGCCGGGAAACTGGCGTCCGGATTCAATCCAGTTACCGGAATCGACAGATGATCGCCGGGTTGGGCTGGTTCAGCCGCGTACAAGTAGTTTCGCGGAGCAGCGATCAGCATGCCGCCCTCGATGCTCGCCGAAGCTTGGCCCGTGCCGGACCCATCCACTGTGAAAATGCCGGGAGCAGTGCCCTGAACTTGGATGCGCACCGCTGCGCTGCGGCCCGCTGCGGCTTCCACCGTTACGTTGGCGGTTACGACAGCAGGACAAATCACGATGACCTCAGTCGGTGAGGCATAAACCAGGGCCGCGTATTTACCATCGAAGGCCACTTTGGTTCCGGCAAGTGTAAAGCTGGCGCCCGTGGGATCTGACGCCACGCCTGTCGAAAGCCACGCTCCATAAATCGCAGCGAGGGAGCCCGCGGTGCAGACGGCATCGCTCGAATTACTTGCCGAGTGCACGATGCGATCGATCTTCGGCGTGCCGTCTCCCACTTCGATACTCACTTCCCCGGGAGCGGCATTGTGGTTCTGATCGGTGGCAGTGAAGGAAATGTTCCAGGTCCCTTGCTGAGACCTTTTCGGAGTCCAGATAAACCGCCCGGAACCGCGATTGAAGGTGGCGCCCGGCGGAAGTCTGTCCGACGATAGATAAACCAATGCCCCGCTGCCGGACGAAGCCGTCACGTTGAAAGACAAGGCGGAGCCGGCGAGAGCGAATTGCGGTCCGGGCACGGTCAGCACCGGCGTGGGATTCGCCAGCACCATAACTTGGTCCTGCGCGCTCATCGCACCCAACGTTACCGCGATGGAGGCGGAGTGCGTCTGTGCCTGTGGGCTGACCATGGCCTCGAAGGAGAGCGTGGATTGGCCCGGGCGCGGCGAGACTGCCGCCGGCACCTGTAGCGACGCATCGCCGGCGGAAACCATAATATCGGTGCCCTCCGGCAGATTGGCCGAACTTAACTGTAGATTGCAGGTGATGCTGTCTCCCGCCTGCACTTGTTTCGGTGAGCAGAACAGTTCGCTCGGGCGAACGTTGGAAAGCGTGGGCGCAAGCGCCGGTGTAGCAGCGCCTGCAACCGTGGTCTGGTCCGCTGGCCGCACCGTAAACTGCGCGACATTGGTGGTTCCGGCGGCGGTAACGGTTTGCGTTGTTTTCCTGGAGCCGGCAGTGATCGTCGCAGTCACACTCTTGCCTTGAAGGGTCGCCGACACCGTTGCGGAACCAGAAAACTTGAACAGGGCCTTGGCGGCGAAGCTTGCAGAAGTCGCCCCGGCCTGGAAGCTAAGCGATGCAGGGACGCTCAGCCTTGAATTGCTGCTGGCGATCGCGGCTGTGACGCCCGCGGCGGGTGCCGGCGCGGTCAGGGTCGTCGTGCAGGTGCTGCTGCTTCCTGAAACGATGGTGGCAGGCGTACACTGCATTCCTGCCAGCGCGATGACCAGAGGCGATACCGTCAAAGATGCCGTTTGCGAGGTGAACATAATGGGGGCGCCCTTCAGCGGCGCACCGAGAACTGGCGGAGCGTAGGTGGCGGTAATCGCCACCGACAGGGTTACCGAGACCGCCGAAGTAGACGCCGTAAACGTGGTCGACGTAGCTCCGGCGGGCACCGTGACCGAAGCCGGTATGGTAACCACCATGCTGCTATCCGACAGATTGATGAGCGCGCCGCCCGACGGCGCCACACCCGCGAGCATCACCGTGCAGGTGCTCGCGTCGCCACCCATCACGGTGGCAGGTAAACATTGAATCGAAGAAACGGAAAGACCAGGACCAGTCACCGTCAAAGATGCGGTTTGCGATACGCCTGCGTAGCTCGCTGCGATCACTGCAACCTGCGTCGACGTCACCGCCGACGTGGCAGCCGTAAATGTAGTTGACGAAGATCCGGCCGGGATCGTGGTGGATGCCGGAACTGTGGCTGCCGTGGAGTTACTCGACAAAATAACCACCGCGCCGCCCGCTGGAGCCGCGCCGGATAGCATCAGTGTGCAGATGCTCGATGCCGCGCCCGTCACCGTCCCGGGAGCGCACTGGATTGAGGTAAGCGTTACCGCCGCCGCAGTCACCGTCAGGAGTCCGGTTTGCGCGGACGCGTTGTAGACCCCCGTAATTACCGCGGATTGAGTGGACACCACCGCCGAAGTAGTGGCCGTAAAAATAGCAGACGAGGTTCCTGCCGCAATGGCAACCGACGGCGGCACCGTGACGGAAGTATTGTTAACCGCAAGACTGACCACCGCGCCCCCCGCCGGAGCCGCGCCCGTTAGCGCCACCGTGCAAGTGCTGGATACACCGCCGGCCACCGTGCCAGGAGCGCACTGGAGAGACAAAAGGGTTACCGCTGGCGACGTCACAGTCAACGATGCCGTTTGAGTTGCTCCATTGTAGCTTCCGGTAATGACCGCGGATTGAGTCGACACCACCGCCGAAGTAGTGGCCGTAAAAATAGCAGACGAGGTTCCTGCCGCAATGGC
>JANXXL010000146.1 GCA_025350625.1 Bryobacterales bacterium | reverse complement strand
TGTACTTCAGCATCCGCAATAGTAAGAACTTCGAGAGTTTTGGCCATGTCTTTAGGAGTCTCCCGCAAAGGAAGTCTTGATCGAAACAAAGGCTAATCTCTAGCTGTTGTTTCTCTGCAATATCTCCTGCACGTCCTTCGGGTGTCGAGACACATCTGCTGCCCAATCCCCGAATCCGCCGTGCCCATTCACGGCTCGCACCCACTCCGCCAGAAACTCACGCTTGGTCTGCTGTTGCTGGTCGTCTTGACCTTTCACTTCCAGCACCAGTGTCTTCCCGTTCGCTAGCCGGACCAAGTAATCCGGACGAAATTTATGAATGATGCCTTTGAACGAATAGGTAATCTCGAAGCCAAGGTGATCGTTCTTTGCCCAAGCCCGCACAAGGTCACTCCTGTCCAGCTCCAGCGACTCATTCGCTTCCCAACGGCTATCATAGACGCACATATTGATATGCGACCGCTTGGTGTGTTCGCAAGGTTTGCTGCTATACCAGGGCAACATGTCCCCAGTAGAGCGAATCGGCCTTTCTGTATCGAACACTGGCTCCAACGTCAGGGCATTCTCAAAGCGGATTGCCCCGAAGATATGCTCCACAACTTTGGTCATGTTGAGCGTTAGAAAGAGCCTTTTTAGTCTATCGTCTTTGTCGAATATTGGCGGATCGACCACCACTCTCCCGCCTTCAATATAGCGCTCCACCAAACGCACGAGTTGCGCCAGCAGATACTCGCGGTTCCCCTTCCACGTCGGAGCCATTCGGTCGTAAACCTCGCTCGCCGCCTCAAAAACAATCCTCTGCATCCTAAATCGCCGCTCTAGCTCATCTAGATGTATTTCTTTTAGCTTTGTGAAGTCTGGCTTTCCATCGATCATCGGTGCAAGCTCCGCCATTCGGGGCGTCTTGTAGGCGTCCAGCACCAGGCGCGTCACTTTCTCCGTCTCCAGTGTCAGCACAGGTCTGTACTCGTGGTCAATGCGAATCACGTTCGGCCAGCTTATCTCATACTGCGCCCGGCGTTCCGGCAGAACCTCAATCCTTGTTTTCCCCTTCGTCGGTGGAGGCGGCGGAGCATCCGCGCTGCCTTCATGTGGCAAAAAAGTAAACGGTACTCCAAAAATGTTAACGTACTCTGGCTGGAACAGCCCTGTTTCTGGGTTCACGTCGTATGACATTCTCCGCAACCCGCGCCCAACGACCTGTTCGCACAACAACTGCGATGTAAACGCTCGCAAGCCCATAATGTGGGTTACGCTTCTCGCGTCCCAACCCTCGGAGAGCATGCCCACAGAGATCACGTTCTGAATATGCTCTCCCGGCTGCCCCTCGCGCCCAATCGTATCCACAGTCCGGCGCATCAGTTCCGCGCGGTCTCTCTTGGTCAGCTTCTTCTTCGGGCCAGCGCCATTGTCCTCGGCCTCGGCCTCTCCCTCGTCGCTTTCGTCGCTCTCTTCTTCAGCCACAACCCCGGTCGGAACGTCCGTAGGCTCTTCCTGCGCTTCCGCTCCGTCCAGCACTTTCGAATCGATGTGCAGAATCTTCTCCGGATCGCACAATTCCTCCAGTCGTATCCGCTTGTGCTCGAACGCGTACTGCACCCGCGCCGCCGTGTGCGTCAGGTTGGCGACAGTAATCATCACGGGCGTCCCGCTTACGCCGTCCAGCTTCCAGTTCTTAACCGTCTCCAGCCAGTCTTTACCAAGAAAGTAATAGCCCATGCCAACCAGATCAGGAAGCGGAATATGCGGCTCTACCTTTCGGTTCAAGTCCGGCTTCACTTCCAGGTCGGTGTAGATGTGGTAAAACTTTGACTTGTACTTGCTCGTCTGTTCACCGTCGTCCCGCACCACAACTCGGGGAGTCTTTACCAACCCTGATTCAATTGCGTCGTTCAACCCGAAATCGCTAACAATCCACCCAAAAAGCGTCTCCTCACCGCTCTTGCGCCCCGTGGGAGCAAAGGGCGTAGCGGTCAGGTCGTAGCACATCAAAATTCCTCGCGCACGGTGAATCCGGTCCAGCCCGCCTACCCACTTCGTGGCTTCCTTCAGCTCGTCTTTAGAAACCCCCGCAATCTTCACCTTCGGAGGTACCCGCTGACCTGACCGATCTTTTGTACCAAGTGGAGTGTTAGTGTAACGCCTTGTTGAACATTTGTCCGCAGTAGCCGCCGGGGGTGTGGGGATGTGGGAAACGCGGAGCGTTTTCCATATCTCCATGCCCCTCTTTCTTCAGCAA
>JANXXL010000141.1 GCA_025350625.1 Bryobacterales bacterium | reverse complement strand
GTTCCTTTTCGGGTAAGGGCATAAAGTTTAGACTAGCAGTTCCGCAATGTCCCAAATGCGGTCTGTGATTCCGGCTTGCATAGCAGGAGTGACGCGAAGGCTTTGGAGCTTAAGACTAAAATCTAAATCTCAACTATTCGGATCTTTTGGGTCTCCCGCCGCTTTTGGTCTTACGCTTCGAGGCGATCTGGCGAAAATATTCAGAGCCACGCTCGGCTGTTTTCAGGCCGCCACGTTGGCCTAGTGTCACCGCAGCCGGAGGGATCGCGATTAAATCGTCAGTGAGAGAAAGTGCGGATTCGAGAAGTTTAGCGGCTCGCTTTGCGCGGCCCTGGGGAAGGTCAATCGTGGAGATAACGGCGTGGGCTTCGTCAATCAGGTTGCGAAGGGCTTGCATATCGACTTCGCGTGATTCTTTCGCTGGCATGAGACCAGCGTAACCGTGATCCGCTAAACTAACAAGCGGTTGCTGAAAATCATCAACGCACTTTTAGGACACTACCAGGCCAAAACTATTAAACTATAGATACTATTCGGTTTGCCATCCCTGGCGAAGTTGAATTGTACTAACCTGGACTCCTCCAGTTGCGGGATGTTGCTGGCCCCTCAACTGATAGTCGAGACTGAGAACATCGGTCCTGTTTTTAGATTCAATATACCCTAGTTTCGCTGTGGCTAGCGGTGCTGTGACTGGTGCGGCGGGGTTTGGGAACTGGGCAGCAAATTCAAGTGCAGGCTGGAAGGGCTCCTCCATTCGGATTTCCCGTTCGTACTCCAAATATAGATTCCACATCTGATCCTCAATATCGCCAGCATCGATGACGTGAGGTAACCCTACCTGCTCGGTGGCTTCTCGACGGTTAATAGGATGCCCGTGGTAGAAAAGTTTCGAGGTAAGACTATCGACTATTTCCTTGATCTTATGGCTGTCCTCGGGTTGCTTCATGTGAAGTGCCAATAGCTTCCTGGCCATCATCCTAGATTGCGACAGAAAGCGTTTTACGCTACCAAGGGCCAGCGGATGGACTTTGTCCGCGAGTATTTTGAACGCCTGAACTAGTTCTTCCTCGTGGTTAATCCCAGCATCCTCTTTTATAAGGGCGATGTAGGCAGTAACGTCTTCGACGCTGATTCCAATTGTTCGACCGGGATTGCTGGGATCGGGAGGATTGAATGGATTCGTGACTGTCGGGTCCGTCGGGCCAAGCATCCCCATGGGGTGCATAACAATCTCATCTGCTCCCAAAGCGGTGAGAGTCGCTGCGCTGAACGCCTTGTGCGGTACGAGTACCGCGAATTTTTCCGCGTATTCACGAATGAGTGTGACTAAGCGCCATGGAACCGTCCCGTCTCCACCATTGCTATGAATGAACAGATCGATCTTTGTTTCGGCCATCGGTTTATTTATCAACCTCAAATGGTCATAGATCTTCCTGATCGAATCCATCGCCATCGGTAGCTCCATGCCGTTCCTAGTGCTCGTGATATACGAGATGAGGTTAGAACCGCGTTTATCTTGAATTTCCTGTATCAGTTTGAGGCGTTCTGCTTTCGCCATAAGTCTGGTTTGGCCCTCTATTGCCAATTGTTCTGAGTGGCCGCCTTGGGTGCGGCCACGTTCGATCATTTTATGAGGCCCACGCCCCCCGACATTTCGGTTAAGCTGGGGGTGTGGTGCGGCAGACAGGATTTGCACCTGCATGGACGGGAGCCCGTGAGAAGGATCGTCCGGTAGAACCCAAGCCTACTGCGTTTACTGATTTCGCCACTGCCGCGCGTTAACGTTGTTCACCGTACATCATGGAGGTTGTCGCATAGCTGATCTCCTTTGTTAGTTGGTTGCGCCCGACGTTAGCGCGTCGGGCGTTTCCGTCCCGTAAGACGAAATCCTTCTGAAGCGGGTCTGTTTCGCCTGCTTACCCCATATATGGTTCCATGCGCCACGGCCCACTTCGGTAATTATCCATTTGCCTTCGACCACTTCCACTTCAGCCTTGGGCTTGCTCTTCATTTGGCTCAGAACAGCCGAGACGTTATTGCTGAAGTTGGTGGCGGACGTACGAATACCGCCAGCAAGAAGCGTGTCTGAGATTTCCTGGATGGAAAGCGGCGAACTGGACTCGGAGAGAAGATATAAGATCGCCCAACGGACGCTGTACGTGGCATATCTCTGGGCATCCTGAGATCGGGCAGTGCCGGTATGGATGGTTGCGCCGGTCGGCGCATCCATCATGCGAGAGATGTTGGCTTTAGTGAAATGAAGGTCTTTCAGTTGCCGCTGTAGATCTGCCACACGCTGCTGAACGTCGGCGCATTTAGTATCGAGGTCTCTTAGAACCGCATCGTAATGAATACGCATGTCATCAATCATCAGAAGCCCCCTTCCAATTGGAATCTTTCCTGTGCTAAACTACAAAAGCGACAAGGGCCGTGTAGATAGACGGCAACCTCTCGCGGAATAGCTAAGTTCATCAAATCCCATTCTTCGCTCCTCCCTACGAGGAGTTGATTTCCTGGCGGGGACTACCCCCAAGGTGGTCCCAAGCCAGAAAAATCTAAGGATCAGGGTAACATACCTTCCAATCTCCCGCAAATGTTTTTTGATCCAATAGTCATCCAATACATTTGCGAACCATTGCTTGCTTAGATTTCCACAGTTCTTCAACAGTCCAATGAAGTTATCCACAGGTTCAAATCACAACTCCTTGTGTGAATCGTTTAACGTCATCCCTTATGTTGTGGTCCCTTGGTTTTGTTTGGTGGCGGTTGATTTTTAGGCGTTTCGGTCGCATACTTATGACCGTGCCGAAACCAGGTCGCAACATTCAAATCACGCTCCCTGAGTCCGTGGCGTTGGCTGGCCTATTGAAGGTGAAGCCAACGGCGTCCATGCCCCGGCCAGGGGCAGCGCAGGCAGCGAAGACGAAGCGCAAAAAAACCGCTAAGGCGAAGCTGACGAAATGAACCGGCCTGTCACGCTTTATGGTTATTCATGGCGGTTGGGTTCGTCAAGTGCATAATTCCGATTAAGAGTAATCTTTCGGTAACCGGCTGCGTCCAAGAGGCGTATACTCGAAAGTGAGAGGAACAGCTATGCCTCGCCCACGTTTCTACCTCCCGCGCTTTCATCGCCTGATTACGCTCTCTGCGATTTCCTTGCTTGGATTCTCCTTGCTCGCCGCCGACAAGAAGAAAGACCCCGATGAGATCGGCAACCGCGACGTCGGCAAGGGCGTGAATTTCTACTCGATTGAGAAGGAGATCGCGCTCGGCAAGGGCTTGGCCCAGGAAGTGGAGCGGCAGGCGAAAATCGTCGACGATCCGGTTATTGCCGAGTATGTCAACCGCTTGGGCCAGAATCTGGTGCGCAACTCCGACGCCAAGGTTCCTTTCACCATTAAAGTAATCGACACCGAAGAAGTAAACGCCTTCGCGCTTCCTGGCGGATTCTTTTTCGTCAACTCAGGCTTGATTCTGAAAGCGGATTCGGAAGCCGAGTTGGCCGGCGTGATGGCGCATGAGATCGCTCACGTGGCCGCCAGACACGGCACCCGGCAGGCGACACGCGGTGAGATCGCGCAGTTGGCAACCATACCGCTGATCTTCATGGGCGGCTGGACGGGTTATGGAATCCGCCAGGCCGCGAGCGTAGCCATTCCGGTTGGCTTCCTCTCGTTCTCTCGCGGATTTGAATCCGAGGCGGATTTGCTGGGTCTGGAATACATGTATAAGAGCGGCTACGATCCAGGCGCGTTTGTCGATTTCTTTGAGAAGGTCCAATCTTTGGAAAAGAAGAAACCCGGCACCATGGCCAAGGTATTTTCCACGCATCCCATGACCGCGGACCGTATTCAAACCGCGCAAAAGAATATTCAGGGGTACTTGAAGGAACGGCCTGAATACGTTGTCACCACGTCGGAGTTCAACGATGTGAAGACCCGCTTAATGGCGCTTCACAACAAGCGGAAGGTGGACAATCAGGACCTGAACCGTCCCACCTTGCGCAAAGCCCCGGGTGCAAGCACCGGAACCGACGAAAAGAGCAAGGGCGGAAGCGACGACGACCGTCCAACACTGAAGCGCCGCCCGGATCAGTTCCGCTAGACCGGAAAGATATTTCTAGGGCTGGAGCACGGCCGATTTGGTCCGCTTACGCTTCAGCAGCAATTCCAGGATCGATTTCGCCTTGGCGTTGCCCTTATCGAGTTCGATTGCCGTCCGCACCTCTTTCTCGGCGCTATCCAGTTCTCCGATGACCGCCAGTGATAGCGCGTAATTGGCATGGTTAGGGGACTCGTGCGGCATTAAGCGAACTGCTTCTTCATAAGAATTTTTCGCCTCCATGAGTTGGTTCGTTTCGAGGAATTCGAACCCCAGCAAGTTGTGCACGTAGGGCGCGTCGGCAGGGTACTTCACAAGAGCGTCACGCAAGCTGTTGATCGCCGCGGTATGATTTCCTCGCCTGGCAAAGTTCAGTGCCGTTTCCAGCAATTGGCGTCCCTTGGAAGAGAGCGGATGCCGCAGCGTGTCAACAGAGACGATCGCAGGAGCGCCAGCCGGAAGCTTCGGTTCCTGCGAACGCGGTAAATTTGACAGGCCCTCGTCCAAAGCCCAACGGTCATACGCCCCGCTAAATCCCGCGTCGTAAGGGTTGTTGGAAAATTGTCCCCAAGCGGGAATGGTCCAAGTCAAGAAGAAGGAAAACAAGATCGTCAAGCGCAGTCCCGCGCTCAGGGTTATGTTAGGCATAGCTCTCCCGAAATCATGAATTATGAAAATTTCACCGGGGTGAAATATGGACGGGATATTCCTAACGACTGAGTTACATCCGACGCGGGGCGGGTTACTTCTGTCTTCAGAATATCGTTGATACTTTCGAGCGTCCAATCGATATTCTTTATCCTCCCGATGGGCTGATACAGGTCGTATCGTCGCCGCAGATTAGATTCATAGCAGTGGGCTTAGAGTACTTACTTGACCGTGATTGCGCAGTGGACCGGAACGTGCTGAAATAGGCGGCATGAAAAAAACAGACGAAGAAGGAATTCCCACCTACGGCATCGTTTCGAAGCGCGAGAGGGGTCTCGGCCCGGCCTCGGGCGGTCAGTCCGGCGATACCCAGGGGCTCTCGGACGTCGCCGAAGCAGACTCCGAAAGCGTTGAGGAATTAGTCGAGGAAGGGCAGTCTTTCGAGGCTGAAGTTATCAGCGGTGTGGAAAATGCCCCCGACGCGGACCAGGGTGAAGTTCGCACGAGGCAAGTCCGCGAGGACGATGTGCCTCCCGAATACCAGGACCGGGATACTCCAGAATAGAACGCTAACTTCGCAGTTCGGCAGCGATTTCCTGCGCCGCTTGGCGGGCCTGGGCGACCGCGCCTATCTCAAAACTGATGGCTCCGACCCCCGGATGTCCCCCGCCGCCGTACCGCTCGCAAATTGTCGCCAGGTTGTACTTTAACGGAACCTTCGCCCAAGGGTTCGATCCTACCGAAACCTTGGTGCGGAAAGGCGACGTAGTGACCGAAACCGTATACGCCGATTCCGGGAACAAATAATACGGGATGAACTTGTTGTAGCCTTCGATACCTTGCTCGACCAAATCGAAATACACCACCCCGTCCTTGGCTTGAGACTGTTCGCGGATAATACCGATCGAACGCAAATGGTTTTGGTAAAGCGGCTGAAAGACCGCCTGAATTTCCGGGTCGCACGCGATTTCGGCGAGCGGGCGGTGGCGCATCATGCGAATGATCTGCTGCACCGTGCCCGAGCCGTGTGAGCTTTCGATCACCAGCGTTAACTGGGTGGCAGGCGTGCCCAGATCGACAGCCTCCTGAGCGTCTTTATAAAGAGCGCCGTCGATAATGTCTGCCCAGCCGACTAGTTCCTTTAGATCTCCGGGGTCATAGCCGAATTTTTCACGGGCCACGGTCGCAATATACATGGTGCAGGAACGGAATGTCGGGTCGAAAAACTTGAAGCCGCTGGTGTCATGCCGGAAATGCTCGCCGTCTTCTGGCGACAGGAAGGCGCTCTGATGATGATCGAACCACCAGGTGAGCCGGGGATCGGTCGAATATTTGAAGTCGACGATGGCGTTGATATCGCCGTCGAACATGCCGGGCTCAAATAGTTGCGACGCTTTGTGGGCCAGGCCGGTGAAGGAGAACTCGGCGCCCGGATAGAACTTTTCCTCAACGAAACGGCTGAAAAAGGCAGCCGAGGCCGCGCCGTCGAAGCAGTGGTCGTGATAGAGAACCCGCACCCGCAATGGCATCGGAAAAATGTTGAGTGGAAAACCTGCTAGTGTCTCGCAAACGGGGGGCGCTTTGCAAGTGCGGTTTAGCGGGCGGCCCCTATCAATGAGAATATGGTCGGTATGAGTGTGCCGATCCGCCACGCGCTGGCGACGTTAGCCTATCGCCTGGGCAAAGTCCTGCGGGACACGCCCCCGGAGTTTCGTGATTTCCGCGACAGCGAGACCATTCGCACGCCGGGAGAGATCCTTGCTCACATTGGCGATTTGATGGACTGGGCGTTGGCGCAGGTGGAATCGCGGAAAGAATGGCAAAATTCGACTCCACTTGAATGGGAGCGCGAGATCGATCGCTTCTTTCGGGCGCTGAGTGCTTTGGACGAGCGTATCGCAGCGCAAGGACTGGGTCCTGTCAAAGCGGAGAAGTTATTCCAAGCAGCTATTGCCGACGCCTTCACACATACCGGGCAGATCGCAATGCTGCGGCGCATGGCGGGAATTCCAATACGCCCGGAGAATTATTCCGCAGCGGATATTGCCACGGGCCGGGTTGGGATCGACCAGGCACCGCCGCGAGCGGAATTCGGTTAACGGAACCTACCGGCCGGGAGGCGGCGCTGCATCCACTCCCTGGAGACCGGCGCGGGTTATCGAGTCTTTCACCAAGCTGGTTTCCAGTATTTCCGCGAGCATCCGATTGAGACCTTCGAGGTTCGAGGGATTCCCCTTGGGGACAGCAATGGCTTGTCCGGCGACGAAAAAGTTGTCCGGCAGCACGCGAAGCTTGGGGTGCCGGTTGACGATTTCCATGATGCGCTGGCGGTTGGCGGCGAAGGCGTCGACCTTCCCGCTCACCAGCAAGCTCTCCATTTCGTCAGGCGGGGGCATGGCCGCAACCGCGTCGACCCGATTGTTTTTCAAATGGGCGCTGAGGTAAACATCCTGCGTATCGTTCTTGACCGCGGCGATGTGGATAGCGGCGCGATCGGCATCGGCCACCTTTTGGAGCGGCGAATCGACGCTGACGATGTAGCTATTGGGCATCAGCAGCCAGGGCGGCGAGAAATCTACATCGGCTGCGCGCCCCGCGTTATACGCCATGAAACCCAGGTCGGCCGTGTGGGCCTTCATGCGGCTGATGATGTCCCGCGCGTCGGTGGCGGGGATTAGCGTGTACGGTACTCCGATCCGCCGCGCAAGCTCCTTGACGATATCGGCCACCGGGCCGGTGACGGTTCCGGCTTGGCGGTCTACACGCCCCAAGCTCGGGTTGTCACCGAGGAATGCCGCGCGTAAAGTGCCGGTGGGCGCAAGGGTTGAAGCGAGGGTATTTTCGGCCGCAGTCACCGGTGCGATCGCGAAAGCAAGGAAAACCGCGGGAAGACACGAGAGCAGGCGGATTCGAGACGAGTACATGGGTTGATTATAAGTCGAACGCATGCCGGACGGTGCTTGCACTGCAGGGAAAATCTAGCCTCGGTGAAGAGGGACGAGCCGATCACGGACGTGCAGTAGGATAACGCGGACGACAAGGGCTAGATGGTTTAAGGAATAGTGGTCTGCTTTTGGGCTTCAGGCTTGCGATAGCTCATGTCCTCCGGCGTCATGAAGCACTCCGAGTAGCTGACGAGCCAGCAAGCTCTCTAATAGCTTCTCAAGCTGTTCGACCTTAACATCTCCCTTCGTGTAGGCGGCATCTGCGATTTCAAGAGCTTCGTAATACGGAGTCTTATCTTGGGCGATCTGAGCTGGGACGCTATTCGCGCCGTACAGAGGATGCCCTATTCTCAGGCAGAGCACCAGATATGAGACCGCTCTTGAAGTTCTACCATTGCCGTCAGTGAAAGGATGTATCCAATTCAGTCGCCATAGCACGTAGGCCGCTAGGTGAAGCGCGGACGAGGTGGCCCAGTGCTCATTAACGTAATCGCACATTTCCTCGACCAGTCCAGGAACTAAGTGTGCACCAAAGCACTCGCGAGTCAAATGACTGCTGCTGTGCTACGTGTTGGCTACCCGGCGAAAGCCAGCGTGTGTCGGCTTCCACCAATTTCAATTCCAGCCGGACGAAAGTTCCCAGCGTACGAACTGATGCCATCCAATGCTATCCGATGGAGGTGTAACAGAACTGAAAGCCTGAGCTTGAACGGCCGGCCAGGATCTGAATATGTCTCGACGATTCCGGCTACGTCGTCGATCTGACGAAGTCCATTTCGCGCTTCTTGGGCGGCCTTCTCGTCCGGATCTGTTATTAAGTCCGCTTCTAGTGCGTTGCTATGCCGAATTTTTTCGTCAGGATCAGCCACGATTAAGTTGCGTCTTTAGGGGGGACTTAGTTTGTCGGCTTCCCGATCGATCAACTCACGAGTAATGCGAGAATTCTCAATCTTGGTTTTTCCGTAAGCAAAGCTGCGGCGATGCTCTTCTTTCTCCGCGGCTGTGAATTGATGAAGCTTCGCTGCGCTAATCAACTTCTCCGTTGCTTCTGTCATTTGGCTCCTCCAAGTTTAATGAAACAATCTCCCATATAATTGTTTCCTGGACACTTTTCCGGTCCTGGAGTCACCTCGGCTCAATGTATAACGCCAAATATTAGAAGTGCTTCCTAATTCAATCTTACCTGTCATTCTGGTTTATACAGCGACTAGCCTCGCAGTTTCAGCTTTCCCGCTTGCGCTACAATGAAAATCTACCTTCCGGTGGAGATCCCCAGGTATTTGACCCCCGGGGCGAATCATGTTCGATAACTTAAGCGACAAGCTGCAGCGCGTATTCAAGACTCTGCGCGGAGAGGGGAAACTCTCGGCGGAAAATATGGACGTCGCGCTGCGCGAGATCCGCGTGGCGCTGCTCGAAGCCGACGTGCACTTCCGTGTGGTTAAGCAGTTCATCGAGGCTGTTAAGGAGCAGGCGCTGGGGCAGGAAGTGCTCGCCGCGCTTTCGCCCGCGCAGCAGGTAGTCAAGATCGTCCGCGACGAACTGGTCAAGATGCTGGGGACGCATCAGGCCAAGTTGCGGATGGCGAACGAGCCTCCGAGCGTATTTCTGATCGTGGGCCTGCAAGGGTCGGGGAAAACTACTTCGACGGCCAAGCTCGCGCGGTGGCTCTCGAAAAACGGTAGCTCGCCTCTGATGGTTTCAGTCGACGTATATCGCCCGGCGGCGCGCAAACAATTGAGCGTCCTGGCGCGGGATCTCAAACTGCCGGTTTACGAAGGCACGCCGGAAGAGACGCAGCCGCTAGAACTGGCGCGGTCGGCGCGCAAGGAAGCCGTGCAGACGGGCCGCGACGTGGTCTTGGTCGATACCGCGGGGCGTTTGCACATCGACGAAGACCTGATGACGGAGCTGAGCCAGCTCAAAGATCTGCTGAATCCAACGGAGATCCTGTTTGTCGCGGACGCCATGACCGGGCAGGACGCGGTGAAGTCTGCCGACGAATTCCACAAGCGTCTGGGGATCACGGGCGCGATCCTCACCAAAATGGACGGCGATGCGCGCGGCGGCGCGGCACTGTCGATTCGCTCGGTAACCGGGCAGCCGCTGAAGTTCGTCGGTGTGGGAGAAAAATCGGACGCGCTCGAACCGTTTCATCCCGACCGCGTCGCCCAACGCATTCTCGGCATGGGCGACGTGCTGAGCCTGATCGAGCGGGTGGAAGAGACCATCGATCAGAAGCAGGCCGAGGAGATGCAGCGCAAGCTCATCGAAGACGACTTCACGCTGGGTGATTTCCGCGATCAGATGAAGCAGATTCGCAAGCTGGGGCCGCTCGAATCGCTGCTGGGCATGATGCCGCAGGTCGGCATGATGAAGGATCTGAAGAACGTCAAGGTGGATGAGAACGAGATCAACCGGCTGGTTGCCATCGTAGATTCGATGACGCCCAAAGAGCGTTCGAACCACATGATCATCAATGGCCAGCGCCGCAAGCGCATTGCCAAGGGCAGCGGGACATCGGTCCAGGAAGTGAATAATCTGCTGAAACAATACGCGCAGATGCGTAAAATGATGAAGAGTTTTACGGGTGGCGGCGGCGCCCTGGGCAAGCGCCTGGCGAAGATGATGCCGCCGGGAATGCCCTTTGGGCGCTAAGTTAAGGATTTTAGCCGATTTGCCCTTTGAGCGGCAAATTAAGGATTATAGAAGGACAGGAGTTCAAGGAATGCTGATGATTCGTCTGGCGCGGTTTGGCGGCAAGAAGAAACCGTCCTATCGCGTGGTGGTGATTGACAAGGAGCGCGCTCGCAATAGCCGCTCTGTGGAAGTAGTCGGGATCTATAGCCCGGTGGCCAAACCCAAGGCAGTGAGGCTCGATCACGAGCGCATCCAGCATTGGATCAAGAACGGTGCGCAGCCTTCAGATACCGTGGCGCGGCTGATTCGGACCAATCCGCCGTTGCCGGCAACTGCGGCCTGAAAGACCGGATCGTAATGAGTAGAGGTAATGACAGTGAAAGAACTGGTAACGGAGATCGCCAAGACACTCGTGGATAATCCCGGCGAGGTAACGGTTCGCGAAGTCGCGGGCGAACAGGTCACGGTTCTCGAATTGCGGGTCGCGCCGGGAGATTTGGGAAAAGTCATCGGGAAGCAAGGCCGTACAGCGCGTTCGATCCGGACGCTGCTGGGCGCCGCGGGCATGAAGCAGAACCGGCGATTCACGCTGGAGATTTTAGAATAGGTGCAGGCGTGGATGAAGAGTGGGTGGCTATTGGACGGCTGTGGCGCACCCGTGGGAAGCGCGGAGAGCTGCTGGGCGAGCTGGATAGCAGCGACCCGGCCCGTGAAGAGAAGTTGACGGATGTGGCGCTCGAAACGGACGGCCGGCGGCAGGCAATGCGGGTGGAAGAAGTCTGGAGGCATGACGGCCGCCCGGTGTTCAAGTTCGAGGGTATCGATTCGATTTCGGAGGCGGAGAAGTGGGAAGGCGCCGAGCTATTAGTCCCGGCGAGTGAAGTGGAGCCTCCGGAAGAAGGCGCGTACTCCTACAGGGAATTAGTAGGATGCCGGGTCCTGGGGGACCGGGAAGTAGGCGTGGTAATGGAAGTAGAGGAATACGGCGGTGCACCGCTTTTGAAAGTGGAAGCGGCAGACGGCCGTGAGATTCTGATTCCATTTGCGCGGTCGATTTGCAAGGAGATCGACGTAGCGTCGAAGACCATCCGGGTGGAGTTGCCGGAGGGACTGCTGGAGCAACAGTGAAGTTTCACATCGTGACGATTTTCCCCGATTTTTTCCGGGGGCCGTTCGAGCACGGCGTGATTCAGAAGGCGCGCGAGGCGGGGCTGATCGAGATTCAGGTGCACGATTTGCGAACCTGGACTTACGACCGGCACCGGACTGTGGATGACCGGCCGTTTGGCGGCGGCGAAGGCATGCTGCTGAAGGCCGCTCCGATATTTGAAGCAGTGGAAGCGTTACGGCCTAAGCGCAGTGAAGGCGTCAAAGTGATATTGCTATCGGCGCAAGGGAAAAAGTTCGACCAGGCAAAGGCGCGCGAGTTCAGCCAACTGGAAGAGCTGCTGCTGATCTGCGGCCGCTACGAAGGCGTGGATGAGCGCGTCGCGGAGCACCTGGCCGAAGAAGAGCTTTCGATTGGCGATTATGTGCTGAGCGGCGGTGAACTGGCGGCGGCGGTGGTGGTGGATGCAGTGGCCCGCCTCAAAGCCGGAGTGCTGGGGAATGAAAACTCCATCGTGGACGAGTCGTTCAGCGAGGAAGGGTTGCTCGATTGGCCGCACTATACCCGGCCCGCGGAGTTTCGCGGCTGGAAGGTGCCCGAGGTGCTGATCGGCGGCAACCACGAAGAGATTCGCAAGTGGCGGAGAAGTGCAGCGCGCGAGAAAACCCAGCGGCAGCGCCCGGATTTGCTCGAAGGTTTGAGAAAGTAGAGACGAAATTATGCAAAACGCAACCATGGCCAAGATCCTGAACAAGAACAAGCTGGCGACGCACCCCGAGTTCAGGCCCGGCGACACCATCAAGGTGCACGTCAAGATCAAGGAAGGCGATAAAGAGCGCCTGCAGGTGTTTGAAGGCACCGTCATCGCCCGCAATAACACCGGCATGAGCGAAACCATCACGGTCCGCAAAGTCAGCTTTGGCCAGGGAGTGGAGCGCATCTTTCCGGTGCAAGCTCCGGTGGTCGATCATATCGATGTGGTGCGCACAGGGCGTGTTCGGCGCGCGAAACTGTACTACTTACGCGGCCTGAAGGGCAAAGCCGCCCGTCTTCGCGAACGCGTTTAGCTGGCATCGTTTCGTTTCCCTCGAATGCCCACCAGCCGCTACGAGCGTGCCGCCCGAAGCGCCGGTTACCGGACCATCGCCGGACTGGACGAAGCGGGACGCGGCGCGCTTTTCGGCCCGGTATTCGCAGCGGCAGTGGTGCTCGATCCGGCACGGCAGATCCGCGGCCTCGACGACAGTAAAGAGCTTGAACCCGAGCGTCGCGATGTGCTGGCCGAGCGCATTCGCGAGCGTGCCGCGGCCTGGGCGGTGGGATCGGCGGATGCCTTCGAGATCGACCGGATCAACATTCTCGAAGCTTCCCGCCTGGCTATGCAGCGCGCCGTCGCCCGGCTGGGAGTGGTTTGCGATTACCTGCTGCTCGATGCGATCCGAATCGACAGCAATTTACCGCAGAAGCCGCTGATTGGGGGCGATGGTTTGTGCTTCTCGATTGCGGCTGCGTCGATCCTGGCTAAAACCGAGCGCGATCGTGCCTTAGTGAAATGGGACGCCGTTTTCCCTGAGTACGGCCTGGCGCGCAATAAGGGCTATGGCACGCGCGATCACCTGGAGGCTCTCGACCGGGACGGCCCCACCAGCCTGCATCGCTATAGTTTCGAGCCAGTGAGAAATGCGAGCCGGCGTACGGTATGGACCGGCTACCCTCGTTCCATTTCCGTTTCCCCGCAAGGCGAACTCTTTGCATGTCTCTAACGCCCAAAACCACACCCTCGCCCGAGGCTGAACCAGTTTCGGCGCGTCCGTCCCGCCAGCGGGTAGGGCTTTTGCGGCGACGGGTCTGGGTAGTGCTGTTTGCGCTCTTCGCTTTTGAAATTGGCGCTTTCCTAGTAGTGTTCCCGTGGATGGATTCGTGGAGTCTGAATCATCTGCCCAGCTTTTTCCCCTCCAACCAAATCGCGATGCAGGATCTATGGGACGAACCCTATTTCCGCGCCGCCGTAAGCTGCCTGGGGCTGTGCAATGTTTATATTGCACTCCGCGACATCGTTCAATTGATCCGCCGAAGCAAGCAAACTGCTTAGTTTCAGTAGCTTAAAAGAAAAAACATTCTCATCCATCCTTGTAATATTCCCCGTACTCACCTCTTGACAGTACTAGGGGAAACCCTTATACTCGTTACTTCGGAGCGGGGAGTATCATAAGGTATTGATCTTAGCTCTTTGCTTAGGCAAGGTACTAGTCGTCAAATTCTTATTCGGTATAAAAGGTCGGTGAAGAGTGAAGCGTGTTACTATTCTGGCTGCATTAGTTTTGGCGATTGCAAGCGTAAGTTCGTACGCATCGGTTACCAGCAATGAACCAACTGGTTCGAAGTATCGGCACTCGGTGCAGGTTGCCTTCGCGACTCCGCCTAACGGCGAAACCAACGTCGCCTTCGCGACTCCGCCCAACGGCGAAACCAATATCGTCTTCGCGACTCCGCCCAACGGCGAGACCAATATCGCTTTCGCGACCCCGCCTAACGGCGAGACCAATATCTCGTAGGCCTGGTAGCACGCAGCGCCTCCGTAACACCACCGGCTGGGCTGGCAAGCGGTATCCGTTCCACGTACCGATATGAGTTACGTCTACGGCCTGCTCGATATCGTTAATGGTCTTGTTTTACTTCTGGTTCTCGTCCTGATCCTGCGTGGTCCCTTCCGGAAGTATTGGGCTCTAGCGGGCTATGTTACGTGGGAACTCATCGCCAACACAGCACTGACGAGCTTCGATTTACTCTATAACGGAGCGGCGCTTGGTAACGGTGCGCCTGCCAGTGCGGTAAAGCTGTACGCGCGTCTTTACTGGAGCAATGACGTCATCGTCGACCTCTTCCGCTTCATTCTGGTTATTGTGCTCACCTATCGGGCCACTACCGCCGGCGCGAGGAGCCCGTTGATCGGGCGCAGCCTGGCTGGTGTGGTCGCTCTGGCGCTAGTGCTGCCGTTCGTGCTTTTTCCAATGGGATCTCAACCCTGGCCCCGTTCGGCTTGGTTCAACAGCACTACCGAACTGTTAAACTTTGGCGCCGCCATCATGAATTTGGTTTTGTGGGGAGCGCTGCTCGCCAACCGTAAACGCGATCATCAGCTTACCGTTGTGAGTCTGGGATTGGGGGTGGTGGTGACCGGAGCGGCGGTATCCTACGGGCTCCGGCATCTCATTCCGCTAGAGGCGGTATTCATACCGAATCTCTTCCTGATGCTGACTCAACTGGCGGGCTGGACCATTTGGTGCCGGGCTTTTTGGCCTGCGCCAGCGCCGCTTCCGGCATCCCCGGCGCCCGGTAACGCGTTGCAGTCGCCCTGACGACGCGGCTCCCGGATCAAAATTTGATGTCTGCCCCACTAGCCGATTTACTTCGAGATGCGCGCTTCGGCGGCAGGATCATGCTGCGCACTCCGGTGATTACGGCTTGCGTCATCATCGTCCTGGCGCTGGGCATTGGTGCGAACTCCGCGATGTTCAGCATCGTCGATGGACTGCTGCTGCACCCGGTCCGCTACCCGAACCCGCAATCCCTGGTATTTGTCTGGAGCCACGACGGTCAGGGAAGCCTTAGCGATGCTTCGGCGGAGGATTTTTTTGCATGGCGCTCGCAATCGAAAACCCTTACCGATTTCGCAGCTTGGATGCCGACTTCCTTCGTCTTGACCGGCGGCGACCGGCCACGCCAAGTCCCTGGCGCCAGAGTGAGTGCCAGTTTTTTTCGCGCGCTGCAGGTCACGCCTGCGCTCGGGCGTACATTTCTGCCGGATGAAGACGGCCTCGACCGGCCGTCCGGGGCTGCGCGTTCGGCGGTGATCAGCCATCGCTTGTGGCAGGAAGATCTGGGAGCCGACCCGAACGTACTGGGGCGCACGATTTACGTGGACTCGGTTGCCTACACGGTTATCGGAGTTACACCGTCCGATTTTCAGTTCCGCTGGAGGCCAAGCGATATCTGGGTTCCGGTTTCGCTCAAGCCGAATGATCATTATCGCGATCTGGTTGTCATCGCACGCCTCCAGGCTCCCCGAGCTAGCGCCGCCGCAGAGATGGCCGTGATCGCGCGATTGCTTGAGCAGACCTATCCGGAAAGTGACAAGGGCTGGACCGTCCGAGTCGAAGACTTTCAGGAGTTTCTGCTCAACCGAACCTTTCGCACGCGCCTCCAGCTTCTCGCTGGCGCCGTGGGACTGGTTTTGCTCATCACCTGCGTGAATGTCGCGAGCTTGTTATTGGCGCGCGCGGCCGCGCGGGAGCGCGAAATAGCGGTGCGGATTTCGGTGGGTGCAACCCGGGGGCGTCTGGTGCGGCAGCTCCTCACCGAGAGTGTGCTTCTGTCATTAGCCGGCGGCGGCCTGGGTCTGGCGATTGCCTGGGGACTGATCCGCATCGCGCCGAAGATCGTGCCGCCCGACGCTATACCCGGCGGGCTGCTCGAGTTAAACATGCCGGTAATCTGGTTTGCGCTAGCCATTTCTCTGGTCAGCAGCTTGCTGTTTGGCTTGGCGCCAGCGGTGGCTGCTTCGCGATCCGATATGCAATCGTCGCTCAAGAACTCGAGCCGCGGTTCCACTGTGGGACGGAAAAGCCAGCGGCTGCGGCAAGCCCTGATCATCGCCGAGACTGCGGTAGCTTTAATGCTGCTCGCCGGGGCCGGATTGATGATCCAAAGCCTTCGCGATCTCACCCGGGAAAATCCCGGCTTCGATCCGAAGAACGTCGTGACCATGCGGTTATGGCTCCCCGCAGCGAAGTATGACGCCGAAAAAGCCCTGCGTTTTTATCGCACCGGCGCGGAGCGGATCGCGGCTTTGCCTGGAGTCAGAAACGTGGCGGTGTCAACCAATCTTCCGCTGCTCAATAACGCGATCGTTCCATTCAATGCGGAAGGATCGCCAGCCCGTGGACAGGCCGAACTTCCCAGCGCGCCCTACGCCGCGGTCAGCCCGGATTACTTTCACACGCTCGGAATTCCACTGCACCGGGGGCGGTTTTTCACAGAAGCGGACACCGAAAAAGCGCCGCTGGTGGCGATTGTAAGTGAAGCGCTAGTGGCCCGATATTTCCCCAATCAGGATCCAGTCGGCAAACGCCTTATCGTGAACCGGCCAATCCGCTGGGAAAATGGCGATGAGACGGTGACTGTCGAGATCGTCGGCGTTGCGGCGAATGTTAGGCTGGATGAGCCTTTCTCGGAACAGAAGCCGGCGATATACGTGCCGCATTCTCAAAACCCATGGTCCCGGGGTGTGTGGTTCGTGGCACGGACTCAGGGGGACCCGGCGGCGTTGGGCTCGGCGCTCCGCGCTGAGTTTATGGCCATCGACAAGGAACAACCGATCGAACAGATTGGGACCCTGGAACAGAGGTTAGAAAATCAGGCGGCCCAACCACGATTTCAGACCGCGTCCATGAGCGCCTTCGCGCTGGTAGCGCTGCTCCTGGCTGCGCTTGGGGTCTATGGCGTGAATGCCTACGCGGTAGCACAACGGAGAAACGAGATTGGGTTGCGGATGGCGCTGGGGGCTAGCCGGGGCGCTGTTTTGCGGCAGGTGATTCGCATGGGAATGGGTCCGACCGGGATTGGGATCGGACTGGGCCTTGCGGGGGCGGTGGCGATTTCGTACTGGCTCAGGAGCATTTTGGTAGGCTCCCATGAGATTGATCCGCTCACGTTCTTGGGCGCTGCGCTGCTCCTGGCTTTGGTTGCAGCGGTGGCCTGTTTCATTCCAGCTATCAAGGCAACCAGAATCGATCCCGCGATCGCTCTGCGCGCGGAGTAAGCGTCCACGCGCCTTATTTGTTCCGAATACTGATGCGAGTTCGCGGAGCGCATCCGAGGGGGCTTCGCACATGAGGTCGGTTCCCCCGGGGGTTTTTGGGAAGGGAATGACGTCGCGGATGGAAGCACCTCAAAAAAAACGGGTTCTGCCCTTTGGCTAATGTATCGAGTAGAGCCGCGTCGCTCAGGCGACTATTATTTTAAAATCCCGTATATATTACTGTAAATTCAGCAGTGTTGCTCCAAACAACGCGGCGAAACAGCAATATGTTAGGCATAAATATACTTGACTAAGGAGCTATTGACGGGGTACTGTCAGGGAGTCCGGCAAAGTTCGGGCGAAGGGGACGGGTGTAGCCTGCCCCTGTACCCAACGGAGAGACAATACCTCATGGCAATAGTACGCGGGTTCTGTGATGGGCGCGGCAAGCCAAAAGACCGTTTCGTTACATTGTCCGTACTGGTTGCTGATGCGGATATTTGGAACGACGTGCAGCGCGAATGGATCAAGCGCGTCAATGGGCCGCTGCAAGGGTTTCCGATGGGCGTAGCAGACTGCCTGTCTGGTGGAAAGAAACTTAAAAACGTACCGGAAGCGGATCGACTATTTGCCCTATCGGAAGCGATCACAATCTTAAACTACTGGACTCGGCATGGCCTGACGGCGTACGCATGCGTAGTTGTGATGGATGACCACCGCGCACTTAAGCCTACGATCCCCACGCTTAACGATCCCGAGGCGCTTTGTGTGGATTACATCATTCCGTGCGTTGATTATCAGTTCAGAGAGCCGAACAGATTCGAGTATTTTTTTGATGAGGGCGAGCGGTTTTTGCGGTACGTGGAACCTTACTGGAAGCGAACCGCATCGAAACGCGCCCTAGGGCCTTACTATTTGCGGCGTGTGGATATTCTCACTACAGCACCAAGCACCCGCGCCGCTATCCAATGCGCAGACGTGTACACTTGGACAATTCATACCCACTGCCTAGGAAGGCAATTCAGCACATTACCAGAGTCCATCCAAGAGATTATTAAAGACCCGCCCATTCACGCGATCCTCGGTTACGACAAACTCACTAAGCCGCAAGCGCGCAATAGGGTGCTTGCATCCATGACGCGAGTACCGGAATGGATTCCTGGATTCATTCCCTGAGCGTAGCGACTACCTTCTCGTCGTCTGTAATCTCTTTCACCAGCGCATCGACAGCGCGATTTATCACGGCTGCCCGTGGTGCGTTAATTGTCTTCGCTTCCCCATGGTATCCCTTGCTGTATAGAATCTGATCGCCCCTTGCGATCTGAAGCGTTGCGGCCACATCGTTGCCCGGTCTCTTTATAGTCGCTGCATGAGAGGTAACCTCAAGCACTTCCGCCGTCAATCGGTAGCGTGCTGTCTCTGGTGGAGAGGCGGCATGGAGTCCCTTTTTCTCAAGCGCCAGTTGCAACTGATCCACGAGATACTGTGAAATCTTGTCGTATGGTTCGTGCCGGATTCCATACTTCCAGACCCGATCCGACTTCACGAATGTAATTATGTAGCCCGCTCTCGGGACGTCTTGCGCGACTGCCATTCCAGCAAACAGGGCAGCAACAGCCACACACCGATGGATAGTCAGCATTGGAGTATCATAACCCAAGCGGGTATGATAAAAACGTGACGAAAGCCAATCCAGAGTTCGACGCCTTCACGCGCACGATGGACAAGTTGCTATCCGTCTCGCATGACGAACTGAAGCGCCGCATGGATGCATATAAGCGCAAGGCCGCGAAGAATCCGCGCAAGCGTGGACCTAAGCCAAAAGCGAAAGATAAGGCGCTACAGTAACGCCGTAAACACCGTCGCCACATTCGCCGCTATCGCCGAAAGCGTAACTGCGGTTTCAAGTGGAGTTTGTTGCGGTCGATGTTGCCGTTCACATTGCATCACTTCTGCTGCTGCGGTAATACTTGGCATTCCATTCACGTTCGGAACTTCCATAGTCATTGGCGTTTAGGCCCCTTTTGGGACGCCATGAATGGACCTGTGTTACGATTGGCTCGGATATTATCCAATCGACCCATGCCCATTCATGGCGTCGAGATTACGCCCAGCGGTGCTACCCGTTGGGCGTTTTCAGTTTAGCGCGTTTGCCGCGCCCCTGCCGTTTAGTTTGCTTGCGTCGTTGCGTCCGTCTTGCCAATGAGTTCTTTCCATGTGAGGCGCTTCCCGGCAAGTTGACGCATGACCATATCGAACCGATCCGCGTCGTTCATGTCGATCCGATTGTTAAACCGGAATGCCTGTTCGTCAACGTAGCGGAATAGATGGTAAGGTTCGACGGAAACATAGGTGCCATTGATTCCGCGCTTGAGCAGGCTCCAAAAGTTCTCCATGCCGTTAGTGTGAACTTGGCCGTCAACGTAAGCTATCGCATGATCGATCACTTGATGTTGATATTCTCCGGCAAGCCCTTCGTACGATTTCAACGCATCGCTATAGAGTTCAGACCCAGGTTCGACATTCTCACGTACCAGCGCTTGTAAATCTTTTTTCTTGCGGCGATCAATCACCTTCGCCCGAACCTTGCCGCCGCGTTCCAGGACTGCCGCAACAATCGCTTTGCCTTCGGGTCCGCGCCGTCCCTGAATCTTTCGCGCCTTCACTTCGCCGTGCATGTTCCGCGCCTTTCCGCCGATAAAGCTTTCGTCAACTTCCACCTTGCCGGATAGCTTGCCGCCGGTAACGTTATCCTGCATTCCGAGCCGAACGCGATGGAGCATGAACCAAGCGGTTTTCTGAGTGACGCCTAAGGCGCGGTGGATCTCCCATGAGGAAATTCCATTCTTGGCACTGGTGATTAGCCACACGGCGGAAAGCCACTTATCCAGCGGGATCGGGGAATCCTCGAAAATAGTGCCCACCTTCGCGGAGAACTGCTTTTTGGCGTGCTTGGCTTTGCACTCCCAGCGCCGCTGATTGGCAAGGTAACGAACGTCCGTAGCGCCGCAAGTAGGGCAGGATACGCCGTTCGGCCAGCGCCGCGCTACCATGTAGTCTTGGCAGTTGTCGAGATCGGCGAAGTATAGAATAGCTTCCTGGAGGGTGGTTGGTTCGGTTACACTTGCCATGAACTAAGTATGCCCTAAAATAGCTCCTTAGTCAAGTATATTTATGCCATATGTTAGCTTGACTTTTGCCAAATAATATTGATAAAAACAAGCAGTACTTCATCGTACTTTGGGGATGTCGTCACGGGGGGTAAAGTTTTCATTACCAAATTCCGTTACCCTGGAGGTGCAGTTAGATGAAATCGCAATCGTTGCTTAACACCGCTCAGTTAGCAGCCTGGCTTGGCATATCAACTCGGACGGTGTGCTTGTGGGCCGAATGTTCAGAGTTGCCAGCCGTCAAGATGGGCCGCCAATGGCGATTTCAGCGCGAAGCCATCCAGCAGTGGTTAGAACAACAGCCACACATTCGCATTTAAAAAGAAGGGAATTGCGGCTGTTGCGGCAACAGGCGCATACAGATTTTCTGTTCGCCCCCTATAAAGGATTTGGAGATAACAGGGTAGGAAGATCCCTGAATTGCTCCAAGCTTTCAGGAAGGGGTTACAAGATGAACTATCGCCGTCGGCTCTTGTCTCTTTATGGCTGTTTCTCTGCTTGCCAGAGATTCTTACTTGTTTGCCTCGCGGGTGGATTGACCTTTGCACCACTTGCTCACGCACAAACAGGGGGAATTACCCCATCTCCGAACCCCTGTATAATTGCCGGTGGAGCGTACAATTGTACAAGCACGATTGGATGGAACTCTACGGGAACTTCCGCAGTCCAGGTCTGGGTTTCAGTCAATGGGGGCGCAGAGTCCCTTTTCGCGAGTTCGGGAGCAGGAGTGTATAGCCAGAATGCAACCTGGATAGGACCTGGTGCCTCGTATGTTTTTAGGCTTTACGACTACTCGGGCGGTACTCGCGGCGCCACGCTAGACAGTGAGACCGTTACCGGGTATTACTCGGTCAGCCTAACCTTTAACAATCCGTCGAGGACATTAGGTACCAATTTCGTAGTTGGAGATTATTGGTCGCTAACCGTGTATGGTGCCCCAGCTAATGTAGCGGTTGCGGTCTACTGGACCAATCAAACGGGGGGAAGTTCAGGATTATACACGGCTGGTTATACCGGTTTGGACGGCTCGTTCTCGGCCTCTTACCTAGTTACCACCGGCAATGTCGGCAGATATGCAGGCCAATGGTACCTGAACGGTGCTACATTCGCAATGTCCTTCAATATGGAAGTGATCCCGGTACCGACCTCTCTTTTCCCTCAGCCAGGGACTACCTACGATTGCCCCGCGGGCCAGCCCCAGCCCTATGGATTCGGGTTAGACGAAGTTTATCATCTATCCGGGTTGACGTTCGGAGACGTAAATATTCCTATTACTGCCCAATCCGCCTACGCTGGAAGTGACTGGAACACAAGCGTTTCGCTCGGGTCCCTCCCTAATTTCCAAGACGCCGCGACCGTTGGAGAATGCAGTGGATCTGCCTTTGTGAATCTTCAATTTCAGGAGACGATATACCTGCTAATCGGAGGACCGAGCACTACGATCCGGACGAATAACTTCACTACAACGAGCACCTCTCCCCACTCAGGGGAAATATCTAACGGCGGTGATATAGATGTTACAAGGTAAAAGGGAGTGTAGCTAAATGAAACAAGCAATCCTCGCGACATGCGTTCTTTTTGTGCTGGCCGGCAGCAACGTCTACGGCCAACCTGCACCCTATTCACAACCTTCACCAAATTCACTACCACAGCCTGCGCCAAAAACTACGTCGGTAGAAGGAGCGATGAGCCCAGGAGTTACAAGAGGGTTTAGCTCGCCGAGTATGCAATGGAATTATACCTGTGTTAAGGAGTATATGCGCTATCCTAGCCCTCTCTCGCCTATCGGAGATGGAGTTCTCGGCATGATGGGCGATGAGGCCGCCTTCTACGTCTCTGTCGTCATGTCAGAAATGCCGACCCTGACCGCCGCCCAGACGCTAACTGTCTTGGACATTATTCACAACTCGTTCAAGCAGATGGATGCTATACAGAATATAGCTTACAGGAAACCGAGAAGGTCTTTAGCGATGTTGAAAACGATTCAAGCAACCGCTGTAGATCAGACCGTCAAAGAGCGCATTGCAGCGGAAACGACCTTTCTTGCCACGCTGCCTGAAAAGATCACATTGAAGCCATACCCGAACATTCCGGCTCGGCCAGGAGTGATGCCTACGAATGAGGCACTTCCCAAACCGTGATGCCCAGGGGCGGCCTTATTTCTTACGAATACTGATGCCGAGTTCGCGGAGCGCGCGTTCGGGCACATCGGAGGGAGCTTCGCACATAAGATCGGTTCCCTTGGCCGTCTTGGGGAAGGGAATCACGTCGCGGATGGACGTTTCTCCGGCCAATAGCATCACCAAACGATCGAGACCAAGCGCGATCCCGCCGTGCGGCGGCGCGCCGTATTCGAGGGCGTCCAGCAAAAAGCCGAATTTGTGGCGGGCTTCTTCGTCGGAAAGCCCGAGCGCCGCAAATACCTGCGCCTGCACATCGCGGCGATGGATACGAATAGACCCCGAGCCTAGTTCGGTGCCGTTCAGCACGACATCGTAGGATTTCGCGCGGCAATGCGCGGGATCCGTGGTCAGCTTGTCGAGATCTTCGTCATGCACCGAAGTGAACGGATGATGCGCCGCGTTCCAACGGCTTTCTTCTTCGTCCCACTCAAACATGGGGAAGTCGACCACCCATAAAAAGCGGAAGTCCTTGGGGTCGAGCAACTGATGGCGGTCGTTATACTTTTGCCCGGCCTGCAGGCGCAGATGGCCGGCGGCGAGCAACATGGTCTCCTCGGGACGTTGCCCTTTCGCGTCGCCGCTCCAGCCGCAGAGCATCAGCAAATCGTCGTCAGTCGCACCGGTACGGGCGCGGACCTCGGCCATGGCCGCAGGGAAGTCGCGCTCGAGGCGCTTGGCATCGTCGAAAACACGCAGCCTGCGCTCCTGGCCAAAGGCTTTGAGTTCGTCGCGCTCCTTGCGGCTGACGGGCCCGGTTTTGGGGACGCGAATGGCCACCAGCGGCAGGCCTTCAGTGGTTAGATTCTCGCCTTTGAATAGATCCTCGACGCAATGGAAAGGCGGCAGCCGGAGGTCGGGCTTGTCGCTTCCATACGAGCGCAGGGCCTCGGCATAGGTAAGGCGCGGAAGCGGAATTTCAATCTCGCATCCGGCCGCTTTCGCCACCGCCTTCAGCATCCGCTCGATCACTTGATAGATCGTCTCCTGTTGCGGGAAAGACATTTCCAAGTCGATCTGCGTGAATTCGGGCTGGCGGTCGGCGCGCAGATCCTCGTCACGGAAGCAGCGCACGATCTGGAAGTACTTTTCGAATCCCGCGACCATAAGCAGTTGTTTAAAGATCTGCGGAGACTGCGGGAGCGCATAAAAGTTGCCCGGACTCACGCGCGCGGGCACCAGATAATCGCGCGCGCCCTCGGGAGTAGACCGCGTCAGGAACGGCGTTTCGATTTCGAGAAAGCCTTGTTCGGTCAGCTCCTGCCGCACGGCGTAAGCCATCTTCGAGCGCAAGATGATATTGTGCTGCATCCGCGGACGCCGCAGGTCGACATAGCGGTACTTCAGGCGCGCGTCTTCCTTGACATCCACGTTGTCTTCCATCGGGAAAGGCGGCGTGCGCGATTCATTCAAGATCCACAGTTTCTCGACTACCAGTTCCACTTCTCCAGTGGGAATGGCGGGGTTGATGTTCTCGGCCGTCCGCAGCGCGAGAGTGCCTTCCGCGGCGATCACATATTCGGAAGCCAGCAGCTCAGCCTTCTGGTGGACCGCCGGTTCGGCGTCTTCGTGAAAGACGAGTTGGGTGACGCCATCGCGGTCCCGCAGATGAATGAAAATCACGCCGCCCAGGTCGCGGCGGCGGTGCACCCAGCCCATGAGAAGGGCCTTCTTGCCCGCATCGGACGCGCGTAATTCACCGCAGGTGTGGGTGCGGCGGAGGTCGCCCAGGAAATCGAGAGGTACGGATGGCATGATCTAATTTTTCTGTATATGCGCGGCGAGGGCTTCCCGCGAAAGCGACACTTGATCGCCCGACGCCATATCTTTCATTAAGTATGTTCCGGCGGCGATCTCGTTGTCTCCGATGATCAACGCGAAACGGGCGCCCATCTTGTTGGCGGTCTCGAGCGCACGCTTTAACTTGCGGTCAACCGATCGCTCGACCGAAACCCCGGCGGCGCGTAATTCGGCGGCGAGAGCTCCAGCATGTTTTTCAGCGACGTCGCCAAGAGGGGCTAGAAACACGTCTACGGCAGGCTCGTGCGCTCCCGGATGAGTTTCTTCCACGCTCATCACCAGGCGGTCTTCGCCGATGGAGAAACCGATGCCCGGCGCCGGAACGCGTGAGCCGAGCGATTCCGCGAGGCCGTCGTAGCGCCCGCCGCCCAAAACCGCGTTTTGAGCGCCCAGAGCACCGTGAGTGATTTCGAACGTGGTGCGCATGTAATAATCCAGGCCGCGGACCAGGCGGGGACGGATTTCGAAGGCAATGCCGCGCTCGCCCAAATGCTCCTGCACCACGCGGAAATGTGCGTGGCAGTCTTCGCAGAGGTGATCGAGTATGGACGGCAGTGTGTCGATCGCCGCCTGGTCGTCCGGAACCTTGCAGTCGAGGACGCGCAGAGGATTGGTAGTCGCGCGGCGCTGGCAATCTTCGCACAGCTTGGGCGCGATCCCCGCAAGTTTTTCTTTCAGCGCCGCCATAAACTTGGGGCGGCAGGTGGAGCAGCCGACGGAATTCAGAATGAGGTGAAACCCCGTAAGCCCGGCACGGTTTAGCAGCTCCACCACCATTTCGATGACTTCCGCATCGACAATAGGCGACTCGGAGCCAATGGCCTCCGCGCCAATCTGGTAGAACTGGCGGTAGCGGCCCTTCTGCGGACGTTCCCGGCGGAACATGGGTCCTATATAGTAGAACTTTTTGATGCCGGGGATTTGATCGAGGCGGTGCTCGATGTATGCGCGCATCACTGAAGCGGTAGCCTCCGGGCGCAGCGTGAGCGAGGTGCCGTCGCGGTCTTCCCAGGTGTACATTTCTTTGCCCACGATGTCGGTATCTTCGCCCACGCTGCGGGCGAAGAGAGCCGTTTCTTCAAAAATGGGCGTACGGATTTCGTGATAGTTAAAAGTGCGAAACACCTCGCGCGCCACGGCTTCGACGCGGATCCAGACGTCGCTCGCGGGCGGCAGAATATCGCGTGTCCCCTTCACCGCTTTCATGCGGGTTCTTCCAGATAAAGGGCGGCCATTTTCACGTAGTGCTTCACACTATCGGCGAACCGGGACTGCTCTTCCTCTGTCACTGCACGCCGCGGCTTGGCGGGAACGCCCAGCGCCAGCATCCCGGCCGGCACTTCGGCGCGTTCAGGCACCAGCGATCCGGCGGCGAGCACGGCGCCTTTGCCAACCAGGGCGTGATTCAGCACGATGGCACCCATGCCAATCAGCGCGTCGTCCTCGATGGTGCAGCCGTGCAGCATGGCCGAGTGTCCCACGGTCACACGATCGCCGATAGTGAGCGGAACTCCTTCGTCGCAGTGCAGTACGGTACCGTCCTGGATGCTGGTCTCCGCCCCAATATGGATGTGATCCACATCGGCGCGGATGGTCACGTTGGGCCAGATGCTGGCGCGCTCGCCTACGCTGACGTCGCCAATTAAGACGGCGCTGGGGTCGACGTAAGCAGAGACAGCGATGCTGGGAGTGATGCCACGGAAAGGACGAATCATGTTTGCCGGGGTATTTTCCATGCTAACACGGGGAGCCAGTTCCCACGCTTTGGCGGCTCGCCTGTGGGTAGTGTATAAGTTTGAATTTTATCGCTGGACCGAATGCTGTTCTAGTAGTTTTTTGAGTGCTTCGACTTGTGTTTTTGTTAGTGCTGCGTACAACAAATCGGCGTCCATCGGGAATTTTGAGCCGTATGTTACTTGCTTGTCCTTTGCGGGATACATCGCCTCAATATATGCGTCACGGTAAGATAGCCAAGCCCGTTCAGCAGTTCTGATCTTAGTCACGGCCAGAGCGTCGCCGTCGGCTGCACGCAATACGCGCTGATAAATCGAGTTCAATTGTCCATCAACGCGCTTGGCTTCTTCGCTCGCACACTTAGTCATCGCAGTCTGGGTGTTTGCGGCACCCATACATCGGTCCAATTCTGAAGCCTGAGCAAAAGCCGTTGGCATCCCTAACAATATAAAAGCTACGGCTATTGGGCCGATCATGGGATAATCGTATCATCCCTAGTCGTTCAAGCAAGGATCACGACTTCATAACGGTCGCACGTCGCACTGTTGAAGAGTTCATCGGCGAGAAGCTGACCGGCAAACCCTTGGACGATCCGAAACGCGGGCAAGAATCCGGCTGCGGTTGCGCTGGGAAAACGCGGCGGCGCGGCAAGGGCGGCGGCGCTGTCGCCCTCGAAACGCAAAGCACTCGCCAAGAAGGCCGCAAAAGCCCGCTGGGGTTGATTGTTGATCCCTGCCTTCCCTGTTGCTGAGACAAAAGCATGTGCGGCCCTTTAGCGGTCGTGAGGTCACCCCAAATGACGACAGGGCTCGCCTATGAGATCCTCGATGTTATATGCGCGGCTTGACGCTTCTCTGTTTCGCGCTTACGGTGCGAGCCGATGAACGCACGCAAAAGCTGGTGGAGCGGCTGGCGCGGGAAGCCGATGCGTTCCAGAAGATCGCGCCCGAAGTAGTGGGCCGCGAGACCCTTCATCAGCGTGCGCTGGGCGCCGCGCGGTTCAAAATTCGAGTCAGCGATCCCGCCTGGAAGGAGCGCGAAATTGTCTCCGAGTACGGGTTTGCGCTGCTCGGAGGGCAGGAGATTCATGAGGTGCGGCAAGTGACTTCCGTCGACGGGAAACGGGTCGCCGGCGAGAGTCAGGCCCAGGAGGCGCTCGGAAAACTAGTGACTGGAAATGACGACCAGCGCAAGAAGCGCGCGCTCCAGCAACTCGAAAAGTACGGATTGCAGGGAGCAGCTACGGACTTTGGCCAGATTTTGCTTTTATTCAGCCGGGGCAGCGCGGAGCGCTACGAGATCACCGCCGGGGGCCCGCGCCTGCTGGGCACCGTTCCCACCGAAGTATTCCGCTACCGGCAACTCGACGGCCCGCAGGCCCTCACCGTGTTTCGCAAGGATTCCGCAGCCGTGCCCCAGCGCCTCAGCGTTGAGGGCGAGATTTGGGTGCGGGAAGCGGATGGCCTGCCGCTTCGGATAACCATGACCGCGACTGACGACAGCAAGGGCGGCGGTCTGCGCGAGGAAGCTACGGTCGATTACGGCATGAGCGAATTCGGAACGCTCCTGCCTGTCGAAACCACGCAGCGGGAACTTCACTCGGGCGAAGAAGTGGCGGAGAATAAATTCAGCTATAGCGATTTTCGCCGGTTTGGAACCAAGCCCTGATGCGCGTAGTGTATCTGCACGGGTTCGCCTCCAGCCCGCAATCGACCAAAGCCCAATTCTTCGCACGCAAGTTTGCCGAGGCGAGCGTTGCGTTTGAAGCTCCGGCGCTCGATCAAGGCAATTTCGAAAAGTTGACTATCAGCGGGCAGATGCAGGTTGTTGAGTCGGCGGTTTCACGCGCGGCGCCATCCGGCGAAGCGCTGGTGCTGATGGGGTCCAGCCTGGGCGGGTATCTCGCGGCGCTCTACGCGGAGCAGAATCCTCAACGGGCTGCCCGCCTGATCCTGATCGCCCCTGCGTTCCAGTTTGTCGAGCGATGGGAAACCCGCGTCAGCGCCTCGGAACTCGAGCAGTGGAAACACAAGGGATGGGCGTCGGTTTATCATTACGGAGCCAAGGCCGAACAGCGGCTGGGCTATCAGTTCCTCGAAGACGCGTCGAAATACCCCGCGGTCCCGGATTTCCACCAGAGGGCTTTGATCTTGCATGGCACGGAAGACCCTGTGGTTCCCTATCAGGTTTCCTACGATTTCGCGCTGGCGCACGCCCATACCAGGCTGACGCTGTTCAAATCCGGCCACGAATTGACCGATGTCCTCGAAGATCTCTGGCGCGAGACCGCGAGTTTCCTGGAAATCGCGGCTCCGGGAGTCGTATCATAAAGAAGGGACGGAGCATGCAACGTTTTGCCGCCCCCTGACGTCATTAATTCGGAAACGGTGTAATAGGGCTGGGTGCGTAGGTGGCTGAGCAGAATCTAAATGGCCCCGACAGGGTCCCTGGGAATATTCCCGAAGATCACTTCGCGCCCGAAGATCATCTCGCGCACTTGCTCCCGCCTGCCTCGATTGAGAAACCTTGGTTTCTGGAAATTTTCAAGAACATCAAAGAGCTGATCAATCCGCCCAAGCTTCCTCCGCTCGAAATCACTTCGAAGCCGGTTCCTATGCACGAGATTACGATCTACGGCGGGAATGAAGCCAAATCCGGATTCTTATCGCTCGCGATTCACGTTGGCGTGATTGCGCTGCTGATATTTCTCGGATCTCTCAAGCCGGTGCAAAAAATGGTGAAGCAGGTCACCGGCATCGAGGTGGATCTGCGGCCTTACATCGCGCAAAACAAGAAGCAGGCCTCGGGTGGCGGCGGTGGCGGCGGAGCCAGGGAACTGCTGAACGCGAGCAAAGGCAAGCTGCCCAAGCCGGCGCCGCGCCAGTTCACTCCACCGCGCGTGAACCCGATTCCGGATCCGAAGTTGCCCATGGTGCCTTCGATCATCGCTCCCGATGACGTTCCGAATATCCAGGCGAATAATTATGGCGATCCTCTGAGTAAGCTGGGGATTCCTTCAAACGGCATCGGGTCGGGCGGTGGAATCGGCAGTGGTTCGGGCGGCGGCGTCGGCTCGGGCAAGGGACCCGGCGTGGGACCGGGCTCTGGCGGCGGGTTTGGCAGCGGCGCGTTCAGGATCGGCGGCGGCGTCTCCGCGCCCAGCGTATTGAGCAAGGTGGAGCCTGAATACTCCGAAGAAGCCCGCAAGGCCAAGTGGCAGGGCACGGTGGTGCTCTCGCTGGTGGTCGATGACCAGGGGCGTCCGCAGAACTTGAAAGTGCTGCGTTCGCTGGGCTTGGGCCTCGACCAGAAGGCCATCGAAGCGGTGGAAAAGTGGCGCTTCAAACCGGGCATGAAAGACGGCAAACCCGTGCCGGTGATGGCCACCATCGAAGTGAACTTCCGGTTGCTCTAAATACCTCCGGCAAATTCAGGACCAGCGTATTCGTGTACGCTTAGGAAGCTATGGCCTTTCGAGAACTTCCCCGCGGTGGAAGAAATCCGCAAATAGGGATTGCCGCAATCGTCATTGCCGTGGTGGTGGTGCTGGTCTTCGGGCGCACCATTTGCAGTTACGTAATCGACTACTTCTGGTGGCGCGAAATGGGTC